>KQ960854.1 GCA_001553355.1 Veillonellaceae bacterium DNF00626
TTTTTTCATTTTTTGCTTTCATCAATAAAAAACGCGTCTGAGTTTTTCTGCCAAAATCAATTCTTATCATGGATACCATTGATTTACTATGCATATTCACTCTTACCGCGCAAGTATGTATTTTATAAATCAAATGGCAGTCTGACTTAGTTCTTCACTTTTTATTCCTGTTCGACAGTCCCTGAATAAAAGCTCCCTTTACAGTTGCGTTACAGCATCGGTCTTTCACCGATATTCCCCACTCGAATTTTATTTTTATTTTTTATTCTTAATTTTTATATATTATACATCTTTTTTTATTTTCTATGCAATCTTTATGTCGCTTTTTTCCCCTTTAAGTAATATTTATTTTTATTACCATTAATTTATCTACACGCTATTTACATTTTGTTCCTCTTGTCCTCTTTATCCCTCATTCTAAAACAACAACAAAATTCATTTTTATTCCATACAAAAAAGGTCCTACTTTTAAGGTAGAACCTTTTTGTAATTTTCTTTTTTTAGAA
>KQ960855.1 GCA_001553355.1 Veillonellaceae bacterium DNF00626
CGTTGTAACAACCTGCTCTATCCGTTAGCATTTTCAAAGTGACTAAAAGCATAAAAAGCGAAAATACTAAACCATTACAACACAAATGAGCGATAAACGTATTATCTATTCTCATTCGAGTTTGGAATATCCGATCTATTCAAGCTTACTCCTATTTCCCACATTAAATGTTGTAAAACAATTTTACTTACATCTATTTAAAATCAAAAAGAGAATGAGATTTCTCTCACTCTCTTTTTTGTTGACCTTTAGTCACCAAACTATCTTCCGTTTACTTAGAACGCCAATCTGATTCCTGCATCGAGTCTCCACTTATTATTCAACTTCGCTCCAAAGTTCTTCGTGAAGCTTCCATAGAAGTAACTATCTTTACTCAATCGATAGCTTCCTCCCATTTCTACATCCAACCATGTCCCTCTCAGACTCAGTTTTACTACTTCCTCCTTGTTCCCTGCGCTGAAGGTCGTCATAATGTCTCCATTAAATTCATGAGCTAAGGATAATTTCCCGTAAATATGACCGTTTTCATAGTTTTGTCCGATTCCGACTCCGATTCGGCCCACTACGCTTGTCATATCATCTTGTGTGATTTTCA
>KQ960856.1 GCA_001553355.1 Veillonellaceae bacterium DNF00626
TGAGAATAGATAATACGGTTACAGCTTATTTGCGTTCTATCGGTTTAGCGTCTTCGATTTTTTCGAGGTGTTTTTGGAAATATTTAATCGTCTTTTATATGTAATTTACTTCGCACTTTTAGATCAATTGCTTGGCATACTGCTTTAAATTTTTTATTTACTTCAATATTAGAGAAACGTATTACTTCTATATTGCTTTTATTCAATACTTGCGTTCTTGCGCGATCATGGTTAATTTGTTTTTCTGTATAGTGTCCTGCTCCATCAATTTCAATAGCTAATTTGGCTTTTTTACAATAAAAATCGACAATATATCTATTAATTCTATATTGTCGATACATACGAATCGGATAATTATGTAAAAATTTATACCAAAGATCATTTTCTTCATCAGTAGCATTTTTTCGCAAATAACGAGAAAGTTCAAGATTAGCTTGATATTGATCCATTGTTTACCTCCATAAATATCAATGTGAATGATAATTTACTAATTATAGTATATCTTATGTGCTAAAATATCGCTATCTATTAACTGTAACGGTCTTACCACATCTTAGATTGCACTTGTTCACTTTCTTCATTGAGCATGCTGACGGATAGAGCAGGTTGTTACA
>KQ960857.1 GCA_001553355.1 Veillonellaceae bacterium DNF00626
GCGTAGTAACCGATGCAGCGAATGGCAAGATGTCGGTTAAATTGGCAAAAGATTTGAAAGACTTGACAAGTGTAGAAACGAAGGACGATCAAGGAAATATGACCAATATGACCGGGGTCGGCGTTACTACAAAAGATGATAAGGGTAATACGACTGCGACAACAGCTACCGGCATGACTAATACGGATGCTGCCGGACATGTGACAAATACTACGGCATCTGGTGTGGTTGCGAAAGACAAAGATAAGAATGAAACAAGCCTGACTGCAACAGGTACAGTTGTAAAAGATAAGGATGAACATGAAACATCTACTACCGCAACTGGCGTTATCACAAAGGATAAGGATGGCAATCAGACTACAGTGAGTGCTACCGGCGTGACAACAGAAGATAAAGATAAGAATACAAACGTATCGACAGCTAAAGATATAACAGTAGCCGATAAAGATGGTAATAAGACGGTTATTAACAAGGATGGCATGACGATTACTCACGCAGGACAAGACGTGATTTCCTTAACGAAAGATGGCCTTAACAATGGTGGTAAGACTATTACCGGCGTAGCCACCGGTGTCAACGATACAGATGCAGTAAATGTTAAACAGTTGAAAGATGAAATAGAGAAGAATCGTACGAGGTTAGAAGGTAGTGATAATATAGCTGTATCCGGTTCCGGTAAGGCAGACGATCCGTTCAAAGTATCCTTGAAAGATGACATCACCTTGGGTAAAAAGAATAGTGCTGGTCAAGATGATGGTAAGGACGGTAAGTTCACTGTTACCGGTAAAGATGGCAACTCCGTAGCCGTAGATGGCAAAGATGGGCAGTTGACATTAGCGAGTGCTACTGATGATAAGGGTAAGAAGAATCAGATAGCCTTGAATGGTAAAGATGGTAGTGTTCGCGGCGATGGTAAGAGTGGCAATGCGTTTGAAATGAATGCAGACGCCGGTACTGTCGGTGCAAAAGGTGCTGATGGCAGTGCTGTTGTATTAAATGGTAAAGACGGCACTATCGATATGAACGGTAAAGACGGTAAAAACAAAGTCACCATAGGCACGCAAGAAGGTAAAGTTGGCATAGATGGCACGAATGGTACAACACGCGTTGTTGTCAAAGAAGGCGATAAAGTCAATGAATTAGCTACCATGAATGACGGCTTGAAATTCAAGGGCGATAGTGGCGATGTAGTTAACCGTAAATTGAATGAAACCCTTTCAATTGAAGGTGGAGCAGATACAAGTAAATTATCCGAGAAGAATATCGGCGTAGTAACCGATGCAGCGAATGGCAAGATGTC
>KQ960858.1:0-270 GCA_001553355.1 Veillonellaceae bacterium DNF00626
TTTGCAAAGCAAGCAACATACGTCCCATACTGTACGATGAAGATTCATCAGATTCCTCATCTTCTTTTTCCGTACGGTCTTGATATACGCTCAATCCTCGCCAATACGAATCTTTTGTCCCAAGCCCCAAAGCTGCGGTCCCATAAGAAGACGAACCATCTCCGGAAGATTCCACATGAGTCGTCATAATATCACCGGTCACCTGTGCCAAATGATTTGTCGCTTTATGTGTATTCGCTTCCTTATCATCATAATTGACATAAATATTAG
>KQ960858.1:370-16600 GCA_001553355.1 Veillonellaceae bacterium DNF00626
CTGCATGAATGGCAAATACTTTCTTTCCGGCACCGACAAATTTCCATCCCTCTAATAATAAATTACCATCAACACCATGAATACCATAAGCATTATCTCCTGCTTTAATATCCATATCAGTCATACCATGAATTATTGACTTACTTTCATCATCTCCGCTAAGATAAATACCCTTTGCTTCACTACCTTCAGCCTTAATTCTCATAATCGTTTGTGCTGCATTCCAATCAAAATTTGCAGATCCGATATTAATACCGGCACCTTTATTTTTAGCATTAATATCTAATGTAATAGTTTTATCCGAAGCCGCTAATTCAAATTTCTTCGAACCGACATTAACACCATAACCTTCCGATATTTCACCAATTTTAATTATCGAATCCTGCTCAAAATGATATACCGAACCATTACCATCCCATACACCGGCATCAATATATTCTTTATTATCCTGTTTACGCAGATTAATTGTTTTCGTAAATGTTGTTTTCACTTTTGGTTTTGAACTTTGCTCATCTACATAGCCTTGTCCATTGTTATCCTTAAACTTCATGTCTGCCAACTGAAGACTTTTTGATGAAGCAGTGAGTCCATCTGCAATCATTACCGTCCCGGTCAAGTTCCGTTCATTTTTAGCATATCCGTCATAGTACAATTTCCCTGCCAAAGCATTCAGTACTTTATACACCTGTTCTTTTTTATTGACATCAATATTATCATTACCGGTCATTACTGTTATAGAACTGCCTGCTTCAGCGCTGACAATATGTGTATCACCTGCTGTGTAATGACTTCCCTCTGTACCGTCATCAGTATGTTCATATGCCAAATAAGTATGCCCGCGATATTGATCTACTGTAATTTCACCCTTATCACGCTGTTGGATTACTCCTGCAATAGACATACTGCTTGCACCCGCCAATTGTACCAATCGACTTGCCGGTGCATCAACTACATTAGATTCATTAATCCACTTAGCACCATTTGTAAGCATTAACATATTTTGCCCGTAAATTGTTTCCCACTTTCCACGAGTCATCAACCCACGTAATTCTGATTCAGCTGTTGTCAATGCGATAGCCACTCGTGCACTCTCCGCTTTTTTTGCAGATGACGGATTCGATGTGACATTTCCATGAATCACCACATCACGACGTCCTGATGCAGCTTCAATTTTGCCTTTCTCATTTACCTGAGCATTCACATGTACGAAAGATGTCGGATCCTTTTCCCGTACAGCATCAACTGTAATCGCCTCTGCCGATGGCGCAATAATTCGTCCACCGCCGAGATAAATCTGTCCACCACTTGAACTGACAGCACGTGCCAATGGTCCTTTATTAGGCATTTCTACATTAACCAATCCATGAATATCAATCCGTGCAGAACCAACATTCTTCTTGGCATAAATGGCAGGATAATTTTCAATGGCATCTTTTATCTTAATATTTACCGAATCTTCTTTTTTATCACTATTAGCAATGACAAGATATGCCTGTCCTTTTCCAAAATATCCTGAACTTTCCGGCATTGTCCCGGATCCTAATACCATAATTCCACGTGGAGTATTCCCACCTTCAGTTTGAATATTAATTCCGTTTGTATTCTTAATCGTCAATTTACCGCCACCGACATAGATTCCATGCGGACTATACTTCTGATTTCCTTTGGTTGCCTGAAGTGTCAATGAATGACCGGTCATATCAATTGATCCGTCATCATCACTACTCCACATAATTGGTGCATAAGCACGCGATGCAAATTCATCAAATTCAACTCCAACGCCCCATTCTACACCAATAACGGTATCTTCTTTAAATGTGTAATTACGATTTCCATCACGAATGCCTAAAGCCTTCCATGTTTCAGCACGACTATTAATACTCCCGACACCTTCTACAATTTGATTAAGCCGTTTTTCCTGTGGAGGGTTAGGAGGATTAACCTTTTTCTCCCCTGCAGAAGCCTTTCCTGTCGACTGATCAAACTTCATATCTGCCAGCTGCAGACTTTTCGATGACGCTGTTAATCCATCTGCAATGCCTACTTCACCCTGCAAATCTTTTTTACCTGATATAGCCGCCATATAGTACAATTTCCCTGCTAATGCATTCAATACCTGATTCGTATTATCCGCCGTCACACCCGTCCGATCTGTCAAAAACCGTACATAAGAATTAGGTGAAGCATTATGAATACGCACATTCCCGGCTGTATAATTATCTGTCGATGTACCATCTGCTGTATGTCCATAGTAAAAATACGTATGTCCTGAATAATTAGCAATCTCCAACGGTGCTTTATCTTTCATCAATACAGCTCCCGCTTGTTCATCTGTACTACCGCCAACTAATCGAGTAACATAACTAACTCCATCATATTCATCATAATGATTATCATTACTTGGATACGGCAATGTCGGTAGTTCTATACCATTTGGTTTGGATGCTGCCGTATAATCCCAAGTTGCCTTATTAGAAAGATAAAGATTGACCTCCCCTGTCAATTCTTTACCGGCATTATCTATAATTCCGACCCACCGTGACTTTGTCGTAGAAAGACCTATATTTAATCGTCCGTTTTTATAAAAATAGGGGTCCCCTCTGTGATCAGCATTTTTCATTACCATCACATTACCAACTAACTCAACATCATAATTAGCAGCTCCATTTTTTTCTTTATTCATATTAAGATTAATGGTTCCTCCGCCACTAAATAATGCCCAGTACGAAGCATCCTGTGTTTGCGGTGTAATAATCCTACCACCACGCAAATTAATCGTAGCAAGCTCCCGTTCATCAGTTACACCTTCTGTAGACCAATATGCATGTACACTAACCGCATTCCCTTTAATCGCTAAGTCTACCATTCCATTAATCGTAATCTCACTACGATTACTAGCACCGGCCGATATACCTGCAGCCCGCCACATTGCACCTTTATAACGTGGCAAGGGATTGATCCATCCGGACTCAATTTCTCGATCAATTGCCCATGGATTAGCCGAATCATCTTTACGCATCCGCACATCTCCATCAACCACAATGCGATTATATGCTTCCCCATCATCATTCCAATACCCAAAACCCAGTCCTTTCACCATATAATTGCTATTAGCATATGCATCAATATCTAAATTACCGGTAACATGAACATCGCCACCATCAAAGAAGGAAATTCCGCCGGCTTCACCTCTTGATTTAATATGAATATTTTTCCCTTTAATGGAAATTTTCTTATTTCCTCTCGGCGGGATTATTCCGGGACCTGATTCATTATTAATATATGTATTTTCTTCAGAGGAAAAATCAAATACCATATTACCGGTACCATCGGTTTTCATGACCTTTCCATAAACATTTCTATCCGACATATCATCAGAGCCTTTAATTCCTGAATTATATGTTTCTGCCCATATAGAAAATGGCAACATAACGCCTGCTGCAATCCCTGCCAATACTGCGCAACGTAAAAACTTGCGCCAATGCACTGAACAACTATCTTTTCCCTTCATTTGACACCTCTTTCCGTAACCGATATGAATAATACATCAGTCACATACTAATCACGCACTATAAATTACCAACTATATTGTACTCCAACTGAATATGCTCTTCCCGGCATACTATACCACTTATCAAATCCGGAATTCGGATGATGTACCACATCAGTATGCTCTGCCCATAATTTATTAAATACATTATCTACTGCTAAATAAACTTGTGTGTTTTTGTTCGGAGAATAATCAACTTTTAAATTGCAAACCCAATATTTATCATCCGGCCAACCTTTATGCTTATACTGTTCCTTGAACTCACGATAAAACTCTGTTTCAGCACGAATGAAATAAAACCCGTCAAATCCAACATGCCATTTATCCCGATTATAATCAATCGCAAAGGTAAATTTATCTTTAGGATAATACCCCATCTTAAAGTTATCCCCTTCTGCGCTTTGGAATAAATGGGTCCATCCAAAATTCATCTGCCAATTTTCACTCAATCGTGCCATCCACTGAGCATTCCACCCATTTGCACGATAATTGGCATAATTTTCATAATAATAAAGCCCTGTTTTCGGATCTTTTTTATACGACAATACAATAGAACGTTCTGCTATAGTCTTAAACCAATTCATTGTTACATAATGATTATCACCAATTTTATAAGTTAAACCAAGTGATTTTGTATTCCCGACTGCAGGTAAAATACCGGGTAGTCCTTTTTCATTTTTACTATTAAACAATTGCACTACCGACGGTAAAATAAAATAATCGCTACTTGATAGATATGCCCCAAAACGATTCGTAAAATCAAATCCTAATTTACCACTATATGATGTATGACTATCAATACTCATTGACGCATATCCACCGGATGGATAATCTTTACGTGCTCCAAGTGACACCAATACCTGTTTAATCGGGTTCCAATCCAGCTGGGCATACGAAGATATATTTTTCATCATCGGATACTTCTCTATCTTTTTTCTATCGACAAATTTGATTAACGTCTTACGATTTTCTGCCCGTGAATAATCTACCCCAAACACCAAAGTTGCATATGGCTTATGGAAAGTCAACTGTTCAGAAATAAACTGATACCGTGTATCAGCACCAAAACCATACTTTGCTTGGCGCTGCCAATATTCATCATTTTCATCACTTAAACGATACACAAAGCGATGTTGCCAATCCTTTTTAAATTCTGCCTGATGTTGCAATGTCCACATAGAATTATAATAAAATCCACCATACGTCTGATGATATACGTCATCTTCTCCGAAATACTCGCTCCGTAACAAATCAAAATCAAGCGTCAATCGATGCGTCGGTGTCCAAACATACCCAATCTGTGCACCGGCATTACGCATCTTACTCGAACTAATAAAGAGTTTACCGGCACCATCACGAAAATCACCTCGCCGTTGATCACCTGCATATACACGATAAATAAATTTATCATTCTGCCCCTGTGTATGGAATTGATACTCACGTTCACCAAAATTCCCGGCTGATACTTCCATTAATGTTTCTCGTCCGGTTGTTTTTCTTGTAATAATATTAATAACCCCACCAACTGCGCCGCTACCATAAATCATACCTGCTGATCCACGCAATACTTCAATCCGTTCGACATTCCCTAAATTATTACGACGCGATGAATACATATATCCCGTCGTTCCGCCACCTTTCATATCATTAACTCGTATTCCGTCAATTAATAAAAGTACGTCATTACTGCCATTAATACGTATCCCACTTAAATTAGCATTGATACCGCTTTCGCCATAATTCAAAAATTGTACACCGGGTACCATACGCAAGGCTTTTTCAAGTGTATCCACATGATGATTTTCAATCATTTCCCTATTAATAACTGAAATGTCCGCCTTAGTTTCTGTAATCGGTTGCAATATCCGATTCGCCGTAACTACTACCGGTTTCAACGTAAATACTTCTGCCTGTGCCATTTGTGGTACTGACAATACCCCTGCCATAACTACAGCCCATAAAATTTGATGTCTCACTGATGATTTCATATACTACACTCCCATTCTTTCTTATTTTAAATAAATTTTTACCAATCCTTCGTAAATTCCATTCAAATAGTTCTGACCCATTCAGTCAATTCTATGATCAACAAGAGATAAAACAACTATCACCTACCGGTATAAAATACTGTAATGTCATCATCAGTAACATATTTCTTTTAACCTTTTAATTCATAGTAATAGCCATCTCTTCAAATTCTCTACTTTATAACATAAGCACCTCTCTTTTTTAATAATCTATCAGAACGCAATAAAATAAAAAAACTTACTCCAAAGAATAAGTTTTTATTAATGCAAACCAAGTCACACATTTTCTCTTATGTACCGACATCGAATGCATTAAACTACCTATACCTTCTTATTCTCCGTCTTAACTCTAACTATTTATTCATCCAATTATTTTTGTGTGTACTTCCTCTATTTTTATCACATCTATTATTATCATTTTTTATTAATTTCAATCTCCGTACATTATGCATTTCTTAACTACGTTTATTATATCTATCGAGTACACTATTGTCAATTCAGGGATTTTACAGAGCCCCAACAAAAAAGACATCCCCTTAAGGATGCCTTATATTTCTTTCGATTTCCTTATTACAACGTATTTCTCAAATCCTTATCCGTCATAGCGCAAACGGCTGCGTCCGACCAAACATTTTCTGCCGTTTCAATCATGTCTATGATGGTATAAATCGGAAAAATAATCCCCATGACTCCAATCGGAGCGCCTACCGATGACATAAGCGACAAAGTCAGGAAATAGCAACCCATGGGAACGCCTGCATTCCCGATGGCGGAAATAACGGCAATGAAGATCCATGTAATCATAAGCGGCCATGTCAATTCTACGCCACCGTTTTGCATGAGATATAGCGATGTGACAAGAATAAATGCAGCACAGCCATTCATATTAATGGTCGTACAAATCGGTAAAACGAAGCGTGATACCTTCGGATTGACTTTCAAATTCTCTTCCGCTGATGCTAATGTGACCGGAAGTGTGCCGGCGGAGCTTTTAGAGAAAAGTGCCACTGCTATAGCAGGTGACATTTTATTAAATACACGAATAGGATTAAGCCCTCTTATCATGAGGAAGATCGGAAGTACGATAAAGAATTGAATCATATTTCCGCCTAAAATAACCAACACATATTGTCCAAGTGAACCGATAATAACCCCGGCGGTAATTTCTGCCGAAAGCTGCGCGGAAAATGCCATAATCCCTAAAGGCAATGCCCACAGCAATGCTTGAATTAAACTGAATAATACATCTTGAAGACCACGAATGCCTTTGATTAAAATATCTCGCTGTTCCGTTTTGGGCATGAAAGCTAAGGATAACCCTACCGCAACGGAAATAATCATCACGGAAAGAACATTCCCTGCCAAATACGGCTGTAACACATTATTAGGAATAACACTTAAGAAATGATCATAATAAGAAACATGCGTGAGCTTTTCCGGCACATCAGCCACGCCGGCGTTCACCAAATCTAAAGGCAAATTCGTCGGTTGAATCCAAAGAAACATCGCCAATCCGATAAAAGCCGAGCAAAAAGTCGTGAGCAATGTATACGTCACCGCATGCCCAAAAATACGTCCGGTATCCTTCTTTACTCCAATGGCTGCCAACGTAGTGATCACTGTCAAAGAAATAGTAGGAACTGCGATAAACTGAAATAATCTGGTAAATACAGTCGCTATGAAATCAAAGAAGTGATTAAGCCAGCCGATTTCCATTGTTCCCAATACTCCACCGACAATTAAAGCTACTATCCATAAAAGAAGCTGTCCACCACGGTGATTCTTTTTCCCGGCACGAATCATCTCTTCCGCCGTTTTTTGTACATCATTATTTTTTCTTTCCGTGCACATAGCAACCCCCCATTTATCACTCAAACGTTCTCGCTCAGATAAATTCCCCGGTATTATCATTCCCATGCCGATTAGCCTATCGAGCATCACGTTTAATAATTGCTAACAGTGTAACACTTGCTTTCTTTTTTGTCAATATATCATGACATAAATAGATAATTGCTTTTTTATCTTTTCTTTTTCATAGCCATAATCAAAACAGATACTTGCACGAAAAGACGCCTGTTATGTAATTTATCTTCATTCGTTCAATGGTATATCATATTTTTTCTTCTTTCTATAAGAAAAAATAAAGTCATCTACCATGAAATAAGCATATACATATAAGCCATTTACCAAAGCTGTGTATTCATATTATATTACTATTCAGCGATGATTTTTGCAACACACTAAAAAAACACACGCCCTCACCTTTGACGTGTGTTTTTTACGTACTCATCAGATAGCCCGACCGAGCTTATTTACATCGGTCCACGCTCCGGCTTCTATTTCTGCCGCAAAAGCTTTCATGATTTTGTATTCCCCTTCCATACGGAGAAGATCTTCCATTCTCTTCGTGGAAAGAAGTCTTTCATGATTGCGCTGTGCATCAGAGTAGATTTTGGCTATGGCCTGTGTCTTGTCATCAGCGTCAATGCCTTTCTCTTTCATGTAGCTGTCAAGTTCTTTCAAGAAACTTTCATAACTTGCCATTAACCGTTCCATTGTCATAACGACATCATATAATGTACCCATGATAATTCTCCTTTCGTTTATTTATATCCTGTTATGTGATTTGACCGGTCTTCGGAAGTTTTCCTTCCTTCTGTTTTGATTATATCCCCCTTGTGTCATTATGGCTATTTTTTTATATAAGTTATTCCAAACGGTTATAAAATGACTCTTTTTCACTACTTTTTTGCCATTTTTGTATGAACTTTTAGAAATAGGAACACTCTGAGCGAGATTTTTGTCCTGTCCAATAAAAAACCGATCCCTTTTCAAGGACCGGTTTGGTCATTTATTCTTTATTTACTTTCAAAGAATGCTTTGTAAGCTAAATAGGTTTCGTATACATCCGCTTTGGAAATGAGATCGTAGGGAGCGTGCATGGAAATCATGGATGCACCGCAGTCCACTACTTCAGCGCCCCAATTGGCCATCATGAAGGCAATCGTACCGCCGCCGCCTTGATCTACTTTCCCTAATTCACCGATTTGCCAGCAAACGCCGGCAGCATTGAAAATATGTCTTACTTTCTGCAAGAATTCTGCATTAGCATCGTTGCTTCCGGCTTTTCCTCGTGAACCGCCGTACTTCGTCAAATTCACGCCAAATCCCATCAAAGACGCATTGTCTTTTTCGGATACTTCCGGGAACATCGGATCATAGCAAGCATTCACATCAGCTGAAAGCATTTCACTATTTTCCATCGTTTCGTAAAATTCAAGAAGTCCCGGTGTCTTTTGAAGAGCCAATAACTTCATGACGAATTTCACAAAGTAAGAGGATTCCATACCGGTATTACCGTAAGAACCGATTTCTTCTTTATCTGTCAAAAGGGCGGCTTGTGTTTTTACGCCCGGTTTTGCGTTCAATATGGCATGCAAGTTGGCAAAAGAGCAAGCTCTATCGTCTTGTCCGTAAGATGCAATCATGGATCTGTCAAAGCCTACATCACGACTTTTCATCGCAGGAACTAATTCCAATTCAGCCGTAGCAAAGTCCTCTTCTTCAATGCCATAGGTATCTTTAAGCAATTTCATAATAGCTTCACAAGGTGTTTCACCGTCTTTAGCGTGAAGTCCTACCAAAGCCTGAAGTTGTTCGCCGGTGATACCTTCTGCCAAGCTTTTCTTCATTTGGTCTTGTGCCATATGCGGAAGCAAATCGGAAATGTAGAAAATAGGATCATCTTCCTTCATTCCTAATTGGATATCCACTTTCTTTCCGTCTTTGGTAAATATCAGCCCGATAAGTGCCAAAGGAATACAAGCCCATTGATATTTCTTTACGCCACCGTAATAATGGGTGCGTGCATAAACAGCGCCGCCTTGTTCATGAATAGGATTTGCTTTCAAATCAAGGCGCGGGGAATCAATGTGCGATCCCACAATTTTGATACCGTTATGCACCGGTTCTTTCCCGATGACTGCTAAAATAACGGATTTTCCTTTTTGATTCCAATATACTTTATCGCCGGCTTTCAGCGTTTTCTTGCTGTATACCGGACGAAATCCCTTGGCTTCGGCTTGTCGAATAATTTCTTCCGTCGCGAGCCGTTCTGTCCGTGCTACGTCAAGAAAATTCTTGTACGCTTCGCCGTAAGTCATCACAGCTTTCTGTTCTGTTTTATTCATCCGCTGCCAGACGGATTTTGTTCTGCTATATGTTTCTTTCATGGTTAACCCTCCTATGAAATATATTTCCTTTATAGTATAAGCTTTTCCTACATAAACCGCAATAAATCATGCTATTTAGCAGGAAATAGCGCCTTCAGCAAATAGGTAAGTCCGACAAAAACGCCCATAATCACGAAAAGTAAAGGAAATGCGATAAATAATAAATAGTATGATGATACGATACTTGTCATGAGAGCCTCCTTAGGATAATACGGGAATTAATGCCAATACAAGGCCACCGGCAACGACTGATGCCACTTGTCCGGCTACGTTCACGCCCATCGCATGCTGAATGAGAAAATTCGTCGGATCTTCTTTCAATGCTAATTTCGCTACCACTCGGCCGGACATGGGAAAAGCGGATATACCGCATGCCCCGATCATGGGATTCATTTTCGTCTTAAGAAATAGATTGGCAAATTTCGCGAAAAGCACACCGCCCACGGTGTCAAAAATAAATGCCACTGCCCCTAAGCCTAATATTTTCAAAACGTCTATGGTCAAAATATTTTCCGCCGTCATAGTCGCCCCTACGGTGATGCCCAAAAAAAGCGTCACCAAATTGGACAATTCATTTTGTGCCGTATCGGACAATGATTTTACGACACCTGATACTTTAAGCATATTTCCAAACATCAATGCACCAATCAACGGCACGGATATAGGCGCAATGATGCCGGCAAAAAGCACCACCATAAAAGGAAATAAAAATTGCGCTGTCCATGATATCGCTTTTTCCTCCTTGTATGCCATATGAATTTTTCGTTCATGCTTCGTTGTAAGGAGTTTAATGATCGGCGGTTGAATGATCGGTACCAAAGACATGTAACAAAAAGCGGTGACAGTAAGAGGCGCTAATAATTCTTTCGCAAACTTTTGTGCTGCAAAAATAGTGGTCGGCCCATCAGCAGCACCGATGATTCCGATGACCGCCGCTTGATTGAAAGGAAAGCCTAACCACGCCGCCAATATGGCTGTGACGAATATCCCGAAATGCGCGGCTGCCGCAAAAATCATGACATAGGGCCTACGAATCAACGGTGTGAAATCACACATCGCGCCAACAGCAATGAAAATTAATACAGGAAATAATTCGTTGGCAATACCGGCTTCATAAAGCACTTGAAGAAAACCTATTTCTCCGCCATCCGTAGGAATCACGACAAAATGCCCCGGCATATTCGCCAAGATACACCCCACCCCCATCGGAAAGAGAAGTACAGGCTCATAATCCTTTTTCACTCCTAAATAGATCAAAATACCACCGATAAGGAACATGATCCATGCGGTAATGTCTCCCATCGCCATCACGCCTGATAGCAATTCTCGAAGAATATGTTCTCCGTTTATCATAAAACCTCCTCCTCAAAAAAAACGAACCCGATCTACCAGGTCCGTTACTATTTCCTACCCCTGTGCCATACGCAGGAAATATATGTAATTATAATTTATCATAACTGATATCCAAAAATCGGTAAAAGAATGTGAACTAAAAGTGCCCATATCAAACCGGCCACAACAAAAATTCCTACCGTAATAGCGAAGCCCTCTTTCGTTCTTGGCACGCCCAACAAGCTGAAATTCCCGAACCATCCGCGGCGTACCATAAATCCGTTATCACTCCGCTGACGAAACCATATCAATTTTTTCCGCGGATCAATGCTATACGCTACGATAATCGCCACCACCGTAGCCACTAACCAAAATAAAATAAATCGTCCGGCATGAAAATCTTTTATCCCGGATAAATCAATCATCTGCATAGTTGTCCCCTTTTGTAAAATATAATTCCTCTATATCATACAGTGCCGCAGAATATTAGTCAAAATATTTTTAACGCCTTACGGTATCTCTGCCATGACGTCCAAAACAGCTGATTTAGGCATATGCCCCGGGCGAACTTCTCGTACCACCCCTTCTGAATCAATAATCACCGACGTAGGATAAAAGCGAACACCGTAATTTCTCGTTACTTTTCCCCCTTCATCAAGAAGGACAGGCAGATGATGATAATTCAAGCCGTGAAACCACGAAATAAATTTATCTTTAGGCATTTCCCCCGACACACCCGGCGCTACCACAGAAAGAACAACAAAATCCTTATGTTCTTCCCCGGCAAAAGCATTCGTTTCACCTAATGTTTTCATGCATATACCGCACCATGACGCCCAAAATTTCAAATACACTTTTTTCCCTTGATAATCGGAAAGTTTATGCACCTTTCCCTCTGTGTCAGTGAGCGTGAAATCACTGTCAATAACTTTTGAAGATACACCTTCCTCTGCTTTCTTTGTATCACCGCCGCCAAACCAATCCATGCCCCAACTGCAACCGGTGAAAAGTGTGGCGGATAAAAATAAAGTCGCCATCCCTGCTATCCAATATTTCTTTTGTGTCATCATACTCCTCCTTCTACAAAAACGATGTCAGCCGATTCATATTTCCTGTCATAAGAACAATTCCCATGAGAATAATCAAAATTCCCCCGCATTTTTTGAGAAATATCATATGTTTCTTGGCTCTATTCATATATTTCAACGCCCACGATGACGCCAAAGCCAGCACCAAAAAAGGCAGCGCCATGCCCAAAGTATACACCGCTGTCAAAAATCCGCCGTACCAGGCAGAATGTTCGCCCGATACCGCAATAGCAAGCACCGAACCCAATACAGGCCCTACACAAGGCGTCCATCCGAAACTAAACGTCAGCCCTAAAAGAAACGCTTCGCCGTAGCCTTTTTGATTTCCTCTATGCCATTCCACCTTCTTTTCCCGCTGCAGCAAGGACATATTGATCCACTCCCCTTGATGCAAACCCAAAAGAATGACAACAATTCCCAACACCATTGATGTATAAGGATGATAAAGAAATACCCCTAAAACACCGGCACCAAGACCCAAAGAAAAAAAGACAAAAGATAAGCCGAAAATGAAAAGCAACGTTTTCACCACCGGCACGACATTGATCGACATCCTCCCGATAGATACTTTCCGCTCATCTCCCCCTTCCATCAACTTCCCCATGTACACAGGCAAAAGAGGAAGAACACAAGGCGAAAAGAAAGAAAGGACTCCGGCGATAAATACCGTAGCGACAAAAAATACATTGATCCCTGCTTCCACAATCTCCTCCTATATTCAAAGTTTTCTATATTCATTTCTTATATTATTTCATTTTAACTAAAATTTCAAGAGAAAATTCCAAGCAATAAAAAACTCCCACCCGAAGGCAGGAGTCTTCCTATTTCCTTAAATGAAAATATATTTCCCGATAAACAAAAGAGTAAGCACATACATGAGCAAGCTTATACTCTTATATCGTCCGGTAAATAAATGAAGCACGGTATAGGAAATAATTCCAAAAGAAATACCTTCCGCAATGCTATACGCAAAGGGTATAGCCAAAATAGCCATATACGCCGGAATCGCTTCTACGGGATCGGTGAAATTAATTCCCGACACAGAACTAAACATAAGGAAACCTACAATGACTAACGCCGGTGCCGTAGCAAAAGCCGGAATAGCCATAAAAATAGGTGACAAAAACAGAGCAATAATGAAAAGAACGGCTATCGTCATCGCTGTGAGACCTGTTCTTCCGCCTTCCGATACCCCCGATGCACTTTCCACATATGACGTCGTCGTAGATACCCCTAAGCATGCCCCGGCAGTAGTAGCTACCGCATCTGCCATCAAAGCCCCCTTAATCCGTGGTAATTTTCCTTCAGAATCAAGCATATTTGCTTTCGATGAAACACCGACCAAAGTTCCTAAAGTATCAAAAATATCAACGAAAAGAAATGCCAACAAAACCACAAGAAAATTCAGACTCATCAACTGCGAAAAATCAAGTTGCAGAAAAATCGGAGAAATATCAACCGGGACGAAAGAAGCCAATCCTCTCGAAAAATCAGGCAATGTGCTGAAAGCGCCCATCGTCGGATCCGGTTTATAAATACCCGTAAGCTCCGCTATAATACCCAAACACCAAGTAAAGAGAATGCCCCAAAGAACATTTCCCTTCACTTTCTTAACCATGATAATTCCGGTAAAAACAATTCCTATAATCGCTAAAATTACCGGTACACCGGTGGTGGCAAAATGACCGCTCAAGATAGCCCCTTTAAAAGAAAACAAGGACACCTTCGTCGCCGGATTAGCCACAATAATTTGTGCGCTGTTCAAACCGATAAACGCCACAAATAAACCAATACCTGCCGCTACCGCTCGCTTCAAATTCATAGGAATTGAATTGAAAATAGCCTCTCGTACATTAGTCAGTGACAAAACAATAAAAATAACACCTTCGACAAAAACCGCAGCCAGTGCCATTTGCCACGTATAACCCATTTGCGCCACTACCGTAAACGCAAAAAAAGCATTAAGTCCCATCCCCGGCGCCAAGCCAAAAGGATAATTGGCAAATACTGCCATCAATAGTGTACCCAAACAACCGGCTAATGCCGTAGCCGTAAGCACAGCCCCTTTGTCCATACCTACACTACTCATAATATTTGGATTGACAACCAAAATATATGCCATGGTCATAAAAGTCGTAATCCCTGCCATAATTTCAGTCTTGACTGTCGTTCCATTTTCTCTTAAGTGGAAAAGTCTATCCAAAAATGTGGAATTTTGTTCCATTGAGAACATGCCCCTTTCTTTTATAACAACTAATAATTCTTTTTTATTATAAATTGTCCAACTATCATATTCAATAACACTTTGGTAAAAATATGATAAATTCTCTATAAAAAAATTTTCCACGCCAAAATCATACAAAAAGCTCAAATATTTCCAAAGATATCCATCAAAAAACCCGATCGCAAAGACCGGGTCATGGTGCGCCTGAACGGATTTGAACCGCCGACACGCGGTTTAGGAAACCGCTGCTCTATCCAACTGAGCTACAGACGCATGTTACCTTATTATTTTACCATATCTCCTTTATTTATCCTATACAAATAAAATAAAAACTGTGTCCGCCAACGCTTCCACAGTTCATTTTATCCATTTCTTCCATTTATGAAACATCGTCACTTTTGACTCTTTTTGTGTCGTTACCATGTCCTCTTTACATATTTCTTTTGGCCTTTTTTCTTCTTGACGCCTCAATTTCTCCCTTTCCTCTGAAGAAATAAAAGGCTCAGGCATCGTAAAGGCAGGCATGCGCAAAACCGGTGGCGCCATGACTTTCGGTTGCGTGAAAGAAGGTACTACACTCTCCTTATTTCCCTCGCTTCGTCCCCAAGGTACATATTTATATGCCCCGGCGCTACTATCAGGTGTATTTTTGTCCGTAATATATTTTGCCTCGTTAAAGGGAATTCCCCGTAATCTTTCCAACAACTGCACACCCATGACCTGCGGCGAAAAATAGGAAAACGGAAGTCGCGGTGCCATCCGCGCAAGTGTCACCAAAAAAGCTGATTTCACGTCATCCGCCGTCATATTCAAACGATGACGAATTTCATCTATCAAAAGGATCATTCCTTTTTGTGTAGGAAATAAATTCTCATAAGGGATCACCGTGTTCTTATTTCCCATCCCTGACATATCTATAAGAAATACCAAAAATAAATGGGATAAGGCATCTTTTTCCTCATTCCGGCGGATATAAAAATTCGCCATCAGGTAGTACAAATTTCTAAGCTTTGACCATTCACCGGCTAAAATGTAAATATTAATCTTCTGCTGAAAGGCCAATTTCAAAACATCGCCGGCATTATAAGACAATCCCTTGCTTTGAAGATTTTTCTGTGCATCACCGATATCACCTTCCGCAAGGCCATAATTTTCACGAGCATTAAGGATATACGCCATATGATGCCCTACCGCCGCACGCCCTTTGGCTTCCAATACATAAACTTTCGGAACGGTATGGGCATAATCTTTTTCTGCAATCTGTCCAACGACACGCTTCACCAACGTACTATGATCTCCCGTACCATCCAAACCGTAACGCAAAAGAAAATCCGACAATGCTTTATCCGGTAGCAAAGAGAGCGTCTCTTTCGGAACACTCTGTCGTATCCAACCTTCATCCATCAGTTGACGAATCCGTTCATCCGCATGCAAACCATATGTGCTTTCCAGATATTCCGGCATCCGACTATGAAGTGGCTTACCGGAAAAATAATCAAGCAAAAGTATATCTTTCACCGCAAGACCCATGACGCTCTCCTTTCTACATAATATATATCAAATTATATAGTGTTTTTAAGAAAAACTCTACCCTTAAACAAAAAATAGCCCCTTTCCTTTGTTTATATTTACTACGGTGAAGAAATAAAATTGATTCAAGAGTTTTACAATTCGTGCATTCTCAGATGTGGTAAAACCGTTATAGTCATTTGAAATCCCGGAAAATCGCATTCTTATATAACAATCGCTAAAAGCGTAGACCTTCTCCGCGCACGGA
>KQ960858.1:16700-16967 GCA_001553355.1 Veillonellaceae bacterium DNF00626
AAGCGTAGACCTTCTCCGCGCACGGAGAAGGTGGTAATTCTATAGGAATTGACGGTAGAAGTAAGCTGGCGTACAATGAGCTTTTTCTCACGCACATTGTAACAACCTGCTCTATCCATAAAAATTCCCAAGGTAACTAAAAGCATAAAAAGCGACAGCACTAAAGTTGTATCAAGAAAGTTGGTGTAAATTCTTTCAGCATTAATATTGATAACTTATGCACAATAGTGTGACCCTATCTCCCTTTTATCCTCTTCCGCCTTTTTA
>KQ960859.1:0-2125 GCA_001553355.1 Veillonellaceae bacterium DNF00626
ATTCGGATAGCTCCACCGTCAAAGGCTTTAGCATTCGTCGCATTTTGTTCATATAATACTTTTACATGTCCACTGTAATCATAAATAGTAATATCTCTTGTATCGTCTTGTTTTATAACCCCCGCCTTTTCCGGAGTTTCACCACCAATTAAGTGTGCCACTTTACTTCCCGTAAACTTATGACTTGCATTATTCCAACTATCTGCAATTAAGGCACCCCATGTTTCATTAATCCATGTAGCTCCATTCTGTAAATATAAAGTAACTCCACTCTTTTCTCTTACTTCTTTTAACTCTTCTTTCTGTTCAGCATTTCCTTCCTTAAAATCGTCATGAATAATACCTTTAAATTGCGACTCTTCTGTAGTCAAACCTAAACGAACAGCAGTAGGTGTTATCAATCGCTTATCTTTCTTCATATCATCTTCTCTATTAATGAGACCTATATTCCCTTTAATATTTGTTCTGACACGTCCCGCACCGATTGCATCTCCATGACCATCAAGTATGACATTCATATTGATGATACCGCCTTCTGCATTCATTGCGAATTGTGCTATATCATCATGTTTGGTAATTTCCACATCACCACCACCGCCAATGGTAACTGAAGTATTAATCCCTGCGTGTATCGCTGTACCGTTCGTCTTTACATTAGCATTATCACGGATATATACCGTACTTCCCATCTTATCATCATCAGCATTTAATCCGGCAAAAATGCCATTAATAAAATAATGATTCAAAAAGGCAATCTCGCCCATATTTTTTTGTCCGGGTGCTTGTACATCCACATCTACGCTACCATTAATCTTAATATTTCCGTGATATAACGTAGCAATACCATTTGTAAATGTAGGTCTACCGGTAGGATCTCCCTTATCGGACTTATTCTTTACATGAACCTCTGCATCCCCATTAATAGTCACTGTAGAACCGTTAGAGGCTGCTGTGATACCAAAGGCATCCCGAGCGGAAAGTGTCGAAGCCACCTGATCAATATTAAGTACAATCTTCTTTGCATTAATAAGAATATCCTGTGGTTCTTTCGGTGTACTGCCACTTGAACGTCTTACATAACTTTGTACCCCAAATTCATCGCGAGAATCTAATGTCAATACCTTTCCGGCTGCATTTATTGTCACCTTTCCATCTGCTGAAGTAATTGACTTCGTTTTCAAATGGCTGTCTTTAGTAAATGTATATTCTCCTGTCGCTGTAAGAGCCTTATTCTTATCAAACACATCTCTTCGATGCATCATTTTAGAACGTCCATCAATTCGTGCTGAATGAGAATCAAATTCTGTACCCGTTTGTCCCTCTACCGACGGCGTAACAGGCGGTACTACAGGCGGTGTAGTCTTCGGTTTATATTCCCCTTGATGCGTATCCGACTTAAAGGAAATTTCCTTTGTATACACCGGTTTATCCAACGTCTCTGCAAATTCCACTATTCCTTTCAGATGTCCATCATTCGCATCATAGAATAATTTCCCTGCCAATGCATTCAACGCTTCATCATAATTAACAACTTCTCTATCTTGTGGCATTTTGAAATCTTTAATATTAGATCTCAACGTAATTTGGCTATTTTCCTTTGCCGTCTTGATTCGGATAGCTCCACCGTCAAAGGCTTTAGCATCTGTAGCATTTTGCTTATAAATTACTTTTACATGTCCACTGAAATTCTTTACAGTAATATCTTTATCTTCATTCTGATAAATAATACCGGCTTTTGCTTCACTCTCTCCACCAATAAGATTTCTTACCTTACTTCCCTTGTATAAATAGCTTTCAGAATTCTTTCTTGGAACTGTCGCTTTTGCTCTATGGGTGCCTATCCAATGATTCTCCCAAGTAGCTCCATTTTGTAAATAAAGATCTACCCCTGAATCATGCTTATTCTCTCCATTTTCCTCGAATTCATTCAATATGCCGCCGGTAAATTTCGATTTCCCCGTAGTCAAGCCAACCGATACAATAGATTCATGCTTCCCGGGATTCGGATCAATTCCATAATTTTTATTAATCACGCCCAAATTACCATATATATCCACATCAGAAGTTCCCGGTGTATTCCCTTTATCACCTGTATTCATAAATACAGAACCTTCTTCAGCAAGCA
>KQ960859.1:2225-6072 GCA_001553355.1 Veillonellaceae bacterium DNF00626
CACCATATCCGGCATATACACCACTCATATAATAGTGCGCTATATCTGCTCCCTCCGAAGAACCTCGAAGTGCCGGTCGTGGATTTTTAACAGTTACTTTTAAATTCCCCTTTATGTCTGCTTGACCACCATCCAAAACATATAACCCTACTACATTGTTATATGTTTTTTCACTGGTAACTCCGCTACCGGATACATTAATGATTACATCATCATAACTCTCTTTTTGATCATCATATATACCATGTCCGGTAGCCGCACCCTGTGTATGTTTCTCAAATTTCTTTGGTTTTTTAGGTACAACTCCGGTTGAATCATATACACCATGATGGTTTTCGTCAAAATAAGTAATAACTTTACTAATTGAAGGTGTTGCTAACCCTTCTGCTATCTCGACTTTTGCCTTTAATTTCCCATCATCAGCCTGATAAACAAGTTTTTGTGCCAATGCTGCTAAAGTTTTATTAATCAAGGTCTGATCATCTGCTACTGTTGTTCCTACTTTTAATCCATTCAAACTCTTCGTACGTATACTAATACCGGAACCATCAAACGCTTCTTCAATACGTATATCACCACCTTGAATTTTACCTTTACCATCATGAGCATATTTAACTACTGTATATCCATTGTAATGTTCTATATCAATAGGTCTATCTCCATCTTCCTGCTCTATAAATCCTGTTTCTGCTTCCGTCTTACCGCCATAAAAATTATGTACTTTGCTTCCTTTAAACAAATATGTCTCTGCATCTTTTCGTGGAGCTTTTACACGTTCAGCACCAATCCACCGGTTAATCCACGTTGCACCATTTTGTAAATAAAGATCCACACCACTTTCATTAGTATTATTTCCATTTTCATCAAATTCATTCAAAACAGCACCTGTAAGTTTAGAATTAGCAGTAGCTAATCCAAGAGCTATATAACTTTCCTTTGCTCCCAGATTTGGATCTATACCATAATTTTTATTTAATATCCCTAAATTTCCATACACATTCACATCATGGTTACCGGCACCTAATAAATATCCCTCACTATCAAATTTCACATTCATAGCAACCAATCCTTCTTCTGAAAGGAGTGCATAAGTATCCGATCCGGTTAATGCATGTGTAGTAATATTTCCTCCACCATCAACATATATATATCCGTCCTTATTAGCTTGAATGCCTACCCCTACTACATCTATATCGACATTTCCTTTAATCAGCGCCTGAGAATATTTATATCCTCCCGAACCATATCCTACATAAATACCACTCATATAATAATGTGCAACATCTGCACCTTCTGATGTTCCTCGAGTAGCCGGATCCGCATTTTTTACAGTTATTTTAATATTTTTATTGAAATTCACCTTACTATTATTCAATATATATATCCCGGTTACATTTTGTGCATTCTTTCCACCGGAAATACCTTTTCCTGAAACATTAACAACAACATCTTTATCAAAAGTTGTTTGTGTCCCATCCCTAAATTCACGACCAACAGCATATCCATCAGTAACCTTTTCTATAACTTCTGTATCCTGTACAGGTGGCGTTGTAATCTCCGGTATATACTTACCATGTCCATCATCTTGGAATTCAATATCCTTACTTATCTTTGCTTCCATTAACCCTTCTGCTATTTCTACCGTGCCTGTTAACTTTCCTTTTTCTCCCGTATATTGTAATTTAGTTGCTAAATTACTTAAGGTCTCATTTTGAGCTTTTACATCTAATCCATCTACATGTGACGTACGCAAAATCAAATGACTACCTTCTTTAGCTGCTTTGATAATAATATCTCCGCCATCAATAGTCGTCGTCTTAGTTTTATTTCTTTCATATAAAACTCTTACAAATCCACTAAAATTATTTACCGTAATATTTCTAAAATGATTCTGATAAATAATACCTGCGTTTTGGGCACTTTCTCCGCCTGTTATGCTGCGAACTTTACTTCCGGTAAATGTTGATGGATAAGTTCCCCACATTTCATTTTTCCACTTCGCACCATTCATTAAATATAAATTCAAGCCTGTCTGCTCCCGAATTTGCTTTTGTTCCGGTTTCATCTTAGGATTCTCTTTATAACCGTCCATAACAGTCCCAATCCATTCAGAATCAGCTGTCGTCAATCCTAAATTGATGATTGTCGGTACTAACCCTGCACTATTTGCCGGTCTATCTTCACGATTAATAAGAGCTATATTCCCATGAATCTTAGTCGTATGCGTCCCCGGTGCCACCACTTTCGGCATTTCGTCTTTTCTTCCTCCCGGCAACCGATCAAGCTTTACATTCATACTGATAAAGCCTTCTTCTGCATTCAATGCATAATTGACCGTTTCCTTCTGTATCTCAACGGTTCCACCACCGCCTATGGTAATAAATGATGTACCACCGGAGTGTATGGCTGTCCCATTCGTATTTACATTAGCATCTCCCGTGATATTGATATCACTACCATATTGTTTTGGTGTATAGTTCAGTCCGCAAAAAATACCATTGACATAATAATGAGAAAGGAATCCATCTTTCTCATGACCTAATTGATTTACCTGTACATCAACATTCACATTCCCATCAATATTGATATGTCCTTGATGTGTCGTAGCAATCCCATTAGTAAAACTTGTCCCTTTCGCTGTTTCATAAGTATTCTTTACATGTATATCTACATCGCCTTTAATATTAATTCTATTTCCGGCACGCGAAAGACAACCAATCCCATAAGTATCCCATGTTTTTGTCGTAGATTTATAATGCTTACTTTGTGTCGTAGGATCTATATTGATTTTGAAGTTTCCTACTTCTATATCAACACCAATACCCGGTTTTACATCATCTTTCGGTAATCGCCCCCCCCTCTACTGCTTTATATTCTCGATCATCATTAATCTGAATACCGCCATAATTTCCGTGCTTACCATGACCTTTTAAATTTACAGGCGTCATCTCCAAAGTGACATTCTTAGCAACTATTTTTATGGGTTTTGTAGTTACAAATATTCCTTCATTCGTTTGAATTTGGCTGTCTCTAGTAAATTTATATGTTTCTGTTGCAGAATCCCATACATGATATTTAGCAAAATCACTCAGAGGACCTATCGCATGTTTTCCATCTATGGCCCCTTTTTTAAAAACAGTCCCGGTTTGTCCATCATCCGCTGATACTGACGTAAATGCACTCATTCCCATCAATACCGCTACTGTCAATGCCATCAATTTTCCCTTTTTAAAATTCATTTGTCTCCTCCTATGGTAATAAATATAACAACATAAAATCACATTTTCCCGTTTTTTATCCTCCCTAGGAAAATATCAATACGCCGCGAATGAATTATTTTTAATATATATTAAAAATTACATAGCATTCTATATAACTCGGTTTATTATACATAGTATTCTATGTAATTTCATTACATCTTAATAATTATACAAGTGTTACAATATCATTTTTATTTTTCTATGTCAACATCGAAATATCAGCTTATTTTAATGAGATTTAACTTATTATCATTAATTATTCCAATATTTCCCTTTATTTCGTTACTTTCCTCTCCCTGTTAAAAATAATGCTTCCGTGATAGATATTTTCTATACACACTTCCTACAAATCAGCTTATTAATTATAAATAATTATATAAATATTATTCTTTTTGTTTTTTATTTCAAAATGAAGTTAGTTGTGACATGAATTTAAAAAAGCAAAATAGATACCACCCACAAAATATAGGTTAGCATCTATTTCGCAAAATCAGATAATTTTGTCCGGTTTTTAGGGTACACATCAAACACGAAAACCGGATTAGATTCATACATGTAAAAAAGACACCCATTACTGAGTGTCTTTT
>KQ960860.1:0-2405 GCA_001553355.1 Veillonellaceae bacterium DNF00626
ATAAACAAATGAAAAAATTAGCTGTAGGTATAGTCACTCTTTTAATGGCAGGTGGATTTCAAGCATCAGCATCAGCTGATACATCAAAGGCGATTGTAGGAGGAGAAACACCACTGACTGAAGATCGAGTTATTAATGCAGTAGAAGAGGTAGCATCAAGAAGTGATGTAATGAAAGCTCGTAATGCCGTTGCAGGTAAGCTGTATTATACACCTAAAGCTTATAGAGGAGAGGAACTTTTAAAGGTATCACAGAATTTTTTTACCTTGGTATCGAAGAATGAAGAGGCATCGAAGAATGAAGGACCGATTACGAAAGACGAAATATTTACAGAAGACCGTAGCATAAAAGTAACGAAGGATAGTATTCCAACGTTAGTGCATGAGTATATTGGTGGTGTCGCCGTATTTGCGAAAGATAATCCTGTGAAAGTAGAAATGGCAGGACATAATTTGAATATTCAAATGTCAGGATTCAATAATGACTATAGTATCTACGGAATTTATGCAAGAAATCAAGAGGGAATAAATATAACCAATGAAACGGCAACCGCCGGGAAAAAAGGTGTCATTACTATGAGTCTTGATGATGACCAATCGGATATTTATGGGATCTATGCAGGTGGAGATGCTAAGATAAGTATTGATAGTGATGTAACAATTACCAAGGTAAGGATTAGGTGGGGGCAGCGGTTTACTGCTATCGATGCTTATTATGATAGTGAAATTGATATTAAAGGGAAATTTACAATGCGTGGGACGGATATTACGAAGGATTTTAGTGGACCGACGCAAACAGCTGTTAGTTCGGAAGGTAAGATACATATCCATAGTGCTGATATTGATAATCGAAATGGAGGACAATTTTATACAATATTGTTAGCAGATACTGATGGCACAATCAGTATAGATGAAGCAAAGATTTATGCAGATGGAGCTTATCTCGGATATGCTAAATCTGGTAGTATATTAAATATTAATACGGATAATGAAGGTATGAATGTAGGGAATTTCGTAACAGATGTACAAGGAAATGTATGTGTCTCTTATGATAGTAAAATTAATATAGGAATTAAAGGTGAAACATCGAAATGGGTAGGAACCAGAGTGTTGAGGGAAACTAAAAATAATAAATTTGAAGGAATCCTCAATGTATATTTGGCGGATAAAGGGACTTGGCAAAGCGCCGGAGAAAAAACATCGGTAGTTGATAAAGTGATTTCTACGGGAGAAGGAGGAACTATAGGGAGAAGCGGAGATGAAGATGAGGATGGACGACTGGATATTAAGAAATTAAGTGGAAAAATACGATTGATATATGATCATGATATGAAAGGCGAAGAAACAAGTGACTATATAGGGGGCGATACACATATCAATGCAGCAGATCCGGGAGCAGAAGTAACCGTATTGACAGATAAAACATATATAGATATGAGTAATGAACAAACTGTAAGGAAAGTTTTGACTGCTTTAGCAGGGAAAGTATATTATGATGCTTATAAGAATAATGAGAATAATTTGATTGGGAAAGTAGGAATAGCCGAAGGTTTGCTCTCTACATCACAAGTTTTGAAGTTGGGTAATATGACATGGAGAAAAGACAATGGTCAAGGGGAATTTCAAAGTATTCTTCCGGTAGAACCCGGGAGTGGTACAGAAAAACCGATAGTACCCGGAAGCGGTGACCATCAGGAAGAAAATCCGAATATTCCTGATTTCGAATGGTCGAAGGATGAGATGTACCGTATTTATAGTGATGGTCCTGCATTGGGATTAATAGATAAAAGGGGTGCTTTTAAGGAAAGGATACTGGATCCTAGTGATGATCCTGAACATAAAGATTTTACTTTTACAATACAAGAGAAACCGCGGGAGTGTGACCCGATGTATAATAAATGCACGATGGATAAGAAGTATGAACTTATAAAAAAAATAAAAGGGAAAGAGGTATATGGTGGGGTTGGAATTATGGCGAGGAAGAAGGATGTTTCGATAGATTTAGGAACTAATTCTTGTGAAATAGAAGTACACCCTTATCCTTTGAAGCAAAATATCTATGGAATATTAGCCAAAAATAACAAAATGTTACATATGGGTTACAAAAAAGAGACATCATCATACAAGAATACAGATCAGGAATATTCAAAGGAAATGGAGTTTGCTAAAACCAGTAAAGTTACTTTGAGCTTGGATAATAGTCAGGCTGATTCGGGAAATGTATACGGTATTCGTGCAGAAAGAGGGAAAATACGTATTGATAAAGATGTTGAGATTATAAAGGCAGCGACCAAAAATAGCGGATACGGGACGTTTGATGCTATTTCTACGGTCGGGAAAAATAGTGAAATTTATTTGACTGCTAAATTTAAGATGCTTGGAACAGCGATTACGGGAAATGTGGAT
>KQ960860.1:2505-2730 GCA_001553355.1 Veillonellaceae bacterium DNF00626
ATGTGGATAAAACGAAAAATGCGAGAACAGCCGTGACTTTAGCCGGATATAATAGCATAATACACATTCATAGTGCAGATATAGATAATCGAAATGGAGGACAGCTCTCAAATATACTCTCTGCCGGTGATAAAAATTCTGTACTTAGTATAGATGAAACGAAGATTTATGCGGATAAAGCATTATTAGGAAAAGCGGCAGAAGGTGCTACAATAAATTTCAATA
>KQ960861.1 GCA_001553355.1 Veillonellaceae bacterium DNF00626
ATAATTTCTGATGCACAGAGCAAGCATTATATTACTCTTAACAAATCCGGAATTACTATTAATGATGAAGGTGACGGTACGCCGGGTTCTACGAAACCTGTCACTTCTTTATCCTCCGGAAGTTTGACCGGCTTGAGCAATACGATATGGGATAGTAAGAATATTACATCCGGACGTGCTGCTACGGAAGATCAATTGAAGCAAGTATCTGATACAGTAGATGCGAATGCTAAGGCAGCAACCGATTTCCGTTTAGTGAAAGCCGGCACAACGAAAGATGCTGACGGTACGGAAGATTATACGGTAAGTGAAAATGGTAAGATTACGTTGACCGTACAAGATAAGAATCATAAAGACCAACTTCAAGAAATCGCTATTACCGATGTAGCTCGTAAGAGTGATGTAGATAAGATGTTGAAGGACGGCTTTACGGTAGGAAAAGCCGGTAAAGACGGAACAGACGGTAAAGTGGAAGTTATCGGGAAAGACGGAAGTGCGGTCGTTATTAATGGTAAAGACGGATCTATCGGATTGAACGGTAAAGATGGAAAAGACGGCATCGGCATTAACGGCAAAGACGGCGGTTCTATCACCATTCACGGAACGAACGGTGCGGACGGACAAGACGGTGAAAACGGATTAACGATTCGCGGCGTTGACGGAAAGAACGGAGAAAAAGGTGAAAAAG
>KQ960862.1 GCA_001553355.1 Veillonellaceae bacterium DNF00626
AAATATTGTGTCCAGTTTTATGGGTACACATCATTAGTGGGTATCCGTTTTTTGTTGGAATAATATCTATTTTTTATACAAATGAAAAATAAAAACGCAGGGAACGGTATCATAACCGAGTTCCTCTGCGTTTTGTCTGTCCTTAATCATCAAAGAGAGCTTTTTGTTGGGTAAATTCGATCATGCCGTAGATACCGCCTTCTCTTCCGATGCCGCTCTTTTTGTATCCGCCGAAAGGCGCAGCCGTATCTCTTGGGCTGTCGTTGATGTAGACATTACCGGCGGCAATGCGTTTAGCGATGCGGATAGCGCTTTCTTTGTCAGGCCCGTAGACGCCTGCATTGAGTCCGTAAGCTGTGTCATTGGCAATTTGAATGGCGTCTTCTTCATCTTTGTACGTTATGACGCAAAGAACGGGGCCGAATATTTCATCTTTGGCAATGTCCATATCATTTTTCACATCGCTGAAAATGACAGGGGAAATATAGTAGCCTGTTGTCGGTTCTTCCGGAATATGTCCGACTAAAAGATGAGCACCTTCTTTGATGCCTTTTTCGATGTATGATTTTATTTTGTTAAATTGTTGTTTTGAGGATACCGGTCCTAATTT
The DNA here is from genome assembly GCA_001553355.1 of Veillonellaceae bacterium DNF00626. Taxonomy (GTDB): domain Bacteria; phylum Bacillota; class Negativicutes; order Veillonellales; family Dialisteraceae; genus Dialister. Next base: position 611 of record KQ960862.1, read on the forward strand.
GGTGTGACTGTCATTCGGGTCACCGGTCGTATATTCTTCTGCTATTTTTATTAACTTCTTTTCAATGATGTCTTTTTCACTCTCCGGAATTAATAGGCGAGAAAAGGCGGTACAAGTTTGTCCGGAGTTAAGGAAAATAGAATTGAAACAGTTATGAATGGCTTTATCGTAGTCTGCTCCTTTAAGGATAACGTAGGGGGATTTTCCGCCCAGTTCAAGGCTGATTCGTTTGACGCTGTTTAAGGCTTGTTGACTTACGGTAATACCGCCGGTAGTAGATCCGGTGAAGGAAATCATATCGATTAATGGATGAGCGGACATGGCATTGCCTACTTCGCCGCCACGACCGGTGATCATATTGAATACGCCTTGCGGGAAGCCGGCTTTTTCAAAGGCTTCTGCCATCCAATAAGCGGATAAGGGAGTATGCTGACTTGGTTTCAGTATGACCGTATTTCCCATGAGCATGGCAGGAACAATTTTTTGGATCACTTGACCTAAGGGATAATTCCAAGGCGTGATACAGCCGATAACACCTACCGGTTCACGATATACAGTGGAGTGTTCCATTTTTTCTACGAGTGGAACAGAGGGGGCTAAATCAATATACGATTGAGTCCGTGTGTATTGATAGTCCACTTGTGCATTTTTGGTAAATGTTCGAGGTGATCCCAATTCTTTGATAGTGATATCAATAAGATCCTCTTCTTGTGATTGGAATATTTGTAAAAATTTTTTCATGTAGGAGATGCGTTCTGATAAAGGTAACGCTGACCATTTTGGCAAAGCCGCATGAGCTGCATGAGCTGCTTTGTCTACCTCTTCAGCACCGCAAGCCGGTACTTGCGCAAAAATAACTCGTGTAGCAGGATTTTCTACATTAATGAAATCATCGGAATTGGCGGATATCCATTGTCCGTTGATGAAAATTTTTTTGAAGTCCATCATAAAACCTCCCTTGTCTTTCTTGCTTATAGTATAATACAATCTATATAAATAAAGTAGGAATTTAAGGCAAGATATATTTTATAGGGAGATAAAAATTTTGAGAGAGGTAATACGTTTTTTATTTATTTGATGGATTGCTTTTTATGTTTATATCGTTTGTCTTTGCGATGTAATTCTTAAGATGAATGCTGAAAGAATTTATACTAATGTTCTTGACACGATTGAATGAAAAAAGAATCTCGAAAAGGAAGGGTGTTTTGTAGTATAATAAACGGAAGATATTTTGATGATGTGAGGATATTATGGATAGAGAAAAAAAGACAGGCAGGAAACCGATGGGGCATCGTAAGGATTCTCTGAAATCGGGGAAATATGCGCGAAAACCTTTTGATCGTTCACAAAGGGAGAGGAGGCCTCTTACGGTAGGGGCTACTTATCGTCATAGGGAATTTGGGAATGGAATTGTGAAAGAATTGACGGATGAAAAAATAGTTGTTCTCTTTGGTGATGAGGAAAAGGTTTTTCCACGAAAAAAATCTTTGGATGTGAATGGGAAAAGGGATCATTCTATAAATGTGAAAAAACCATCAGGATCTGTTTTTACGTTCAAAGGGTCAAGAGAAAAACTTTTGGCAACGTCTGTCAAACCACTTAAGAAAGAAGCAAAAATAGGTTTGCATGTGGAAGATAAATTGTTGGGACCCGGCGTAGTGAGTAAAATTACCGAGCGGGGAACGTATATTACTTATGAAAGAACAGGGGAGCATGTATTGTATCCGTATGGATTGACGGCGGAACTTTGGAAGAGTGCTTTTCCGGAAGAGCAAAAAAAGAAGGAACCGTTCGTACGGCCAAAGGGAAAAGCTCGGGTGTATAAAGTGCCGGAATCTCCGGAATCGGTGGTTACGAGAAATAAAGTACACCGTGATGAGGTAGTGACTCATACCGGACGTATGCAAGTGATACATCATATAGAAGTGTCGGTGGGTACGAAAGTATTTCATGGATTATATGGCAGTGGAGTTATTAAGGAAATCACCAAAGGAAATTTTCTGGTGGACTTTTCGGGAGTGGAAAAAATATTTCCCTATCCTGCGTCTATTTCCGGTGGTGAATTAATTATCAGCGAAGAATAAGCATAGAAATTGAGGAACTCTTTTCAACTTGGAAAGAGTTTTTATGTGGCTTGAAACGAATGGCTTAGCAAGGGCAAAATATATGAGAGGATATCAAGTATGATATAATTTAAATGATGAAATGATGGAATAAAATCGGTGAATAAAAGAAATAGAAGGAGTTTTTATGGAACGAAAGTTAGTCATTATTGATGGAAGTTCTCTCTTGTATCGAGCCTTTTATGCATTGCCCTTATTGGATTATAATGGGATCCCCACTAATGCGGTGACGGGATTTTTGAATATGCTTTATGACATTTATAGAAATTTTAATCCTCAGTATGTAGCTGTTTCTTTTGATAAAAGCAAGCATACGTTTCGTTCGGAGATGTATAAAGATTATAAAGCGACAAGAAAACCGGCGCCTGACGAATTGGTACCGCAATTTGATTTAATTCGCGAAGCGTTGCGAGTGCTTGGTGCGGCGGTGTATGAGATGGAAGGGTACGAAGGTGATGACATTTTAGGCACGCTGGCAGCTCGATATGAAAAGGAATTACCGGTATTTATTGTCACCGGTGATCGTGATGCACTTCAATTGGCGACAGAGGACACTACGGTATATTTGATGAAACGCGGTGTTACTCAAATGGCAGAAATGACTCCATCGGAAATTTATGATACGTATGGAATTACCCCGGCACAAGTGATTGACATGAAAGCACTTATGGGAGACAGTTCTGATAATATTCCCGGCGTTCCCGGTGTAGGTGAAAAGACAGCGGTGAAACTTTTGTCACAATATCCTACCTTGGATGAAGTATATGCTCATGTGGATGACATCAAGGGCGCATTAGGGAAAAAATTGAAAGAAAATAAAGAGTTGGCGTATTTGTCATATCAATTAGCAACCATAAAAAAAGATGTACCTATCGAAACGAGTTTACATGAAATGGATCGGCCGGTACATTATGATGAAATGGAAACATTTTTTCTTCATTTAGGCTTGAAAAGAATAGCTAATAAATATGATGAATTGAGTCGTTTTAAAACGCTGGCTAAGGAGAAAAAGGAAGAAACGAAAGCCGAATCATGGTGCATCCGACCTTTTGAGGCATTGGAAGATAAAGAGGATGATATTTTATCCTTATCTCTTACCGTTAGTGGAACAGCGCCGTTTTATCATATAGAATCTTTAATGATTGGTTGTGATGGTTGTGCGTACCAAGTGCCTGAAGAGTGCTATGAAGAAGCAGCCAAACGCCTTCAAAAGGCAAAAGCGGTCATAGTGGTTGATAGTAAACTGATTTATGAAACAAATTTTCCGAGCGATCATATTTCCTTTTTTGATATCACTTTAGCGACCTATCTCATTGAGTCTTCGCGTACGCAATATCCGTTGTCGTACATGGCGGAGGTTTTTGGCGTAACGCATATTTATCCGGAAAATTTGGATACAGACGAAGAAAGATTGGCTTGTATTTGTCAATTTTTGGCTCATTTGTATGCGCCGGCTAAAGAACGCATGGAAAAGGAAGGTGTGTTGTCATTGTTTGAAACGGTGGAGCAGCCTTTGGTTCCCGTGCTTGCACGGATGGAAATAGCCGGGATTAAAACCGATGAAAAAGAATGGTCATGTGTGCAAAAGGATATGAAAGAAAGAGAAAATTCTATTGCCAAAGAAATATATGAAATGGTCGGCGAAGAGTTTAATATTAATTCACCGAAACAGTTGAGTTATATACTTTTTGAAAAAATGGGCATGCCGGTAGGTAAAAAAACGAGGAATGGCTATTCTACGGCGGCAGACGTCTTGGAAACTTTGGCGGAGCATTATCCGGTGGTGAAAAAAATTTTGGCGTATCGTACATTGTCAAAATTGAATTCCACATATTTAGAGGCGTTACCTTTATTGATACGGAAAAATACAGGACGTATTCATACATCTTTTAATCAAACAGTCACGGCTACCGGACGATTGTCCAGTTCCGATCCGAATTTACAAAATATCCCCGTACGTACGGAAGAAGGGAAAAAAATTCGTTCACTTTTTGTCCCCGGTGATGGGTATGACTGTTTTATTTCGGCGGATTACTCTCAAGTGGAATTGCGTGTTTTGGCACATATGTCCGGCGATGAAAGTTTGATCAAAGCCTTTTTGAATAAAGAAGATATTCATCGCAGAACGGCGGCAGAAATATTAGGGAAATCTTTTGACGAGGTAACGGCAGAAGAAAGATCTCATGCGAAAGCGGTCAATTTCGGTATTATTTATGGAATTAGCAGTTTCGGTTTGGCAAGACAGCTGAATATTTCCGGAGAAGCGGCAGGCGATTATATTAAGAAATATTTGGAACGGTATCCGCATATTCACGAATTTATGGAAAAAATGGTGGAAGACGCGAAAGAAACAGGACGCGCGGTGACACTCTTTGGGAGATATCGGGCGTTGTCGGATATCAGAAGTTCTAATTATAATCGTCGGTCTTTTGCGGAACGGACAGCGATGAATACGCCTATTCAAGGTACGGCGGCGGATATTATGAAAATGGCGATGATTGCAGTGGATAAAAAAATGCAAGAAGGGCATTATCAAAGCCGTGTATTGCTTCAAGTACATGACGAATTAGTGGTGGAAGCTACCAATGATGAAAAAGAAGCGATAAAGAGATTGTTGAAAGAAACCATGGAATCCGTAGTCAAACTTCGCGTACCTCTTATTGTAGACGTGAACGAAGGGAAAAATTGGGCTGAAACGAAATGAGAATGAAGTCAGGTGACATATGTATAGAATAGGGTTAACCGGTGGTGTCGGGTGCGGCAAAAGTACAGTGTCCGCTTATATGCATCAGTTAGGCTTACCGGTTATTGACGCTGATGCGTTGGCGCAAGAAGCTGTTTGTCCCGGAAGTTTTGCTATAAAAGAAATACAGAGAAAATTCGGGAATGATGTGATTTGTCAAGATGGATCTCTTTATCGAGAAAAAATGGCGCAAATTGTTTTTCATGATGAAGAAAAGAGAGAGTTATTAAATAGCATCATTCATCCTTATATTTGGCAACGCACGAGCGATATATTATATCATTATCAGCAAGAAGGGAAGACCATTGTTGTGTTGGATAGTCCGCTCCTTTTAGAAAATGGAGGACAATTGCGTGTGGAATCTGTTTGGGTGGTTGTATTGCCCAAAGAGGAACAAATTCGGCGTGTCATGGAAAGAAATCATTGGAGTCGAGATGAAGTATTAGCTCGTATGGAAAGGCAAATGAGTACAGAAGATAAAATACGATATGCCGATGTCATTATAGATAACAGCGGTACGTTGGAAGAAACGTATCATCAAATTGATCAGGCATTGCAAAAGATTCCGGGGTTTATTACGCATTGAAAGGAAGAACCGGTATGAGAAGAATACGCCAAAGAAAAGAATTTCATGTATCTCACAAAAAGCAGGGATGCAAAGTTTTCATATGGCTGCTATTTATTGAAATATGTCTCTTCGGGTGGGTAAATCACTTAACGATAGTACAAAGGCCGACAGCTCATATACAACAATTTATCAATGAAAGTGCAGCGCGGGAAGATATTTCGCCTTTGTTTATTGAAGCGGTCATATTAACAGAAAGCAAATTTGACGAAAAAGCTCGCTCTCATGTGGGTGCTGTGGGTATGATGCAACTGATGCCCGAAACGGCAGCGTGGATTTCTGAACAAAGCGGCATTTTGTCCGATCATTTAGAAGAGCCGAAGGAAAATATTTCTTTAGGGGCTTGGTATTTGAATTTTTTACTAAAGAAATATCATAATAACGAAGTGTTGGCATTGGCGGCTTATAATGCCGGTAGAGGACATGTGGACGGTTGGATAGAAGATTATGGCTGGAAAGAAGATTTTTCACGGATAGATGAAATTCCGTTTCCCGAGACACGGGAGTTTGTGAGATCGGTGGTTACCGCCAGAGATCGCTTAGAAGAGGAGGAAAAACATGAGTGATAATAAGTTGGCGGAAGAACGTGAACAGAGAAGGAATGCTTTTTTGGCATGGGATATAGAGAATGAATTGCCTCTTGACATCGGAGAATATCATTTAGAACGTATTGATAAACAGGAAGAGCGTATTTATAAAGCCTTCGGATGGACATCATTGAAAAACGGTTGGCAAGTGCGTGCTATATTTGACGAAGAAACCATGGATTATATGATTAAAATGGATTTGAATTTGGTTGTTTTGACGGAAATAGAAGTAATTACCGGAGATTTTGAAACGTTCAAAGATTTTGTGAAACGATGGACTGTGAAAGCCATAAAAAAAGAATTATTGCAGCGTAAGGATTTATCGGTATTAGTTAAAGGGCATGCATTCACGCAATGGGATTATAGCCATGCCTTGCCGGAAAAAATAGGGCATTTTACTCGGGTGATTGAACCGGTAAACCCGTTGCAAGGATTGAACGGTTCGTATATCATAGCTACTTATGAATGTAGGGAAAAAGAATTAGGGGCGCTATTTTTTTATAATGTGTATCGTGATGAATATTACGGTGAATTTCGTGCCGGCGGTATTCCTATTATTATTCATACTTATGACGCAAAAGACGTAAAGAAATTTGATATGATTCTTACAAAATATCTTGAAAAGGATTTGCAAAATCTTTATGACCATCCGGTGATGGAAGATGAATAGGAAGTAAAGGGCTTTATATATTTTTTTTACGTATTAAACTAATAAGCGGTCAATGCGTTTTATGGTATTGAAAAAATAAGTGATAAATGGAAGGGTGATACGGATGATTTCTATTGTGACTCCGGTATATAACGAAGAAGAGAATGTCGTATTTTTCCATGATGAAGTGACGAAAGTCATGGAAAAATTGGATATGGATTATGAATTGCTTTACGTCAATGATGGGTCTACGGATGATACGAATCGACTTATTCACGAATTAGCAAAGACTGATAAGCATGTCAGGGCAGTGACTTTTGCACGTAATTTTGGACATCAAATAGCCATTACATGCGGTATGGATTTGGCGCGAGGTGCGGCGGTCATTACTATGGACGGTGATATGCAACATCCACCGGCTTTAATTCCTACTCTTATCAAAAAATGGGAGGAAGGATATGATATTGTTCAAACAGTCCGTACTTCCACCGAGGATTCAGGGTTTGTCAAAAAAATGACCTCTGCCGGTTTCTATGCGGTGATTAATTCCATTTCCAAAACGCCCGTGATTCCGGGCGGATCGGATTTCCGCCTGATTGATCGAAAGGCATTGCACATCTTTTTGAAATTTCGCGAGCATAGTCGCTTTATTCGTGGAATCATCGGCGGGCTTGGATTTCGTCAAACGACCATTCAATTTGAAGCGCCTGCTCGTCATGCCGGAACATCTAAATTCTCCATGAGAAAGATGATTCATTTTGCGATGGATGGTATTTTAACAAATTCTACTGTGCCGCTTCGCATCGCTTTTTATGTAGGCATACTATCAGGAATTATCGGAGTTTTACTTGTGTTCCATGTAATCTATTGCTACTTGATGGAAGAAGTGGTACCCGGTTGGGCAACGATGACTATCTTGATTTCCCTTTTCGGATCAATGAACTTAATGGGTTTAGGTATTATCGGTGAATACATCGGTCGCATCTACGAAGAATCGAAAAATCGTCCGTTATATTGGCTTTCCGATGATACAGGTGAACCGAAAAATATAGAAATAGATGAAACGAGGTTTACCGATGTCTGATATTTCCTTTTTTGATAGTACACTTTTTCAAGAACTTACTGATGACTTGAAACATCTTTCAAGATTTACGGCTGTTTACCAAATTCATGCAGCCACCTATGAAGATGCCAAGAAAATAGCCGAAGGCATTGCGGTGGAACAAACCATTGAATGCCCTGTAATCCTGGTGCAGGGGACATGGAAAGAGACGACCATTGTCGGACAAATAGAAGAAATAAAGAAAAGTCGTCCCGATTATTTTCATGCGACGATTTCTTACGACCCGAATTGCGTTGGTGGCGAAATGACGGAATTGATTAATATGCTTTTTGGAAATAGCAGCCTTCAGCCGGGTGTTCGTTTGATGTCATTTGAATTGCCCGACGTGATGTATAATGACTATCCGGGGCCGAAGTTTGGCAGAATGGGAATTCGAGAATTGTGTCATGTCGATGAAGGGGCTATCATGATGTCAGCCATCAAGCCTTTAGGAAATAATTCGCAAGAATTTGCCCGTATGGTTTATGAATTAGCCTTAGGCGGTTGTCCTATTATTAAAGATGATCATAGTCTATACAATCAAAGTTATGCACCTTTTGAAGAACGTACGAAAGCGTGCATTGACGCAGTGAATGAAGCAAATGCAAAAACAGGGGGACATAGTTTATTTATTCCAAATTGCACAGCTGATGGATTCACCTTTTTTGAAAGAGCGCTGAAAGCCCAAGAATGGGGTGCCGGAGGAATCATGGCAGCACCGGGGCTGTTAGGATTTCCTTTGATTCGAGAACTCACAAAAAGTTCGGACTTCCATTTGCCTGTTTTCCTCCATCCTTGTTTTTCCGGTGCATTAGTGCTTTCTGAAGACAGCGGCATATCCCCCTTCTGCTACTATGGACAATTGGGACGATTGGCAGGAGGAGACGCAGTAATTTTCACCGGATTTGGCGGACGCTTTGCCTTTTCCAAAGATACATGCAAACGTATTGCTGAAGGAACGGATACAACCATGGCAGATTTAAAATCCGCCTTTCCCGTTCCATCCGGAGGCATGAGCTATGACTTGTTCCCCCAAATGCAACAAGTGTATGGAAATGATGCCATTTTCTTGGTCGGTGGCGCTCTTCAAACACACGGATCGAATCTCGTGGAGAACATGAAATTTTATATGGAAAAAATCAAAGAACTGAAGAAATAGGGCTTTTACGCTCAAATAAAAAAGGAAATACCTAAACAGTTGTCGGTATTTCCTTTTTTGTTTTAATACGTCAAACTCTCTGTATGAAATAAAAATTCATCATGATATACTAAAAATAGGAGGGACATGATGATTCGTTTTGTTATTATTTTTATCTTGTCGTGTATGCTATTTTTCCCGGAAGAAGTACAGGGATGGGTGGCAGGCCCCGGGCTTATTGCGGTGAAAGAAAATGAAAATTTCAGAACGGCGGAAATACGAAATGGCCAGACGACAGTTGCCTTTCCGCGATACAAAGGAAATAATGAGATATTTCATCAGGTTTTTAATGACTTCATAGAAAAGGAACTCACCGGTTATATGGAAGCTGTCAAACGGGGAGAAAAGAAAAGAAATATAGCCGGCTGGGTGACGTGGCAACAAGGACGGACACGAGATGTGTATAGTATCATTTTTGTGAAATCTCTCACGTATGAAGGTGGCGCGCATCCTATGACATATATCAAAGGGGTCACATGGAATCGTGATGGAAAGCGGATAACATTTCATGATTTGAAAGAACACGTGAAAAATCTGACCATTGAGAATCTTCGCACGGCTGTGGCAGTGCAATGTGAGCAGAAAGGGATTCATCTTTATTCCGATTATCGTATAGATGATTTTCCGAAAGAGTTTTACATAGGCCATGACGGTAAGGTATATTTCATTTTTCAAGAATATGAGATAGCACCTTATGCGGCCGGATGGATTATTATTTCTATGGGAAAGTACCAATAAAAATTTAGCATGATAGTAAGTACGTGCGTGGACAGAATGCTACCCGGCTGTCATAATAAGAAAGGATGTTATTATAGGGAATGAATGAAATAGTTTATTTAAAGGAGAATAAGATGAATAAAATAGTTGCGCTTGTGTTGGCTTGTATATTGACTTGTATGGTAATGACTACCGGTTCAGCAAATGATGATCGAAGCACCGTAACAGTTACCGGAGAAGCATCGCTAAAAGTGAAAAATGATGAAGCTGTTTTACGTTTGGGCGTAGTCACACAAGCACAGTCGGCGAAAGAGGCAGCCGCAGCTAATGCAAAAATAATGACAGACGTGAAAAAAGCCATTATTCATATGGGTGTGCCGGCAGATAAGATTGAAACGCAACGTTACGATTTATCTGATGCTGTGGAGTATAAGAAAGATGATACGCCTGTTCGGACATATGAGGCAGAAAATGCATTTCGTGTAAAGGTGCAAGATATGGAAAAAGCCGGACAGATTATTGATGCTGTCGTATCCGCCGGTGCCAATCGTATCGATTCTATCGAGTTTATTGCGAAGAATGTAAATGCGGCTAAAGAAGAAGCTTTGAAAAGAGCGATTGAAAATGCCAAAGAGAAGGCAAAAATTATGGCGGAATCTTTGGGAAAACGGATAGTTAATGTAGTGAGTATTGAAGAAAATAGCGTGAATTATGCGCCTCGATATACTTCTCGAAGCAATAGTATGCTTCTTGCCGCTAAAGAAGCAGCAACACCATTGGAAGGTGGAGAATCTACCGTTCAGGCAACGGTGACGATTGTTTTTGAAATAGCATAAGACATCAAAAGGCATGAAGATAGTATCCATGCCTTTTTACGTGCTAAAAAGAAAGTTTTTCCTTTTAGCGGTACTCATTTGTGTCGACAATGATGGTTGGAATTTTCATCGACTGTATGGCTTTATAACAGTTGGATGATACAAGTCATCCGCTTTACCAAGTCGGGGAAGATTTTATTAATGCAACCGCTAATGAAAGGAAAAATTTTTGACGAAATAAAAAGAGGATCTATCACATTGACAATAGAAGATTATTTAGTTACAATAAAAATCGTTATGGAAGGGTGTCCGAGTGGTTTAAGGAGGCGGTCTTGAAAACCGTTAGCCCGGTGACGGGCTCGTGGGTTCGAATCCCACCTCTTCCGCCATAACGCCGCGACGATGATCGCGGTTTTTTTATGCGTGAAAATAAAAAATTACTGCAATGCATTGGTTATGGTGATATAATATAGAGGATTGTAATTTAAATAAAAAAGGAGATCACTATGTCAGAAGTACAGCCGACCCTTGTGACAAAAGAAGGGCTTGAAAAATTAAAAAAGGAATTAGAAGTATTACAAACACAGACACGTGCGGAAGTAGCACAACGTCTTAAAGAAGCTATTGCGATGGGGGATTTGTCGGAAAATTCAGAATATGATGATGCGAAAAATCAGCAATCTACCATAGAAGGACGTATCAAAGAATTAGAGCAACAAATCAGAACAGCGCAAATTATTGATGGCGCCAATAAAAGAAAAAATAGAGTCGATTTAGGTTCTACGGTAACAATTATGGACTTAAATAAAAAGACAGAACAAAAAGTAACAATTGTCGGACGGACGGAATCAGATCCTTTTGAAGGAAAAATCTCTAATGAATCACCGGTAGGTCGTGCATTAGTAGGGGCAAAGACAGGAAATGTGGTAGAAGCGGAAACGCCTGCCGGAGTATTGAAATATAAAATTATTAAAGTGGAATCTTAAAATAACAAGGTGATAAATATGGCAGAAAAGTTGAACGATCAGATGCTTTTTCGTAGAGAAAAGCTGGAAAAAATAAAAGAATTAGGTTTTGAACCTTATGGCGGACGGTATGAATGTACCTGCCACACGACAGATATTTTAGACAATGCTAAAACATGGGAAGAAAGCGAAAAGACAGTAAAAATCGCCGGACGATTGATGCTTATTCGTGGACATGGGAAAACAGCATTCGGAGTCCTTCGTGATGAAAAAGGCGATGTACAAGTATATTTCCGTAAAGATACCCTTTCTGAAAATGAATGGGCGTTGTTTAAGCTTATGGATTTAGGCGACATTATCGGGATAGAAGGGACAGTTTTTGTGACGCACACCGGAGAAGTCACCGTGCGAGTTCTTCATGTAGCCATGCTTACCAAAGCATTACGTCCGCTTCCGGAAAAATTTCACGGCTTAACGGATAAAGAACAGCGTTATCGTCAGCGTTATTTAGACCTTATTGTGAATCCCGAAGTACGCAAAACGTTTGTAAAACGAGCCAAAATGCTCCAAGCTATTCGTAATTGGTATACAGATCATGGCTTTTTGGAAGTGGAAACACCGGTGCTTCAGCCTCTTTATGGGGGTGCGAATGCGAAACCGTTCACCACGCATTTTAATGCCCTGAATTTGACGATGTACATGCGCATTGCACCGGAACTTTATTTGAAACGTCTTTTAGTAGGCGGGTATGAACGAATTTTTGAGATTACCAGAAATTTCAGAAATGAAGGCATGGATACTCGGCACAATCCGGAATTTACCGCTATTGAAACATATCAAGCCTATGGCGATATAGAAGACGTCATACGTCAGACAGAAGAAATTGTAGAAGCGTGCGCCATCGCATCATATGGAACAACGAAATTTACCTATGAAGATACAGAAATTGACGTAAAAGGCCCGTGGCCACGTATGACGATGGCAGAAGCAGTAAAGAAATATACAGGCGAAGACTTTGACGCTTGCGAAACCGTAGAAGAGGCACGGAAAATTTGCGATAAATTGGAAGTAGAATACACAGACTATGATGGAATAGGGAAATTGTTGGCAGAAACTTTCGACGCTTGCGTAGAAGAACATCTGATACAGCCCATACACATTACACACCATCCGGTGGAAGTATCACCCTTATCGAAATTAGATCCAAATGACAAACGATACACCATTCGTTTTGAATCCTATATTTACGGTAGAGAATTAGCGAATGGATTCTCAGAATTAAATGACCCGTTGGATCAGAGAGCCCGTTTTGAAATGCAAGTGGCAGAAAGAGAAAAAGGCGATGAAGAAGCTCATCCCATTGATGAAGATTTCCTCACAGCCTTAGAATTTGGTATGCCCCCTGCCGGCGGTTTAGGAATCGGACTCGATCGATTATTCATGTTCATGACCGATTCAGCCAGCATCAGAGATATACTGCTATTTCCAACGATGAAACCTGTCGGGATGACAGAAACAGAAGGAAATGGCGAAAGTAGCGCAGAACTATCCAAGGTATTAGATTTATCCAAAGTGAAAATAGAACCACTCTTTGAAGATGAAGTGGACTTTGACACTTTTGTGAAATCCGATTTCCGCGTAGTGAAAGTATTGAATTGTGAAGAAGTACCAAAGTCAAATAAATTACTCAAATTCACTTTAAACGACGGAACAGGAACGACCCGTACCATTTTGTCAGGAATTAAGAAATTCTATAAACCGGAAGATTTAGTAGGCAAAACTTTAGTGGCGATTACGAATTTACCGGAAAGGAAAATGATGGGTATCCCGTCGCAAGGCATGCTCATTTCTGCCGTATATGAATATGACGGTGAAGAAGGACTCAATCTCATCATATTAGATGATAATATTCCCGCCGGTGCGAAATTGAAATAAGGCAAAAGAAATCCCCTTACGCAAAAACGTAGGGGGATTTTTTGATGTCTTATTTATTCACAAAAAGCAGCGATGGCTTTTGTGAGGCATTCTGTATCGTAGCTTCCGGCGGTTTCGTAGGCTGAGTGCATGGCTAATTGAGCAAGACCTATGTCTACGGTAGGTATAGCAATTTTGGTAGTGGAAATATTTCCTAAGGTGGAGCCACCGGGATTGTCACTGTGGTTTGTGAAGTTTTGTACCGGTACGTTGGCTTTTTCACAAATATTTCGGAAAATAGCAGCGGTGTAACCGTTGGTAGCATAGCGTTGTTGTGCATTGAATTTGATGACGACGCCGCCGTTGAGAATCGGCGCATTGATCGGGTCGGCGTATTCGCTGTGATTTGGGTGAATGGCGTGACCGTTGTCAGTGGAGATCATGAAACTTTTGGCAATCATGGCTTCTGTTTCGTCATAGTTTTTCCCTAAAGCGAAGGCGATACGATGAATGGTATTCGTGAGGAATGTTGAACCGGCGCCTTGAGCTGTGCCACTACCTACTTCTTCATTGTCGAAGAGGGCATAAAGTGATATATTTTTCTCCTTTTTGCCCATCGTGAAACCACGGAAAGAAGCGAAGGCTGAGTGCAAATCGTCTAATTTGGGTGATGAAATAAATTCTTTTTCAGCGCCCCAGAGTATACCGGGGGTTCTGTTGTAAAGAAATAAGTCATGAGCAATGATTTGTTTTTCGTCCACACCGGCAGCATTTGCCACGAGAGACATGAAGGGCGTTTCACAGTGCGCTGTGCCGTACAGTGGGAGTAAATCAGTTTGAATGCTCCATGATTTTCCTTGGTTGACCGTGCGATCCATGTGAATGGCGACGGAAGGAATCAGCAAAAAAGTACCGTCAAGGGCTACTAATTTAGGAATGATGTAATCTTTTTCTTTGACAAATAAGCGACCTGCAACAGATAAAGGACGGTCGAGCCAGCTGCTCATCATCATGCCACCGTAGCCTTCTACATTCAGGCGAATATAATTTTTGTCTTTGAGTTCAGGATTTTCTTTGATTTTAAAAGTGGGAGAATCGCCATGAGCGACTGTGACGTGAAAGGCTTTACCATCGTCTTCAGGGATAGTGAATGCCATAAGAGCCGAGCCGTTTCGCGTGACGACATATTTTCCTCCTTGTTTGATATGCCATGGGTCTTCTTCGCGTATTTCTGTAAAACCGGCATAAATCAGTGCTGTTTTGATATGATGTACAGCATGAAATATGGAGGGCGATTGACCAATAAAATGGAGTAAATCATGATTTAAGTCTATGGTTTCTTGTGAGATCATTATTTCTTTTCCTCTATCTTTCTTTGATATACTTTTTCAGCCATGATAGCTCGTTTTTGTACGACCGGATTGGGCGAATGGATGGATAGGGGAGTAAAATTACTTTTGTAATGTAAAGTTTTTGTATTTTTTTCCATTTCTGCGATTTGAATTGTTTCGGCTGTCCTGTCGTAGATGTATTTATAGTTGCAAGTGCCGTCAGGTAATATTTCAGTGGCGGAAAAATGAAGAAGAACGTGACCGGTAGGTGTAGTTTCTATCGTAGCACTGTCCATTTGAATAGTTAATATGGGCGTGTACTGCCATGTGTCATTAGCAGACGCATTACAAGCGAGAGAGAAAAAAAGCATGAGCGAAAGAAATATTTTTTTCATCATTATCTCCTTATGTTATGATATATTTATATACATATTATAGCATAAGCAATAGTATAAAAGAGGGAAAGTATGAATTATAAGGCAGTGGTACAATATGACGGTACGCGGTATGAAGGTTGGCAAAGACATGCCGGTAAAGAAACGATACAAGGGAAAATAGAAAAAGCGTTAGAAAAAGTAACCGGACAAGAAGTGCCTATTATCGGTGCCGGGCGGACAGATGCCGGCGTTCATGCAAAAGGGCAGGTTATCAATTTCCATTTACCGGTGGCGTGTCAGGTGAACACATTGGAAAAAGAAATAAATGAGGCTTTGCCGGATGATATTTTTGTGATGGACGTAGAAGAAACAGATGATCGATTTCATAGTCGATTTCATGCGAAAAGAAAAACGTATGTATATCGTATCCGTATCAGCAGTCAAAAGGATGTATTTTATCGTCGTTTTATCTGGCAGTATGGACACATGCTTGACATACGAGCTATGGAGAAAGCCGGTCCTTACTTGATAGGGACACATGATTTTACTTCTTTTTGTGGGCAGAAAAAAATGAAAAAATCTGCGGTGCGAACTATTTTTTCTATTGAAATAAAAGAGAAGAAAGGGATTTTAACTATGGCCTTCACCGGGGATGGATTTTTACCATATATGATTCGCATTTTGGTAGGAACATTGGTTGAGATTGGTGAAGGGAAAAGGGATGTTGAAGGATTGACATCGGTTATTGACGCCAAAGAGCGGGCGCAGGCAGGATTTACAGCGCCGCCTCAGGGATTGACATTACTTTCTGTGGAGTACGAATAATAATAAAACGGATATTCATCGTATGAATGGTGAATATCCGTTTTTTGATATAGTGAAACTATTGAGCCAATAGTGCCAGCATGATACCGCCGGAAATGGCAGTGCCAAAGACACCGGCTAAATTCGGACCCATGGCATGCATGAGCAGGAAGTTTTGGCGATTTTCCCGTTGACCGACCAGATGAGAAACTCGGGCAGCGATAGGAACAGAGGCGATACCGGCTGATCCGATAAGCGGATTGATACGTCCGCCGGATAATTTATTCATAACCTTGGCACAAACCACGCCGGAACCGGTGCCGAAGACGAATGCAATAAGACCAAGAACGATGATCAATAAAGTTTTTGGTGTGAGAAAATCTTCGGCTGCCATGGTAGAGCCGATAGCTACGGTGAGAACTAATGTAACTACATTGAGCAACGTGTTGGCTGCCGTTTCTGCCAATTTAGAAACGACCAAACATTCACGAAGCAGATTTCCCAACATGAGCATCGTAATCAAAGGCGCAACAGGAGGAAGGAAAATATTTACAATGACAGCAATGACGATAGGGAATGCGATTTTCTCTAATCGTGATACATAGCGAGGCTGTTTCATCATGATATTTCTTTCCTTCTTCGTAGTGAGTAATTTCATGACCGGAGGTTGAATAAGGGGCATGAGAGCCATGTACGAATAAGCAGCGACAGAAATTTGCGGTAATAAATCAGGCGCCAATTTCATGGTTGTGTAAATAGCCATAGGACCATCAGCACCACCGATAATACCGATAGAGGCAGCCTCTTTTAATGAGAATCCCAAAGCTTCTGCACCTATAAGCGCCACAAAAATGCCTAAATGAGCGGCGGCGCCTAAAATGACCAAACTGGGATTGGCAATCATCGGGCCGAAATCAGTCATTGCACCGACACCTAAAAAGATAAGTGGCGGAAGAATGAGTTTTTCTACACCGGCATACGCATAACGGAAAAGACCGCCGTCAGAGGTTAGCGTAGAACCGGGGATATTGGCAACGATACAGGCAAAGCCGATTCCAACCAACAGAAAGGGTTCATATTTCTTTACAATTCCTAAATAAAGAAGAATAATTCCGACCAAAATCATGACTCCATTACCGATAGTCAACTCAAGAAGTCCTGTTTGGCGGAGCAAATCAGAAAGGAGAAGAGGGAATAAATCATGCATGATGATTTCTCCTTTCTATGGTAGCTACTGCTTTATTCAGCAGAGGGAAAAAATGTAAAATGATACCGATAAAAGAAATAAAAATGAAGCTAAGGATAAAATCTACGACACTGAGAATCAATGCACCGTTTATTGTATCAGGAAGTATATTCATTATTGCATGCCTCCCACTTGTTTGTTTGTCTGGCGGCGGAGTAATAATTTTGTTCGCTCATCCGCTTTAGCCAAAAGCATTTTTTTAGAAACGACAGCACGTTTATGAATTCCATGACCGATTTCACCTTGTTCATCCCACGCTTTGATAGATAAAGTTATATCATGATCAGTGATAGCGATGATACCGGCGTGAACAGTAACAGTCATTCCTACACTGGTTGGTGCAGTATGCACAAAATGGACGGAGATACCAATACTGGCATAATCATCAGGTAAATAGGGATCAATGGCATCAATAGATGCATCAATCATCCAGTGAAGAAGTCCCGGCGTAGCCAATAATCCGGGAAAAGCATTAGAATATCCGTTAGTGGCATCTGAGGGTTCTACCATATGTTGCGTGATAGCATTCTGCCCAACGGACAAAAAATCATTTAAATCCAATTCACACACCTCTTTCAAAATTACTTATCCTCTTTGGATACATGTAGTATAACGCCGGCAAATAAAAATGAATAATACCAAAATATGCGGGATTTAGGGATTTTATAAGCTAAAAATTATTCACGGGAGAAAAATATTCATAATCAAATAAATATGGTTTCAATCATTATTTATTTACTATGGTGCATGAATGAATGAAATAAAATGGGCTGTAAAAGGAACAAATATTATCTTGGGTATGTAAGAACAGCTATTATGCATTTCGGTGCATGTGATGTGTCTATATGCTTATATTATGCAATTGATGTTGTTTTGATAGTAATGTGTTGCTTTGGGAAAGTAATTATAAAATTTTTGATTGGTTAGATTTTTTTGTTTTTGGGAAGTGTCAATATGTCTTGGTAAGCTGATTATCGTTGTTACACGCTTGTGGGCGTTTCTTTTTTTGCGTGGCGTAGTGGTATAATAAAGGTGAAATGAAAGAATAAGAGGAGACGTATATGAATGCTATAAAAATGATAGCAATTGATTTGGACGATACTCTTTTGCATGATGATATTTCTTTGTCGCCTTATACGATTGATGTTCTTCATCGGGCGTTGGAGAAGGGGATTAAAATTGTGATTGCCACAGGGCGTATGTTTCAGTCTGCGCAGTCGTGGGGACAAAGGATAGGAATCGGTGATGTACCGATGATTTGTTATACGGGGGCGTATATCGCTTTGTGTGAGTCCGGACGGGTTATTCGTAATGAAACTTTGGATTTGTCGGTGGCACAGCGTATTCTGGATATGGGTAGGGAAACCGGTCGGTATATGCAGGTGTATATTGATGATGAATTATATATTCCCTTTCGTGATGAGCGTACGGATATTTATGAGTGGCAGTGCGGTGTGAAGGCACATGTTCTTAGTGATGATTTTTGGAATTTGTCGAAAGCGCCGACAAAAATATTATTTTTTGAGCGAGATCCGGCAGTGATTTTGAAGTTGAAGGCTTTAATGGCAGAGAAGTTCGGCACGGTAACGGATTTGTATATTTCTAAACCGAATTTGCTTGAGGTGAATAAAAAAGGAGTGTCAAAGGGGGCAGCTGTACGGTATTTCTGTGAGAAGTGGAATATTTCTACGGATGAAATAATGGCGTTTGGTAATGGTGATAATGATATTTCTTTATTCCAATTGACGCCATGGTCTTTTGCTGTGGGAAATGCGACTGAGGCTGCTAAACATGAGGCTCATTTTGTGACGGATACGAATAATCATGATGGTGTGGCAAAGACGATTGCGGAGTTTTTAGGGAGGGGATAATATGGAGCGATTTAGGTTTGTTATTATTACCGGTATGAGTGGAGCCGGGAAAACGAATTTTATGCAGAAATTAGAGGATATGGGTTATTATTGTGTGGATAATTTGCCTCCTGTTTTGATTGTTCGTTTTGCGGATTTATGTTGGAAGAGTACGTCTAATACTCGCCATGTGGCGGTGGTTACGGATATTCGAGGCGGATCATTTTTTGATGCCCTTCCTCAGGCGTTGACGGAATTGAAAAAGCGAGGAATTCCGCATGAAGTGGCTTTTTTGGAGGCGTCTGATGAAGCTTTGGTGCGGCGGTATATGGAAACACGCAGGCAGCATCCTTTGGCAAAGACGATGCGTATCCAAGAGGGGATTCGTGCTGAACGTGAAGTTTTGGCAGGGATTCGTGCACAGGCGGATATTATCATTGATACGACAGCGATGAATCCTAAAGATTTACAGGAGTATTTAAGTAGTCGTTTTGGGGCATCGGATAAAAAAAGGGATATGCAAATTACTTTATTTTCTTTCGGATTTAAGTACGGGATCCCTATTGATGCCGATATGGTTATTGATGTGAGGTTTTTGCCGAATCCTTTTTATGTGGAGAAGTATAAGTCGTGGACGGGGCGTGTGCCTGAAGTGGCGGAGTATATCAGAAAATCTTCGGTTACGACGGAGTTCATTGAGAAATTGAATGATTTTATTGATTTTTTGGCGATTCAATTTCGTGATGTCGGGAAAAATCAATTTACTATTGCTATCGGATGTACCGGCGGTATGCATCGTTCTGTGTTTGTGGCAGAGGAGTTGGGTGCGCATTTAAGGAAAATACATTCGCATGTGAATGTGGAGCATCGCGATTTGCATAGAAACCGTATTGAACGTGATGCGGAGGAGTGATATGAAAATCTTATTGCAATGGCTTTATCCGGGGCTGAATATTAAGCGGTGGATGATACTTTTTTCTGTGGGTCTTATCGTGCTGGTTTTTGGTATGGTACTGATTATGAATTATCAGGTTTTTGGGCAGATGGAAGAAAGTATATTGAGGCTATTATTTTTCTTAACAGGAACATATAGTTATACTTTTCTGGTCGTGGCCGGTGTGGGCATGGTGATTATCGGCGCTATTTGTATGCTTTATGCTGTGCGGAAATTAGTGCAGCGGTTCTTTTATTTACTTTCTCCGGATGAAAAGAATCTTTCGCGGCAAATTGCGTCGAAGATGGAATTGTCACGAGGAATGAAAATTGTTGCCATCGGCGGCGGACATGGTTTATCCATGCTTCTTCGGGGATTGAAAGAACGGACATCGAATATTTCTGCGATCGTCACAGTGGCAGATGATGGCGGATCATCCGGACGACTTCGAGAGGAAATGAATATTGTAGCGCCCGGTGATTTGCGAAATTGTTTGGTGGCGCTTTCTGATAAAGAAACAGTGTTGGAACAACTTTTTCAATATCGCTTTAGCGGTGAGGGCGAATTGGCAGGTCACAGCTTGGGAAATTTATTTTTAGCGGCACTTATGAAAGAGTTTAGTGATGTGCAAGGCGCTTTGGAAACGGCAAGTACGGTATTAAATATCAGAGGACGTGTGCTACCGGCAACGACAGAGAAAATTCGCTTGCTGGCACAAATGTCAGATGGTGAAACGGTAGCCGGAGAATCGGAAATAGCTGCTTATATAGCTTCTAAGGGTGGCAGTATCAAAATACATCATATGAGTACGGTGCCTAAAGACCCTATGGCGGTAGGTGATGCGTTGGAATCTATTCGTCAGGCGGATATTATTACTTTAGGCCCGGGAAGTCTTTATACGAGCGTGCTTCCCGATTTGTTGGTGCCGGAAATATTGGATGCCATTAAGAGCGGAACGGCGCCGTGCATGTATATTTGTAATATCATGACGCAACCGGAAGAAACGAAGGGGTATACGGTGTCTGATCATTTGAAAGCGCTCATTGATCATATCGGCTCCGGGGTGATTGATTATGTGTTGGTGAATAATGCAATGCCGAAATCGGACGTGCTTCAGTGCTATGAAAAAGTAGGAGCAGCACCGGTTATTATTGATAGAGAGGAAATAGCAAAGCTCAATGTGCTTCTTATCGAAGAAGACTTGATTGGTTCAGATCGAAAAGCAGTTCATGACACACACATTTTGTCCAATGAGATTATTCGTATTGCCAATCTTCTCAGGACGAATATTTCGCCGGAAATTTTGGCTGAGTATTTAGGGAGGAAAAGATAGTGTCCTTTACGGAAGACGTTAAAAATGAATTGGCGCGCCTTCTTAGAAAGGATAAAAAGTGTCGCCGGGCGGAATTATTGGCACTTCTTCGGATGCGGAGTTCGGTTACGTTTGGCGGCTCTGATCGAAGGGGGTTAACTTTTTCCACAGGAAATAGTGCTATTGCTCGTCGGGTTTTGACATATTTGAAAAAAGATTTTGGGCTTCAGCCGTCAGCGATGGTGCGTCAAGGAAGGCAACTTAGAAAAAAGAATGTGTATACAATCGTTTTGCCTATATCTAAAGAAGATTTATCGTTTTTAAATAATATGGGTATTGATCCTTTCGGTACAGTGAACGATAGGGAAACCCTTAATAATGATGAAGAAAAACAAGCCTATTTGGCAGGGGCGTTTTTGGGCGGCGGTACGGTGAATCGACCGCAAGGAGATTATCATTTGGAAATGGTGACACAGTCTTACGGTTTTGCTGAAAGTCTTTGTCATATTCTGAAAAGTTTTGGTATAAAAGGGAAATTGACTGAACGCAAGAATGATTATATCGTTTATATCAAAGATGGTGATGATGTGGCAGAGTTTTTACAAATCATCGGATCTACGCAAAGTTATATGGATTTTGAAAGTGTTCGAGTGATGAAAGACATGAGAAATCGTGTCAATCGGCAGGTCAATTGTGAAACGGCTAATTTGCAAAAAGCTGTCAATGCGGCGGTGAAACAAACGGCACAAGTGCAGTCTTTATTACAACTAAAAACCAGATCACAGTTATCACCGGCGATTCGGGAAGCTTGTGACGCTCGTTTGCGGTATCCTAATTTATCCCTTTCAGAATTGGCGGATATATGTGGTATTTCTAAATCAGGATTAGCGCATCGGTTTTATAAAATTGCTCATATGGTGGAGCAATATGGAGGGAAAAAGAAGAAATAAAGGAAGGATATGAATGAAATCAATAGTAAAAATAGGCATCACTCTTTTATTTACTTTGTGCGGTATAGGGAGTCATGCAGAAGATGTTTTGGATGTTTCTTATACAGAAATGCCTTTGCGGGAAGTGAGTCGAAGCGGTACGCTTATTCTTTCTGACTGTCCTGAATATGCGACTGTTTACGGTATATTGGCAGAAGGCACGGTAAAGAAAGGAAAGGGACGCATTTATTATTATCATGTGAATGAAACGGAGAATCCGGCACGGCTGGTAGTGTATGCGGTGAGTGATAAACGAAAGGAAATAAAAATTACACGCACGCTCCGTGGGACACCAAGTCAAAATTACATTCCTACGGGGAAAAGTTTATCGAATAAAGAAGTGATACAAAAACGACAGACAGTGAAAAATATTTCTTTGTCAAATAAAAAGAGAGAAATTCTTTTTGAAGATAATCCGGCAGGAATTGCCCCTCATGATTTGGTCAGCGGTATAGTGGAAATAGAAACGAATGAGCCGGTTACCTGCGGTGTGGCGTTTCTCCCTTACGATGAATCTCCCCAAAAAAATATTTCCTTGGCGCTGAAACTTCCTCCGGACAGCCACGAAATGAGAGGCACATTTCCCCTATGTGTCCACTGGGAAAATAAAGTATGGAATGTGAAAGATGGACCGACCATGATTTATTTAGGATCGCCGGAAAGCATTAATCCATTTTTTCTCAAAGGTCGTGATGAATTAAATTTCATTAATAGAGAAAATACAGGAAATTATGGCGTTACCTGCTGTTTCACCATTCATAGCAAAGGGACAGGCACATATGACGTGTACTTGAATCCTATGGGAGGTAGCTTTGAAGGCGCGATTGAAATGAAACAAGACAGCCTTTTTTGGACGACTTACATTACAAAAGGACAGGGGAAAAGCTGGTTTGGTGAAGATACGGTAGAAGATTACATGAAAATAGGCAGATGGAAAGCCGGCAAAGATTTGAATATCCGCTTCATTCCCCCGGGAGCATCCTCTTTTCCCGTCAGACTTTTATTTTTACCCGTAAAGAAATAAGGAGATACTATGAAATTTATACAATATCGTATCGGTGACATTGTGCAATTAAAAAAGAAACATCCCTGCGGCTCACAAGAATGGGAAGTCCTTCAGTTAGGTAGTGATTTACGAATCAAGTGTCGCGGTTGCGAACATATTGCGATGATTGAACGTCCGAAATTTATCAGAAATACAAAGAAAATACTCAATCGCGATATGAATGAAAAATTGGACGTGATCGCACGGAAAGATGATGAGCCGGAATAAAATAGAGACCAAAGAAACTCCTACGAAGAAAGAAGCTTTTATTCGCGGGAGTTTTTGTGTGGAATGAAAAGCGATAAATGGGAGAAAATATTTTATTTCAGTTGCGTTTTATGATGTTCATGTTTTTATTTGCATGAAGATTTATTTCGTGGTACAATAATTCGGCAAGCACATTTCAATAGAAAATGCAATATGCATTTAAGAGTAAATAAAAAGTTTTATATGTGATGAAAAATATTTTATAACAAAAATATTTCAATATGGAATTATAAAAACGTTCATATGCATAATGCGGATATTTTATTGATTATAGTGCCAAAAAGATATATAATTATATTTTGCAATGTAATATGTTTCTATGTTGTGATGAAAAGGAAGCAAGGATGATGGAGATCGTACCTTGCTTTGTTTTTCCTCGGATTTTGTGTTTTTATGAAAGGGTGAGGCGTGGAATGCCCAATAGTAAAATGTTTAGACCTGTGCGTGTAGGGAAAAAGAATCGTTATACCTATGCTCGTTCGCAGGAAGTTTTGGGAATGCCCCATTTGCTGGATTTGCAGACTAAGTCGTATCAGTGGTTCTGCGAGGAAGGTTTGAGGGATATTTTTGCAGATATTTCTCCCATTGAAGATAGTGCTCACAAATGGGCGTTGCACTTTGGCGAGTATTATTTCAAAAAGGAAAAGTACAGCATTGAAGAATGTAAGTCGAGAGATGCCACTTATTCAGCACCGCTTCAAGTAAAAGTGAAGTTGGTGAATAAGGAGACAGGGGAAATTAAGGAACATGACCTTTTTATGGGTGATTTCCCGATTATGACCGATACCGGCACATTTATCATTAATGGTGCAGAGCGTGTCATTGTTTCGCAATTGGTTCGTTCTCCGGGCGTTTATTACAAAAAAGAAATAGATACTTTCGGTAAGGAAATCTATTCCACGCAGCTTATTCCGAATCGCGGTGCATGGATTGAATTGGAAATGGATTCTAATGGCGTGGTTTCTGTGCGTATTGACCGGAATAGAGAAATGCCGGTGACGTATCTTATTCGTGCATTGGGCTATTCGACCAATGAAGAAATCAAAGAGCTTTTCAATAATGATATTCATATCGAGGAAACGCTCAAAAAGGATATGACACAAAATACGAAGGAAGCATTAATTGAAATATATAAAAAATTACGACCCGGTGAACCGGCTACGGAAGAAAGCGGTACTACACTGTTGCGTAATTTCTTTTATGACCCTCGTCGATATGATTTGGCCAAAGTTGGTCGTTATAAATTAAATAAAAAACTTTCTTGGGAAAATCGTCTTCGTGGGCATCGTATCGAAGATCCTTTGGTGGATACGGAAACCGGTGAAGTGATTATTCAAGGCAATTCTATTATTGATGATGAGGCTATTGAATTAATCCGGAAGAGCGGTATTTTTGAACGGGCTGAATTGGTAGAAGTGATGACTCGTAAGGAAGACGGCACGCCGGTGAAAGTGATTTGTTCTAATGGTATGCATGATGATAATTTCCGTACGTTGGATCGAGCAGATATCATCGCTGCGGTAGATTATCTTTTGAATATGATTCAGGGTTACGGCAAGGAAGATGATATCGATCATTTGGGAAATCGTCGTGTTCGTTGTGTAGGAGAATTGTTGCAGAATCAGTTCCGCATCGGGTTATCTCGTATGGAGCGTGTGGTTCGTGAACGCATGACTACACAGGATCAAGATAAGATGACGGCACAGGCGTTGGTCAATATTCGTCCGGTGGTAGCGGCTATTAAGGAATTCTTTGGTAGCTCGCAGTTATCTCAGTTTATGGATCAGACGAATCCTTTGGCTGAATTGACACATAAACGTCGTTTATCCGCTTTGGGACCCGGCGGTCTTTCTCGTGAACGGGCGGGCTTTGAAGTGCGCGATGTGCATTATTCTCATTATGGCCGTATGTGTCCGGTAGAAACGCCGGAAGGTCCGAATATCGGGTTGATTTCGTCACTTTCTAACTATGGAATTATTAATAAATATGGACTTATTGAAACTCCGTATCGTTTTATTGATCCGAAAACTCATCAGGTAACGAATGATTGTCGTTATGTGACAGCAGATATTGAAGAAGATAAAATTATTGCCCAAGCCAGTGAAGAACTGACGGATAAAGGGGAATTTGTTAATAAATATGTGGCTTGTCGTCGAGGCGCTGACGTATTGGAAGCTACTCCGGCAGAAGTGGATCTCATGGACGTGTCGCCAAAGCAGGTGGTATCTATCGGTACGTCATTGATTCCGTTTTTGGAACACGATGACACGAACCGTGCTTTGATGGGCGCGAACATGCAGCGTCAAGCAGTACCTCTTCTTCGTCCGGAAGCACCGTTGGTAGGAACCGGTATGGAATGGGTAGCCGGTCAAGATTCGGGCGTTTGCGTATTGGCGAAACGATCGGGCGTGGTTACTGCGGTAACAGGAAGAAAAATAGTTGTTCAAGCAGATAATGGCGAAGTGGATAGTTATGATTTGATTAAGTTTATGCGTTCAAATCAGAGTACTTGTATCAATCAGCGTCCTATCGTTTATAAGGGCGACCGTGTGGAAGCAGGTCAGACATTGGCAGACGGTATGTCTACTGATGGCGGCGAATTGGCATTAGGTCATAATGTGCTTGTGGCTTTCGTTTCTTGGGAAGGCTATAACCACGAAGATGCTGTGCTTATTTCTGAACGTCTGTGCAAAGATGATTTATATACCTCTATTCACATAGAAGAATACGAATGCGATGCACGAGATACGAAATTAGGGGAAGAAGAAATTACTCGTCAGTTGTCATCCGTGAGTGATGATGCGTTGAAATATTTAGACGAAAACGGAATTATCATGATTGGTGCCGATGTTCGTCCGGGTGATATTTTGGTCGGCAAAGTAACACCGAAGGGAGAAACAGAATTAACTCCTGAAGAACGTTTGCTTCGCGCTATTTTCGGCGACAAGGAAAGAGAAGTACGAGATACTTCCTTGCGTGTACCTCATGGTGAATTTGGTAAAGTAGTAGATGTGAAGGTATTTACCCGTGAAAATGGTGACGAATTGGCACCGGGGGTAAATAAATTAGTTCGTGTATACATTGCACAAAAACGAAAAATTCGTGAAGGCGACAAAATGGCAGGCCGTCACGGAAATAAGTGCGTATGCTCTCGTATTTTGCCGGTAGAAGACATGCCCTTTACGCCGGATGGTCGTCCTGTAGATTTGGTATTAAATCCGTTAGGCGTGCCGTCACGAATGAATATCGGCCAGATTTTGGAAATCCATTTATCTTGGGCTTGCCACATGCTTGGTGAAGAAATCAAGGCGGCTCAACGGGATCCGAAGAAAGCGAAAGAAATAGAAAAACGTTTACGTGAAAGCGGTTATGATTTTGATAAATATGGAATGCCTGAACCGACAGAATCGGGGATTCATATTGCGACACCGGTCTTTGATGGTTGCCGCGATGAAGACTTAGCAGGCACTTTATATGCTGCAGGCTTACCGGCGAATGCGAAAACCGATTTATATGACGGACGAACCGGTGAAAAATTGGACGGACAAATTACCATTGGTTGGAAATACATGCTAAAACTCCACCACTTGGTAGACGATAAGATTAATGCTCGTTCAACAGGCCCGTACTCTTTAGTTACACAGCAACCTTTAGGCGGTAAAGCACAATTTGGCGGTCAGCGTTTCGGCGAAATGGAAGTATGGGCATTGGAAGCTTATGGCGCTGCTTATACATTACAGGAAATACTAACCGTGAAATCCGATGACGTCATCGGTCGTGTGAAAGCCTATGAAAAGATTGTGAAAGGCGAAAATATTCCAAGCCCGGGCGTGCCGGAATCCTTCAAAGTATTGATGAAAGAACTACAATCCATCGGTCTTGATGTACGTATTCTGAACGAAAATAACGAAGAAGTCATCCTCAAAGAATTAGATGAAAGCGACCTTGAACAAAACTATAACGGCGGAAACTCTTGGCATAAAGAAGATGTAAAAGAGGCCATGGAAGGTGAAGGTGCTATTGGTGCATCACGGCAAGCCATGGAAAGCGGTATGGCAGGAAATGCAGAAGAAATGAGTCAAGATACAGACTCTTTCAATGATGTTTTAGAAACGGAAATGACATCTCCCGATAAAGAAGAAGTGGCATTCTCCGAAGAAAACTTAGAAACAGAGGCGGATCAATTTGATGATCCAAAGGCCTAATGTCCGGAAAGGAGCGTTAATAAGTGTTAGACGTAAATGAATTTGACTCTATGAAAATAGGTATCGCTTCGCCGGAAAAGATCTTAGAATGGTCTCATGGTGAAGTAACAAAACCTGAAACAATTAATTATCGCACACTGAAGGCTGAAACAGATGGTCTTTTCTGTGAAAAAATTTTCGGACCCACAAAAGATTGGGAATGTAAATGCGGAAAATACAAAAAGATGCGTTACAGAGGCACGGTATGCGACAAATGCGGCGTAGAAGTGACCAGTTCTAAAGTGCGCCGTGAACGCATGGGGCATATCAAATTAGCATGTCCGGTGTCGCATATTTGGTATTTCAAAGGGACGCCAAGTCGCATTGGAACCATTTTGGAAATATCTCCGCGCGCCTTAGAAAGAGTATTATATTTCGCAGCTTATATCGTCCTTGATAAAGGAGATACGAACCTGTTGGATCAGCAAATTCTGAATGAACAGGAATACCAACAAGCCATTCAAGAATATGGCAGAGGTAGCTTCAAAGCGCAAATGGGGGCAGAAGCCATTCAGACCCTACTTCGCCGCCTTGATTTGCAGGCGCTGAAAGCACAGTTACAAGAAGATATCGCAAGCAATACCAACCAAAAACGAATCAAAAGTATTCGCCGATTGGAAGAAGTGGAATCATTCCTTCAGTCGAACAATAAACCGGAATGGATGATTTTAACCGTACTCCCCGTTATTCCTCCGGATTTGCGTCCGATGGTGCAATTGGATGGTGGTCGTTTTGCTACCAGTGATTTAAATGATTTGTATCGTCGTGTCATTAATAGAAATAATCGCTTAAAACGCTTAATGGACATGGGCGCGCCGGAAATCATTGTACGTAATGAAAAACGTATGCTTCAAGAAGCAGTAGACGCTTTAATTGATAATGGTCGTCGTGGTCGTGCCGTAAGTGGCCCGGGCAATAGACCGTTAAAATCCTTATCCGATATGCTTAAAGGGAAACAAGGGCGTTTCCGTCAAAACCTTTTAGGAAAACGAGTAGATTATTCCGGCCGTTCCGTTATCGTTGTAGGGCCTGAACTGAAAATGTATCAGTGCGGACTTCCGAAAGAAATGGCTATCGAGTTGTTTAAACCCTTTATCATGCATGAATTGATTAAGCGCGATATGGCAAGCAACTTGAAAGTAGCACGAAAAAAAGTAGATAAATTAGCACCGGAAGTGTGGGATGTATTAGGCGATGTTATTAAAGAACATCCTGTGCTTTTGAACCGTGCGCCGACACTACATAGATTGGGTATTCAAGCGTTTGAACCGATTTTGTGGGAAGGACGTGCCATTAAATTACATCCGCTCGTTTGCCCCGGATATAATGCGGACTTTGACGGAGATCAGATGGCTTGCCACCTGCCTCTTTCCGTAGAAGCGCAAGCAGAAGCTCGGACATTAATGCTTTCTATTAACAATATCCTTTCCACAAAAGACGGAAAACCCGTAGCGATTCCCTCACAGGATATGATTTTGGGATCCTACTACCTCACTATTGTAGAAGGAAGCAAAGAAGAAGAAGACGCTATGGACGTATCTAAACTTCATGCGTACACAAGCTATGATGAAGTAATGCTCGCCTATTCATTAAAAGAAATAAAAATTCATGATTTCATTCGTGTTGAAATTCCCGGACATGGGCTTGTCCTTACAACACCGGGTCGTTTGATATTCAACTATGCCATCCCGGAAGAACTCCGTTTCTTCTACAAACGAGATGACGGTACCGAAGGCTTAGGCATCACCATCGGCAAAAAACAGATGGGTAAATTAGTGAATGATTGCTTTAAAAAATTAGGCTTTAAAGCCACCGGCGATCTTCTTGACTCGGTAAAATCCTTAGGATTCCATTATGCTTTAGTATCCGGTATTTCCATCGGTATTTACGATGTGGCAGTGCCGAGTGCGAAAGATAAAATTTTGGAAGACAGTGAAAAACAAGTAGAAAAAGTAAAGAAATTCTACGAAGAAGGCTTTATGACCAATGATGAACGATACAGAAAAGTCGTTAAGATATGGGAAAAAGCCACAGATGACGTAGGCGAAGCTATGAAAGCATCCATGACGAAAATGAATCCGCTCACCATGATGGCACAATCCGGTGCCCGCGGTAATGATAACCAGATTCGTCAGTTAGCCGGTATGCGTGGTTTGATTGCCGATACATCCGGTAAAATCGTAGAACTTCCGGTTAAAGCAAACTTCCGCGAAGGCTTAACCGTATTGGATTACTTTACATCCTCTCACGGCGCACGAAAAGGATTAGCTGATACAGCATTGCGTACAGCAGACTCCGGGTACTTGACCCGCCGTTTGGTCGATGTATCACAAGACGTAATTGTTCGTGAAGAAGACTGCGATGTACAAATCCTTGATTTCGATAAAGAATTGAGCTATATTGTATCCGGAGATGGAATAAAACGCCTTTACAATGTAGAAAAAACAAAATTAGTAGATTCTATCTTGGCAGAAGACGTACACGACTATCGGAGTGGGCAACTTCTCTTAGTGAAAGGGAAAACCATCACAGATGAAGACGTGGCATTATTAGCAAAGAAACTCATTGGAGAAGTAGAAATTATCGTGCCCGGTGCTGAAGAAGAAGAGGAAGAAAAAGTAGAAACTATCACCTTTGACGTAGCAGCGGCACAAAAAGAATATAGTGATGCGATGAGACATCATCTCACCGTTCATTTCTTAGGAAAGACCTTAGAAAAAGACGTATTAGACAGACAAGGCGATCGTCTTTTCCCGGCCGGCACGCTTATCAATGAAGACATAGCTGAAAAGATTTTATCATCAGATATACCGCAAATTGCCGTACGAATGGATGCGGCAGAAGGTGTAGAAGTAAGAAAAATCACAGAAGCCGGCGGACTCATTGAATCCTTGGCAGATCGTATTTCCGGTCGTTCATCCCTTCACGATGTCATTAATCCGGAAACAAAAGAAATCATCGTGAAGAAAAACGAAGAAATATCTGATGAACAAGCGACAGAAATAGAAAAATATTACGACTCACTGGAAATTCGTTCCCTTCTTACCTGTCATTCCGCTCACGGCGTATGCGCTACCTGCTACGGAAGAAACTTAGCTACCGGTAGACATGTAGAAATAGGCGAATCCGTAGGTATTATCGCAGCCCAATCCATCGGCGAACCGGGCACACAGCTTACGATGCGTACCTTCCACACCGGCGGCGTGGCATCAGCAGAAGATATCACCCAAGGTTTGCCACGTGTAGAAGAACTTTTTGAAGCACGGAAACCAAAAGGCAATGCTATTATTTCCAACATTGCCGGCGTCGTATCCATTGAAGACTCCGAAGAAAATGCAAATATTAAAGTAGTTACCGTAACCAATGAAGAAACATCGGACAGCTATAAGATTCCATTCGGCAAGAGAATTTCCGTAGAAGACGGAGAAACCATCAAAGCCGGCGCAAGACTTATCGAAGGTAACGTAAACCCCCATGATATACTGCGTGTATTAGGCGTACAAGCTACGCAGAATTACATCGTTAAAGAAGTGCAAAAAGTATATCGCTCGCAAGGCGTTGAAATTAACGATAAACATATCGAAATTATCGTACATCAAATGCTTCGAAAGATTAAAATCATCGATCCCGGTGATTCCAACCACTTAGCAGGAGAAGTAGTAGATATCGTTGCATATCGTGCAGAAAACGAACGACTGGACGATGAAAAGAAGAAAATGGCAGTAGGCGAAAATCTTCTCTTAGGAACAACAAAAGCTGCTTTGGCAACAGATTCCTTCCTATCCGCGGCATCCTTCCAAGAAACAACGAGAGTTTTGACAGAAGCAGCCATCAAAGGGAAAGAAGATCCCCTCTTGGGATTGAAAGAAAATGTTATTATCGGCAAATTGATTCCGGCAGGAACAGGCATGTCCGGATATCGTAAAATTTCCGTAAAACACAACGAAGTAGCAAAAGCACTTTTAGAAGATTGATACACAAAAAAAGAAAGGGATTGTACAAAATGAATAGTTTTGTACAATCCCTTTTGTGATGCAAATATTTAATACCCACATTAACTAAAATGAGAATGAAACATTTGAAAAAAGGCATATAGTAAGGTGGTAGATTGGTTGGGATAAAAAAGCACGAATTGATAATTGACTTGATGTTAAAAAAAGCGTATTATATTTATGAAAGCGTTGAAAATTGGTTATTATATAATGATAATTTATATATAAGTAATATAAAACCTTTATTGATTGATAAAAATAGAATAAGATTAAATTGAATCGAGAAAAAATATTGGTATGGAAATATGAGGAGATACCGATATTATTGCATGTCTTTAAAAAAGTTTTTTACATCAGAACTATTATAAAAAGGGGAAATGCCGAGGATTAAGACAGATTGTTGACCGATTTAAACTACATACTTACGCAATATGAGTAATATGCATAGAAACCGGTGATAACCATGTTTTAGCAGCAAAACTCAAATTGCGTTTTAATTTTTATAAACACAGCTATAAAATTTTTAGTAAAAAGAAAGGAGAAAATAAATGAAATATGCTTATAAAAGGAAGCGATATTCCTAAAAAGATAGGAGGTGTTTTACCGCATGTAAGTGAAACGGATATTTTCAATACTAAGGGAAAAGTAAAATTTATTTTATAGTTAATCGAGGAGGAAATATGAGTTATTATACAAGTCATAAACAAATGAGAAAATTAGCCGTAGGCATTGTCACTCTTTTAATGGTAGGAAGTTCTCAGGTTATGGCATCACAAAGTGATGGCTATAGTAAGGCGAATGCATCGGTATCGTCAAGAGAAAGAGACTCTTCGGCAGAAGATACTTTTACGACACAAACTCCTATTTTTGCATTGGCAGATCAGACAGCTACCGTAAAAGAATGGCTTGATAAAGGATTTTTGAATAGAGATAAATATGGAGATCCGGCAGCAGATTATACGATTAAGCAAAACACCGTCATGGATATAAGTAAGGTAAATAAAACACCGGAGGATGAGTTTAATGTCCAATGTATTGCAGGCGTTTATTGGAATTGTGATCACGGGTTTGTTGATATGACCGGGCATTCTTTGACATTGAATGCGGTCGGGAATTCAAGTATAGAACGACATCATATTTATAGCGAAAATAAGCTTGTAATGAAAAATATCAAAGAGCTTATACTTAAAGGAGAAAATGGTTCACCGAAGAACTATATTTTGATTAAAGGGAAAAATACAGGGAGCATTGATATTTCCAATGGAGATCAAGATGCAACATTGAAGGTTGAGGATAATGATAAGGATGAACAAGCAAAAACATTGATAACCATTGATGCATTTAAAGGGGATAACGATAATCCTACTGCTAATACTTTCTTCAAGTTGAAGGGGACATTGGAATCAGAGGCGAAGAATGCGACATTGGCAGAAATTAAAAATGGCAGTGTATCTTTGGACGGTGTGAAATTTACCACAGAAGGGGATGGCATTCTATCCGTACATGTCAAAGATGGAGGTGTATTTAATGCCAATAGTTCTTTTGTCGGTAATGAACTTAAAGCCAATGAAAAGAAACGTGATGTAATTATTGAAGGAAATATGCTGGCTGAAGGAACAGCGAAGGGTGAGAGCGGAAAAATCGGTCTTGCATTGAATAACTCCAATTCGCACTTCACCGGTTTGATTGGTGTCAAGAAGGGTGAAGCTCATATGATTCTGAGTGATGGAGCTAAATGGAATCATATGAGTGAAGGAATGGCTATGAATGATATCACTTCCAGTCATTTGACAAGCTTTTATGGAGATAAAGGGGTTATTCATCAGAATACACCAAAAGAAATTATTATAGATCAATATAGCGGAAATACCACGGTTATCTACACACATAAAAACCAAGGATTAGAAGCGGAAGATTATATAGGGGGAGATATTAGAATTGGTAAATTCAAAGAGGGATCAGTTATTACTGTTTCGACAAGCAATGAAAACATAGATAATTATGAGGATGAGATAGCAAGAATTTTAAAAAATAAAATACAAGTAGAAGGTGATCTTGGCATAGAAGTTAAAGCTTCTGAGGGGCTTTTAACGGCACCACGAAATTTCTTTACCTTGTTTATAGATCGTTCCGCGCTACAAGAAGATTCGACGGAAGACCCGAATATTCCTGATTTTAAGCTTAGGCGGAGAGATGCTAAGATTACAATAGGTCGTAGTGGGTTGACAGGCGCAAAAGTAGATGATAGTTTGTATTTTGGGGCGGGAAAAGCAAATCTTCAAAAGTATCCTGAACAGAAAGATTTTACTATTCGTATGCGGAATGAAAAACAGAGTGTATTAATGGGAGAAGAAGGCGGAAAGAAGATA
>KQ960863.1 GCA_001553355.1 Veillonellaceae bacterium DNF00626
TACGCTTTTTTGGTTTTCTCAAATGTATGAATACGATTTCTCGGGGATTGTAAATGACTACAATGGTTTTACAACATCTGAAATTGCACAAATTGTTTACTTTCTCCGCGCACGGGGAAAGTCCCGGCGCAGCCGGGGATAGGGGTAAGTTTGAGTAGACCGGGTACTTCAAACTCGAATGAGAATAGATAATACGTTTATAGCTCATTTGTGTTGTAATGGTTTAGTATTCTCGCTTTTACCATTTTTAGTCACAATGAGCATGCTAACGGATAGAGCAGGTTGTTACAACGAGCGTGCGAAAAAACTCGTTGTACGCCAGCTTACCTCTACCGTCAATTCCTACGGAATTGCCCACCTTCTCCGTGTGCGGAGAAGGTCTACGCTTTTTTGGTTTTCTCAAATGTATGAATACGATTTTTCGAGGATTTCATACGTTTATCGCCATTTGTGTTGTAATGGTTTAGTATTTTCGCTTTTTATGCTTTTAGTCACTTTGAAAATGCTAATGGATAGAGTAGGTTGTTACAATGTTCGCGGTAAAAAGATTTTTCTCATATGTAGAAATAACGGTTTTTGATTTTTATTAGCTGCATGAGAGTGATACGATAGTCATTTTTGCCGTGACGGGGATAGGCTTAGCACGGTTTGGGATGGCTATAAGGATTTTTCGGAGTTTCTGATAACTGCAACGTTTAAGGGACGTAAATAGTTTGTTTTCACTGCACGGGGAGAGGGTTTTTGCTTTTAGTGATATGTTCATAAAACAGTGATGAACAATGCTCAATGAATTGACGGAGGAAATATGGATTTGATAGTACGTTTTGAGGATTTAAGGGGAAAATTTTCAAATAAGGATTTCTTAAAATTTTTGTATGAAATAGAGCGATGAATATGAATATAGCGACTATTTGGAGACTTTTCTTGATTTAAGTATTGACATTCATTATCGTTATGCGTTACCTTATAAATGATATAAAGTAAATTGGGGTAATTGATTGGATATATTTTTTGAAATTATATGAGGATGTATTCGGAGGTGTCGTGGATTATTTTGTGACTACGTCGGATGTAATGGGTACATTCTTATCTGTCACTTGTTATGGAGAACGCGTTAGTGGACAGGTGTCGGCGGTACAGGAGTATTTCCGGTATGTTGAGCGGCTTTGTAGTCGGTTTTTGCCGGATAGTGAAATATCTTCTATATCTCAAAAAGCGGGACAGGCGTCGGTAGAGGTGTCGCCGGTAGTGCGTGATATTCTTGAGGAAGCTCTTTTTGTGGCGAAGTTTACGAAGGGTGTTTTTGATCCTACGATGGGCGCTGTGACTTCTTTATGGGATATCGGGTGTGAAGATGTACGGGTACCTTCCGAGGCAGAGCAGAAAAAGGCGTTTTCGTTGGTGGATTATCATAAGCTTACGGTCAAGGGGCTTTCTGCTTTTTTGCAGGACCGGGGAATGGTTTTGGATGTAGGCGGTGTGGCTAAAGAGTTTGCTCTTCGTCATGCGGCGGATTTGGCAGAAGGTGCCGGGGAGACGATGCTTATTAATGCCGGCGGTGATGTGGCAACGGTGGGGCATAAAGTGGATGGTTCACCGTGGCGTGTAGGTATTCAGCATCCTCGAAAGCGGCATACTTTGGTGGCGACGGTAACGCTTTCTGATCGAAATATGGTGGAAACGTCCGGTGATTATCGTAGGTTTCTTTTGCGTGATGGTCTGTTTCAGAGTCATATATTTCAAAAGGATTCATCTTGTACACCTTTGGTGAGTGCTACTTTGGTGTACAATCGGAAGGAGAAGCAGATTCCTTTTAATGGAGCTGCTTGTATTGCCGGCGGTTTAGCTTCGGTGAAATCTTGGCTTGAGCTTTGTCCGGCGGTGGAAGGGATTTTTATTACTGCTGATTTGACGGTGTATGTCACAGAGGGAATTGCTTCTTTGGTGAAGGTTTTGGATAGTGATGTACGGAGAAAAGCACTTATATTACATAATAGATGAAGGATGATAGATATGGATATAGCAGAGATTTTTAAAGCCGGGGGAATTGTCATGTATGCCCTCGTTTTGTGCTCTATTGCGGTAGCAGCCATTATGATTGATCGATTTTTGTTGTATCGCCGTGCGGAGAAGGAACTGGAGTCTTTTGTGATGCAACTTCCTCTCTTGTTTTCGTATGCATCGTTGACGGATGTATATGAAAAAATAAAGGATAAAGATAATGCGGCTGCTTGTCTGGTGCAAGCCGGAGTAAAGGCGGCTTTGGACGGCGGAGATGTGAGATTGGCTTTAGATAATGCTTATGGGCAAGTGGCAGCTCAATTGCGGTGTCGTATGAATTATTTGTCCATGATTGTTACTTTATCTCCTCTTTTAGGGCTTTTGGGAACAATCGGAGGAATGATCAGTTCTTTCCAGATTTTCAATTTACAAGCCGGGCAACCGTTGGCTATTACGGGTGGTATCGGGGAAGCTTTAACGGCTACGGCTACCGGACTTTGTGTAGCTATTTTTGCTTTGGTGGTGCATACTTATTTTGCCGGGAAAATGGATACCGTTTTGACGCAGGCAGAACAAGCGGAGGCGTTTGTGGCTGCTGAATTGAGAAAGCGTGGCGCTTGATGGAGCGGAGACGAAATTTTCATTCATTAGGTCAGCCGGATATTATTATTATTCCGATGATTGATATTATGTTATTTTTGTTGATTTTCTTCATGGTCAGCACGATATATATGGTGCAGGTGAATACGCTTTCCGTTAATTTACCTGCTGCTGAAGCGGCACAGACAGAGACAAAACCTACGGTGGTGTCGGTGACCGTGAATAAAAAGGGACATATTTTTTATGATAAGGAAACACAACCAACGATGGATGTGTCGGCGAAGGTGAAGAATACATTGGCAAGTAATCCGGAATCCATATTTGTCATTCGAGGAGATAGGGATACGAATTACGCTGATATTACTCATGCATTGGATTCATTAAAAGCTGCCGGTGCAAAGCATGTGTCATTGGCGACGGAATCGAAAACGAGGTAGACATGCATTATCGTACAAATTGGGCTTTGGTTATTGGTTTGTCATTATTGTTACATGGAGCTGTATGGGGCGGTATCGTAATGGTGCGTTCTTTGTTGGATAGGAATACTACGCCACCGCCTACGGTGTCGGAAAATGTCGTCCCTATCGAAGATGCTCCGGATACGGATAGCGATGACAATGAGCTGCCCGGCACAGAAGACGGAGCAGATACCGGTTCTCTTATGGGAGAAGCGATACCGGAAACAGGTGTGACTGATGTTTCGGAAAAGGATATTTCTTCTGAACCGGAGACAGATACACCAAAGGTAGAGGAAATCAAAGAGGAACCGGAGGAAATTGAGCCTCTGACTCAGGATGATATATCAGAAGATGAAGCGCCTTCTGAAGATCCGATAGAAGCAGAAACAGAGGAAGATGCTTTAAAAGCGTATCAGAAACAAGTAGAAGAAGCGAAGAAGGATCCGAAGAAAAAAGTATCTAATGTCATTGTGGTTAAGAAAAAAGGCAATGGTGGGCGTCAAATGGGCCAGCCGCCTATTACTATCGTGGATTCGTATCCTCCCGACGGTATGTATACGTTTAAAGGTGTGGTACGTGTATTATCAACGATTGGAACAAACGGGAAAATTATTCGTACGAAAATAGCTGTTACATCAGGAAATAGAGCCATTGATGAATTAGCTATGGCATTTTGTCGGAGATGGACTTTTAAACCGGCGTTAGATGGGAAGGGAGTACCGATGGAGTGTAATAAACTTATTCGGATTCCGTTTAATCTTTCTCCGGAAAAAATGAAAGATCAAATTGATAGAAATGGCTAATATCCTTGTAAACAGGAGGTTATTATGGTTAAAAAGATAGGGTATGTGATGGTGGTCACCTTGCTCATGATATGGAGTATGGCGGTTCCGGCAGAAGCGTCACAGAATTGGATGCAAGTGTATACACATATAGAACAGATGATTCATGATGGTGTTGAACAGTATAATAATCATGACATAGATGCGGCCAAAAAGACCGTCAATGATTCTTATTATGGTGTTTATGAAAAAGATGGACTGGAAAAAGCTATCCGTGCCACTATTTCTTCTAAAAATGCAAATCTGACGGAATATCAATATGGAAAATTGAAAAAAGCCATTCGTGATGATGCAGGCGCAGAAGCGGTACGTACTGAAGCGGATACGCTTTTGTCCATGATAAAATCTGATGTAGCCTCTTTGGATGCCAAAGGAGCCGGTGGCGGTAAATGGTCATCTTTTATCCCTGCTTTTGTGATTTTACTTCGTGAAGGTATGGAAGCCTTACTTATTTTGGTGGCAATCATGGCTTATTTAGGGAAATCGGGTAATGAGAAATATTTAAATACGGTGTATAATTATTCTATTGCAGCTGTGGTGGCTAGTTTTGCTACTGCTTATGTATTTAGTACGGTACTTACACAAATGGCTGCCGGCGCTCATCAAGAAATGATTGAAGGATTTACGGCACTTTTTGCTGTGGCCGTTTTACTCTATATGAGTTTCTGGATGGGAAGAAAAGCAGAAGCGAGAGCGTGGAAAGCCTATATCGATAATATGATGAAAACGACTCTGACGACAGGGCGAGCGAGAGCATTGGGCGTGGCCGCTTTTCTGGCCGTTTATCGTGAAGGTGCAGAAGTGGTATTATTTTATCAGGCGCTTTTTAACGGAGCATCAGGAGATGTGGATATGATTTGGTATGGCTTTTTGGCAGGTTGTGCAGTATTAGCGATCATATTTGCCATTATTCATAAAGGGCTTTTCCGTATACCACTGCGTTCTTTCTTTATTGTGACCGGCACATTGATGTATATCATGGCTGTTAGTTTTGCCGGGGGCGGTATCAGTGAATTGCAGGAGGCACAGGTCGTATCGCAGACTGTTTTGGCGGTATCTTGGTTCCCTCACGTTGATTGGCTTGGACTGTATCCTACTTATGAAACGGTGGGTATTCAAATATTGCTTTTAATAGTGGGTATAGCAGCCTTAGTTTATCAACATCGAAAAAATAGAAAAATAGAAAATCCCGTTTGATTTTTGATAGGGACTTGAATCAGGTTATAACTGACACTTGAATACAAGTGGTTAATTATATACAAATTTTTTATAAGGAGAGTGTTCAAATGAACAATTTCAAGAAAACATTGGTAGCGGGTCTTGCAGCTGCTGCCGTATTTGCCGGCGGTATAACCGCATCTGCAGGATTTCAGGAATTTCCTATTGGAGATGAACAAGAAGATGCAGCCAATCATTTCAAGGTAGCTTTGGTTTATTTCCAGCCTGTTCAAATGGATCCGGAAGGCAGTATGTTACAGCCTGATAAAGCAGATATCCACATGGAAACAGATATCCATGCGACAGAAGGAAATGAATGCGGATTTGGCGTAGGAGAATGGATTCCTTATTTGACTGTTCATTATAAATTGACAAAACGGGAAACCGGTCAATCTATTGAAGGCGTATTCATGCCGATGAGCGCTGATGATGGCCCGCATTATGGTGCAAATTTGAAGCTTTTGGGTGCCGGCACTTATGATTGTGAATTTAGCATTGATAGCCCGGCTCGTCAGAACTATGGACTTCATATCGATAAAGAAACCGGTGTTACCGGTCGTTTCTGGAAGGAACCGATTGTAATGAAATGGACATTTGATTATGTTCCGCGTAACTGGTAATCAGTAATAAATAAAGGGGATTTTCTTAAATCTCCGGTGAAAAATGGAGCTGTAACGTATTCTCAACAGCAGAATAGGAATGAAATAGAGATAAGTTTCTTCAGCTTTTGTCTGTTGACAGATTTCTTTGTTTTTTGTGTCCTTTGTTGATGAACGTTACGGCTCATTTTTTCACCTGCTTTTATGAAAGGGTTTTCTTATGCAATTACAAATGTTTCTGCAGCAACTTATCCCGGCGATGGAATATGGTACGGCGTTAATGACACCGTTAGCTGTTTTGTTTGCTATTTTATATAGCCTTGATGGCGGTACTTTCCGGAAGGTGTTCAAAAAGGCGGCTTATTGGGGATTCTGGGGTTCTGTTTTTATTATGGCAGTCAAACAGGGGACGAGAAATGCTGTAAGTCGAGAAGGCTTTGAAGGGCTGATGGCACTTTTTGCTATTGTAAGTGAGCTTATATTGATAAGCATTCTTTTAGGGCCTTCTTCTAAAATCATAAAAAGGAAAAATATCTTCCGTAAGGGCGTTTTAGGAATTGTGATATCGCTGACTATGTACTATGGCATGGAAATTTGGTTGATTCCTGTCACAACGGTACTCAATGTCAATGACGTTTTTTCATTAAATATGTTGATTCGCATGCTGGGCTTCGTGGGTGGTTTATGTATTGCCATTACGAGTAGCTGGTTGATTTATCATGCGGCCAAATCGTTGAATGATAAAAGGCTTTATATTGTTTTTGCTATTCAAGTGGCAGCACTTCTCATACAGCAAGTGATTTATCTTATACAAATATCTATGGCACGAGGCATTTTGCCGGCTCGATATTTCATTAAATGGATGGCACCGATTATCGATCATCAAGATTGGTTTATTTTTATCGTATTTTTCGTGGTGTTTACCGTTCCGATTGCTCTTTTTTCTCAAAAATGTCCGCCGAAACCGGAAGGATTTAATCCGGCGCAATATCGTCGAATGGTAGCCATTGATATGCATAAAAAAAGATGGGGCAAGGCAGCTGTCGTGGCACTTGCTTTGATGATTTTTCTCTCCAGTGGCGGTAGTATGTATGCCAACAGGAAAGAAGAATTGGTACCGGCAGTGAGTGTGTCAGCCGTGAATGGGGCTGTGGCTATTGATATTAATAAAGTAAATGATGGACATCTCCATCGCTTTGCCTATCACACACGAAAAGGGACACAAGTACGATTTATTATCGTATTAAAAGGAGGTTCTGCGTATGGTGTCGGGTTGGATTGCTGTGAAATATGCGGACCGACCGGTTACATCGAACGAGAAGGACAAGTTGTCTGCAAGTTGTGTGATGTGGTGATGAATAAACAAACCATTGGACTTCCGGGAGGTTGTAATCCTATTCCTTTGAAATATGGAGTGGCCAATGGGAAAGTACAAATACAGCAAAGTGATTTAGATGAAGCGGAGAAATATTTTAGGTAAGAGAAAGGAGGACTACTTTGTTTTGGCAAATGGTGAAAGGTGCCGTATTAAGGCAGGGAAGGCAACTCCTTTTTGTTGCGCTTACTGTGGCATTGGGTATTTCCTTGGCAACAGCCATGCTCAATGTCATGTTCGATGTGGGAGATAAAGTAAATCAAGAATTGAAAGCCTTCGGTGCCAACATTACGGTGACTTCAAAAAATTCGTCCATATTGAAAGACATATACGGATTAGATGAAGATTCGGCGCCTAAAGAATATTTGAAAGAAGCCGATTTAGGAAAAATCAAAACTATTTTCTGGACAAATAATATTGTGGCATTTGCGCCGCATTTGACCGGGGACGTGATCTTGTCTGATGGGACGAAAGTGACCATGGAAGGAACGTGGTTTGATCACGTGATGGATTTACCCACCGGAGAAACATTTACAACCGGTGAGCAATACCTGAAATCATGGTGGCAAATTAACGGTACATGGCCGGAAGAAGCCGATGAAAATACAGTGTTGGTAGGGAAGGACTTAGCCGCAAGCAGGAATATACAACCGGGAGATACGCTGTCTTACAAGCTTCCTGACGGTACTGAGGAAATAATAAAAGTATCAGGTATTTTGTCCGGCGGCGGTGACGAAGACCATCAAATTATCGCGCAACTTCCGATAGTACAAAAAGCATTGGGCTTAGAAGGAAAGATAGATAACGTCACAGTCAGCGCTATTACGACACCGGAAAATGAATTGGCACGCAGAGCGTCTATGAATCCGAAAAGCTTATCGGTGAAAGAATATGAAGTGTGGTATTGTACCGCTTATGTCAGCTCTATTGCCTACCAAATCGAAGAAGTCATTCAAGATTCCGTGGCACGGCCGGTGCGACAAATTGCAGAATCAGAAGGGCGGATTCTCGGAAAGACGCAACTTCTCATGCTCTTGATAACCATTTTATCCGTTCTTTCTGCGACCATGGGCGTCTCCAATTTAGTCAGCGCAAATATTATGGAACGAAGTAAAGAATTGGGATTACTGAAAGCACTGGGGGCAACAGATATTTCAGTGATAATATTAGTCTTGACAGAAATATTTATGTCCGGTTTTATTGGCGGTGTTTTCGGGTACTTTATCGGACTTGGATTTGCGCAAGTTATCGGGCATGCGGTTTTCGGTACAGGAATTGCTGTTAATTTAGCCGTTATTCCTATTCTTATTACACTTTTAATTTTGATGTTGCTTTTAGGCAGTTTGCCGGCGATACGCTCATTACTCAGACTTAGACCGGCTATTGTATTGCATGGCAGGTGATTACTATGGATATGAAACGATTGAAAATGTATCTGATCATGGTAACGAATGCCTTGCTCAGACGTAAATTACGAATGTTCATCGCACTTTTGGCAGTGGCGATTGGGGCAACGATTATTTCCGGAATGA
The DNA here is from genome assembly GCA_001553355.1 of Veillonellaceae bacterium DNF00626. Taxonomy (GTDB): domain Bacteria; phylum Bacillota; class Negativicutes; order Veillonellales; family Dialisteraceae; genus Dialister. The sequence continues at coordinate 8,626 of KQ960863.1, forward strand.
TTACCGTATATAAAGAAGTTCCGGAACAAATGGGTAGGGAGTTCCGTGCTTACGGAGCAAATTTATTACTCCTTCCGGCTCGTGGATCCACTTTGGTGGCAGAGGATGATTTGCCGCAGGTGTATCAATTAATGAACGGACATGAAATAGTAGGCGCTGCTCCTTTCCTGTATGAACGACTGAAAATCAATGAATTACCGGTGCTTATCGGTGGGACAGATTTTGCGGAAATAAAGAAAGTCAGTCCGTACTGGCAAGTACAAGGGGCATTTCCGAAAAAGAACAGCAAAGAAATATTATTAGGCTACGAAATAGCAGAAAAATTCCGTGCTGAACCGGGTTCTCACGTAGTGGTAGCTTTGGGTGACGGATCGAAAGAAGATGTGTACACCGTATCCGGTATCGTTCGTACCGGCGGTAAAGAAGAACAATTTGCCTATACGGATTTGGACACATTAAGTTCTTTCTTAGACAAAAAAGGATTTGTCAGCATGGTGCAAGTCAGTGTAGTCATGGGTGCTTCCGATTTAGAAGCACTGACAGAAAAAATGGCAACAAAAACACCGTCTATACATCCGCAGACAGTAAAACAAATTGCTGCATCAGAACAGACAGTGTTAGGCAAATTGCAGGCACTGGTTCTCTTGGTGACTGTGGTGGTTTTGCTACTGACCTTGGTATGTGTCGGTACTACAATGACAGAAGTCGTATCAGAGCGGCGGCGTGAAATTGGGTTGAAAAAAGCCTTAGGGGCGACCAATAAAAATATTGCTGCAGAATTTTTTGGAGAAAGTTGTATGCTTGGGTTTATTGGCGGTTTAATCGGAACCGGATGCGGATATGGATTTGCTCTGTTGGTGGGAATCAATGTATTCGGGCGAAGTTTGGAAGTATCGCTTCCCATTGCTGTTATGTCAGTCATTTTATCTATGGTTGTAACAGCGGTAGCCACTATGCTGCCGGTACGAACGGCAGTCAAAGTAGAACCGGCGATAGTCTTGCGTGGAGAATAAGGGGTGAATCATGAGTCTTTTACAATTAACAGATGTAGGTAAAGTATACGGCGGTCGTGTGCCGGCATTGGAACATATTAACCTGACCGTGGAAAAAGGAGATTGGCTCGCCATTATGGGGCCGTCAGGCTCCGGGAAAACAACGCTGATGAATATCATCGGATGTATGGACAATCACACATCCGGCGAAGTCATTTTAGATGGAATCAACTTAAATGAAATATCGAAAAACGAATTAACACAAATTCGCCGAGATAAAGTAGGCATGGTATTTCAACAATTTCATTTGATTCCCTATTTGACAGCTGTGGAAAATTTGATGGTAGCTCAGTATTATCACAGCATTCCCGACAAAAAAGAAGCCATGGAAGCCTTGGCACGAGTAGGATTGGAAGATCGCGCCAATCATTTACCCAGTGAATTATCCGGGGGTGAGCAGCAACGTGTATGTATCGCACGAGCATTAATCAACTATCCTGTTCTCATTTTGGCTGATGAACCCACGGGAAATTTGGATGAAAAGAATGAAGCGTTAGTGATGCAACTTTTCCGAGAACTGAATGAAGAAGGACATACTATTATTACAGTCACTCATTCTGAACATGTAGGAAAAGCGGCGAAAAAGATTGTTATTATCGAACATGGTCATATGAGAGAACAAGGAGGAGAAGAATGACGAAAGCAAAGACGTATGGTGCCCTGCTATTAGTAGGGACTACCGCTATATTAGCCGGCGGCTGCGGAGATAAAACGGAACCGGTGAAACAAGATGCGGCAGCGCAAAAAGCGGAAGCGCAGTATACACCGCCAAAAGTAGATACAAAAGCATTATTGGAAAAAGCAAAAGACGGAACATTCACGGGAAAAGTGGATGGTGGTCACGGAAGCTCGGCAGTCATGACCATTACCATTCAGAATCACAAAATTGTGGCATCTACCTTTGAAGGATTTGATAAAAACGGTAATTTGAAAAATGAAGAATACGGGAAAACCAATGGAAAAGTAGAAAATAAAGTGTACTATAACAAAGCGCAAATTGCGGCGAAAGCATTCAAATCCTATGCGGATGCTTTAGTACAAGTCCAAGAACTAAACAAAGTAGACGGAATTTCCGGTGCTACAGCGGCGTATAAACAGTTTTTTGACGCTGCACAATTAGCATTGGAAAATGCAGGAAAGTAGGAAATAAGACAATTTATTATATATTGATATCTTAAAAATGGAGACAATTAGTAAGTGTCTTTACAGCATGGAGGCTATCTATATTTTGTGGGTAGCAGTCATGCTGTTTTTTGCATGTATGTATCATTGATCAATTGTAAAATTCATGACCTCAATTGTTTTATTTACTGGTTGTGTCAAGAATTTACACCAACTTTCTTGACACAACTGAATTGGAAAGGCGTTTGGATATATTGATGACAAAGATGAAATAAAACGTAGAAATAATTGATGAAATTTAAAAACTCCTGTATCGATTAAAGGTACAGGAGTTTTTGTGTAAAAATAGATTCATGATAAAAGGCAGATTGAATATGCTTGCTATTCCTTAAACGCTTCGTAAAGTTGCTTTAGACCTTGCTCCAAGGTTACTCTTGGACAGGCGATATTCATGCGGAAATAACCGTTGCCTTCTTCGCCGAACATGTCGCCCATATCCATCCATAAATGAGCTTCATTGACGATTTTTTGCTCCAATGCTTTGGGGGAAAGTCCGTAAGCATTACAGTCAATCCAAAGCAGATAAAGCCCTTCCGCTTTTGTTAATTTCATCTTAGGTAAATATTTCGCCAAAAAGGCTTCCGTATAATTTCTATTGTCGCTGATATATTCTTTGACTTTTATAAGCCATTCTTCGCCGTGACGATAAGCGGCTTCACAAGCGATGATGCCCATGATATTCACTTCACAATAACCGAAAGTGGCCTCGATAGCTAAGAATTTTTCGCGTATTTCTTTATTGGCAATCCAGATATTGGAAATTTGAAGACCGGCGATGTTGAATGTTTTGCTTGGCGCAGTACAAATGATGGCATTATTTTCCGCCTTTTCCCCTAAGCTGCCGAAAGTGGTGTGATGATAACCCGGAAGATTGAAATCTGCATGAATTTCATCGGCGATGATCTTCACATTGTGTTTGACGCAAATATCCAAGTATGTTTGTAATTCGTCTCTTGTCCAAATACGACCGACCGGGTTGTGCGGTGTGCATATGATGGCTAATTTCACATCATTGTCAATGATTTTTTGCTCCATATCGGCAAAGTTTATTTCATAATGATTATCTTTCTTTATCAAGGGACTATTAATGAGACGACGTTTATTGTTATTGATTCCTTCCAAGAAAGGATAATATACCGGGCGATTAACTAAAACAGCATCACCTTCTTTAGTAAGGGCTTGTATGCCGATATTGATAGCCGGTACAATGCCCGGCGTTTTCACTAACCATTCGCTCTTCGGCGTCCAGTGGAATTGTTTGGTAAACCATTGAGATACAGCGTCAAAGTAACTCTCTTTTGTATCAGAATAGCCGTAAATGCCATGTTTTACTCGCTCCATCAATGCTTCTGTTATTGCAGGCGCTACGGGAAAGTCCATGTCGGCAATCCAAAAGGGAATAAGTCCTTCAGGCATACCGTTTTCCTTAGCAAAATCATATTTCTTTGAATTGGTGTTTTTTCGGTTAATTACTTGATTTAAATCCATTTGTAGTAAACTCCTCCTTATAGTTCGTTAAAAGAATAATTCCATTCCTTTTACTCATTATACTTCGTTTGAATGAAATTGAATAGGAGAAAAGTGATTTTTTGAAAAAATAAAAAGCAAGAAATTCTTTACCGAGATAAAAATTGATTTTATGCACAAAAAAAGCCTCCGCACGGGAAGCTTTTTTATTGCTGATTATCAAATTAATTACCAAAAGGGTCTTTGCTGTCTGCCTCAGGCGTTTCAGGATTTTTGCAATATTTGATTTGCTGGCAGATACATTTATCTTTCAATTTATATAATTCCGGAAGGAAATCCATGATTTTGGAAAAGGTAGTGTCATTGATGGAATATTTCGTCCATAACCCTTCTCGATGAGCATTCACTACACCGGCTTCAATCAATATTTTCATGTGATAGCTGAGTGTTGATTGAGATAAAGTGAAATTAGATAAAATGTCGCAAGCAGACATTTCTCGGCAAGATAACATATCGATGACACGAAGTCTCGTTTCGTCGGAGAGTGCCTTGAAAATAGCGGCAAATTCTTTATAGCTCGGTTCAAAATTCATAGTTAGATCTCCTTTTTTATTGTACTACATATATTCCAAACATATTTATAATACTGTTAGAATGAGTGGTGAAATAAAAATACCTACATTCCTACGCATTATGTAATTTTAAGTATAATACTTTTACATCGATGTGTCTACATATACTTAGTCTTTTTTATATTAGAAAATTTTTATTTTTTGATAGTGATAGATTCTGCCTGATGATATATTTCTTTTGCCCATAAAGCGGCGCGTTGAAAGTCTTCTTCGTTAGGGTGTTTTTCCGCTTCTTGTAATCTTTTTAGGCGCTCCGGCGTGAGGGGGTGCACTTTTTTGGCTGATTCATTTCTCGTATTGGTATGAAAGGAATGGACTCTTCCTTGCAGAATGAGGTTTCCTAAGAGTATATTGTCTTCCGGAAGAAGAGCAGCGGCGGCGGTTAGATAGTTTTGTGCGGCCGGTGAATCGGGATAAGTGCCGGCAGTGGCGTATAGTGCCACTTTTTGGTTGTGAATGGATGATAATACGTTTCGAGCTTCCATATTAGCTCCTCGGCGGAATGCCCAAAATCCGACAAAAACTAAATCATATTCATCGTAGTTTCCTTTATAGCGTCCGTTTTCAATGAAATCTTTTTCGCAAGGAAGCGCATCATAAATCGCTTGCCCGACGGATTTTGTATTTCCTGTTCGTGATGACCAAAGAATAAGTGCTTTCATCATTCATAATGACTCCTTTCGTTTCTGTTTATTGTTATGATAACGAATATTTTGAATTTAGTAAAGAAAATAATTTGACATTCGATGAAATCATTCCTACTATGAAGGGGAGGAGGTATGTGATGAAGCGGTGGATTATGCATGTGGATATGGATGCATTTTTTGCGTCAGTGGAGCAAAGGGATCATCCGGAATGGCGAGGGAAACCGGTCATTGTGGGTGGAAAGGCAAAGCGTGGTGTGGTGGCTACGGCATCTTATGAAGCTCGAGCATTTGGTGTGCGTTCTGCTATGCCTTCTGCAAAGGCGCATGAACTTTGTCCCGACGGCGTTTTTGTCGCGCCTCGTATGGACGTATATAAAAGAGAATCTGCCAAAATTCATGAAATTATGCTTCATTACGCGCCGGCGATTGAGCCTATTTCTTTAGATGAAGCGTTTATGGATATTTCCGGACTTCGAAATCATTATCCATCGGTGGATGCGGTCGGCCGTGCGATTAAGGAGGAAATCAGGGAAAAAACGGGGCTTATCGCATCAGCAGGCATTGCGCCGAATAAATTTTTAGCGAAGATGGCGAGTGATATGGGAAAACCGGACGGGTTGTTTATTATTCCTTATGGAAAAGAAATAGAAATATTAGCGCCCTTACCTATTAGAAAACTATGGGGTGTTGGACATGTGACGGAAAAGAAATTCATAGAAATGGGCATTGAGACCATTGGAGACTTACAAAAAACGCCCACGAACGTATTGAAATCGATTTTAGGCAATCAAGCCGGCATGTTTAAGAAATTGTCTTTGGGAATTGATAATCGTCCTATCGAGTCAAGGCGCGTGGCGAAATCTATCGGTGATGAATCGACTTATGAAACGGATATGACGGACGAAAATGAAATTAATCGGCAGATTGCGCTGCATAGTGATGTGGTAGCACAAAGACTGAGGAAACAAAAATTAGCCGGGAGGACAATTTCTTTGAAAATACGGTTTGCCTCTTTCCGTACGGTAACAAGATCCATTACGCTTGAAGTAGGTACAGATCTACAAGAAGATATTTACGAAGCGGCTATGAAATTGAAAGAGAAAATATATTTCACGGAAGGCGTTCGACTGATTGGCATAACGGCATCCAACTTATGCCCACCGGTGGAAACGATTGATTTATTTTCCGATAAACGGGAAAAGCAATCTCGGGCAGAAAGAGTGATGGACAAGATACAAGATTTATTTGGGAAAAATGCCCTTCGTCGAGCGATTTGGTTGGAAGAAGAAAAACGAAAAAATCAGTCGGACGAAAAGGAAAAATAGACAGAAAAAATATTTTATAAAGAATATCAAAGGAGAATGATGATGGTTAATGAAGAACGAATCAGACAGACTTTCGAGGAATTAGTACGGATGTATGCGCCCAGTAAAGGGGAAAGAGCCGTGTGCGATTATCTAAAAAAGCGGATGAGAGCGTTAGGGGCAGATGAGATTATCGAAGACAATGGCGGTTCTATTAATGGAGGAAATAGCGGTAATCTTATTGCGAAATTTGCCGCCAATGCAGAAAATCTTCCGTCTATCGCACTGACCGGGCATATGGACTGTGTTGAATGCTGCGAGCATATCGAACCGGTTCGCCGCGATGGCGTTTACTATTCCAACGGAAATACTGTTTTGGGCAGTGACGACAAATCGGGAGTAGCTGCCATATTAGAAGGACTGGAACTTATTAAAGAGAAGAACATTCCTCACGGAAAAATAACGGTCATCTTCACCGTGCAAGAAGAGAGCGGTCTTGGCGGATCAAAAAATATTGGAACGAAATATATTGAGGGAATTGACTTCGGATACACCTTAGATGGTGACGGACATGCAGGGAATGTTTATATTGAAGGACCGGCGCAATATACATTGACATTCACTCTTCACGGCAAAGCATCTCATGCCGGAATGGCACCGGAGAAAGGAATTAATGCTATTTCTATGGCTGCTTCCGGTATTGCTCAATGCCCTACCGGACGGATTGATGAAGAAACAACATGCAATATCGGAGTCATTGAAGGTGGTATAGCGACTAATATTGTGCCTGAAACTTGCGTCGTTCATGTAGAAGCACGGAGTCGGAATGATGAAAAATTAGAGCAGATTGTTAAAGAAATCATTCACGCCTTTGAAAACGGGATAAAATCCTTTGATGGCGGTACGATGGATGTAGTGAAAACAAAAGAATATGAAGCTTTTCGCGTGAAGGAAAATGCACCGATGATGACACTTTTCCGCAAAGCCTGTGACAATGCAGGATTTGAAATGAAAACGGCTGTTAGTGGTGGCGGAAGTGATGCCAATTGGTTTGGCGCAAAAGGGTTTCCGTCGGTATTAGTAGGCGTAGGCATGGCAGATTTCCATACGAATAGAGAGAATTTAGCAGAAAAAGATCTCTATGAAGCCGGTGAATTGGTGTATCGACTTATCGAGGCAGAAACGAAATAGAGAAATAATAAAAAAACTCTTATTTGTGTGATAAACTATGAATAAGAGTTTTTTACTGCGGTGAAAGAATTTAGTTTATGATAACTATGTAATAATAAAATCATAGTGAAATCAAGTACAAGGGAAATTTTTTGACAGGAAATAGAGGAGAAAATGATGGGACAGATAACCCTTGGAATTGTGTTATCCATTTTGTCGGCGTTGCTATTTACCGGGATGGATGCATTTGTCAAAGTATTGGATAATTTAGGAACCGGAGAATTGACTTTCCTGCGTGGTGTTATTGGATTAGCCTTTATTCCCCTTGTTTTGCGTAAAGAAAAGGGCCCTTTGTTTTCGGGGAAAGATCATTGGCTTCTTCATGCTCGCGGTTTCTTTGGCGGTTTGGGTATTTGCTCTTTCTTCTTTGCCTTGAAAGGTATGACTTTGGGAGATGCCCAAATATTGGGACAATTGACAGGATTCTTCCTTTGTATTTTGTCCCCAATATTTCTGAAAACGAAAGTATCCAAAGATTTCATTCCGGCGATTGTGGGAATTATTTTAGGTACAGCCATTGTCATGCAAGTGTGGAATTTCAATACATTTAATGCCTACGCTTGGGGCGCTGTCGCTTGTTCCTTTTTCTCTGCCTGCGCCTATACATGTATCGGAAAACTTAATGAAAACGGAGGACATGCCGGGACAGAAATAGTTTTCTACTTCCAAATGTACAGTATCCTTTGCGGCGGAGCGCTGATGATTTTCGACTTTACCATACCGCAAGGAATTGATTGGGTGTTCCTTGTGGGGCTATCCTTCTGCGCTATTTTTGCGCAAATGTCACTGACGTGGGGTTGTCTCTACATATCTCCTCTCTTAGTGAGTTTTTTGCAATATACGGCGATTCTTTTTCACATCATTGTGGGTTGGATGTTTTGGGGCGAAGTGCTTACCATTTACAGCTGGATCGGTGGCGCATTCATCGTTTTGGGCAGCGGGATGCTCTTGTGGAAGTCAAGAAAAGCATAAATACCGCAAAAAAGACACATATTTCTTTATAAAACCATACACATACCGAGTTTTCGTGATATAATAATAGAAGCGACTACGTACGGTTTATATTTATTTAACAATTGAATAGGAGGTTAATCTTGGCAAAATCAGGATTACAAATGATCCCCTTAGGTGGATTAGGGGAGATTGGGAAAAATATGACGGCGTTCCGTTATGGCGACGAAATTATCGTAATAGATGCCGGCATAGCTTTTCCTGATGAAACAATGCCGGGGATCGATATCGTTATCCCCGATTTCAGTTACCTTATCGAAAATAAGGACAAAGTAAAAGCTATTTTAATTACACATGGACATGAAGATCACATCGGATCAGTTCCTTATTTACTTCGCGATGTGTCTGCACCGGTGTACGGTACGCGCCTCACTTGCGGACTTATCGAAGGAAAACTGAAAGAACATAAAATAAAAAATTACAAATTAAATGTGGTTAAGACCAGAGAAGAATTTAAATTAGGTTCATTTCGCTTTGGCTTTTTCCATGTTTGTCATTCCGTTCCGGATGCAAGCGGTATTTATTTGACATCACCGGTAGGAACTATCGTTCATACAGGAGATTATAAATTTGACCACTCTCCGATGGACGGACAATTAACAGATATGTATACGTTGGCAGAACTTGGTAAAAAAGGTGTTTTGGCTCTTTGCGCGGACTCTACCAATGCGATGAATCCGGGATACACACCATCAGAGACTGTCGTTGTTAAGTCGCTCAGAGAAGCCTATGATGATGCACGGGGTCGTGTTATTTTAGCCACTTTTGCATCCAATGTATCACGTTTGCAAATGGCGGTAGACGCAGCCGTAGCACATAAAAGAAAAATTTGCGTATTCGGTCGTTCTATGGTGAATGTAGTCGGTATTGCCTTAGAAATGGGATATTTGAAAGCACCGAAAGGCACATTTATTGAACCGGAAGAATTAAATCGCTATCATGATGATCGCATTTGCATACTCACCACAGGCAGCCAAGGCGAGCCTATGGCAGGCCTTTCTCGTATGGGTGACGGAAGCCATCGGCAAGTACAAATTCATGCCGGTGATACAGTTATTATTTCTGCTCATCCTATCCCGGGAAATGAAATTGGAGTAGGACGAACCATTGATAATCTCATGCGTTTAGGGGCGCGAGTTATTACATCTCATGACACAAAAGTGCATGTATCCGGGCACGGGGCGCAAGAAGACCTTAAAGCCATGCTTGCTATTCTCAGACCGAAATTCTTTATACCGGTGCATGGCGAATATCGTATGCTCTGCGCACACAAAGAATTAGCCGTAAGCACAGGCGTACCACCGCAAAATGTCATTATCGGAGAAAACGGATCAGTTATTGAACTTACTGCGAAAACCGCTAAAATTGTAGGACATGTACAAGCCGGTGCCGTATTTGTAGACGGACTCGGTGTAGGTGATGTAGGAAATATCGTCATTCGTGATCGGCAACAATTAGCACAAGACGGCGTATTCATTGTCGTTTTGGCATTAGAAAAAGGAAGCAACCAAGTGATTGCCGGGCCGGATATTGTTTCCCGTGGATTCGTATACGTTCGAGACAGCGAAGAACTGATGGCAGGAGCGAAAGAAAAAATTGAACATATCCTCTATCGCTTAAGCGCAGGCAACGTCAATGAGTGGAGCGCTATCAAATTGCAAATCAAAGACAGCTTAGGCAGATATTTCTATGATAAAACCAAACGTAGACCGATGATACTTCCGATCATTCAAGAAGTAAAATAATAGTGGACATAAGAAACAGTAGGAAAAATCCTGCTGTTTTTTTATTGCCTGTACCATAAAAAGGAGAACAACGGAAAAATCCGAGAATTTACGTATAAAGAGAAAGACAAAATAAAATATTATGATATAATCGAGATAAAAGATGAGAAAAATATGAGATGTGAAGAAATGAACACAGGAAAGGAGGGCGAAGAGATGGATAAAAAAGAAAATAAAGGAATAATCCTATTTCCGGAATTTGAAAAAATAAAAGAAGAAGTAGAAAAAATCCGCGTAGAACTATCCATGCTGCTTTTAGAGCGAGATGAATTGAAATTTGTGATATGCAAAAATATTGAAACGGAATACATGCTTTCATTAGGATGTATCGAATATAAGATTTATGAGGCGGAATGCGCAGTCCTAAGATTGAAAAGGAAAATGGAACTTATGCAAATACAAATCAATCAAGAAAAACCCATTCACCTTAAAGACATAGAAAAAATATTAGACAAAGAATTTGCTGCATATCGGAAACGTTTAGCGGATCAATTGGAGAAACTCAATGACGCATTGCGCCATAGCGAACTGGAGAGGTTATCTGATAAAGACACAAAAGAACTGAAATCACTATATCGTAAAATCGTCAAATCCCTTCATCCGGATATCAATCCCGGCGTGACCGACGAAGAAAAAGAATTACTTCAGCACGCGGTAGAAGCTTACAAAAACGGTAATTTACTGATGCTTCGTATGATTTGGAGTATGGTAAAAGACGAAGTATTACCATCGAATAAAGACGATGCAATGAGTCAACTGCTCAAAGACAAAAAACAGTTAGAAGAATCCTGCCATACGCTTCGGCTGGAAATAGAAAAAATCAAAAGCGAATATCCGTATACGATGAAAGAAATTTTAGCGGACGAAGAGAAGAAAGCCAATAAAAAGAAGGAATTAGAAGATATTCTTCAGCAATACAAAGAAGCAATCACTCTGTATGAAGAAAGGATAGCGGAAATGATGAGGTGTATAGATGAGTAATTTAGTCAAAAATGATGAAAATAATTTATTGACACTCCTTCATGGAAGGAACGGAAATATGCCTATACCGAAACCCTTCGAGAGAGATATTTTCCTCTTCTCCACCTTTGTAGCCGGCACAACGCATGTCGAAGGCATCGAAGAGTTGGAGAAACATCTACAAATAGGCGATCATTTAGATTTTTATCGTGAACCTCAAAATGAATATGATAAGAGAGCTATCGTCATTAAAACGAAAAATGGCGTCAAAATCGGCTATGTCCCACGAGCGGATAATATCGTATTTTCCCGATTGATGGATGCCGGGAAACTTCTCTTTGGTCGAATTAGTAAAAAAGAAATACTGGATTCGTGGGTGAAAATCAATATCAAGATTTTCTTGCATGAGTAAATAGGATTTCCGTTATGGGCAAGGAAAAATGCAAAGATAGGACAGGTATATTTCTAATAGAAAAGCGAAATGTCGCCACATGATTGGTCATTTCGCTTTTTGTATGTAAGAATAATGTGCGCCATAGTGAAATTGTGAGGAGTATTTCATTTTTCTTTGGGATGAAAAGCCTTTTTCTTGGTTTTATGATAAAATAAAAATAATAAAAGAATAAAGGAGTTATTATGAACGAGATACGTCGGGGTGAAACGAATTCGGTAGTGCTTGCCAGGATGTGTACGGCGCTTGCTGTGGTGCTTTCGGTGGCGGGGTTTTATTTGCCGTTGGTTTCAAGTATTATTTTTCTTTTGATTCCTCTCCCTATTGCTTACTTGGGTATGAAGGAGGGGGCGTCTTGGGCTGTCATTGTTTTGTTTGGCGTGATGGTTTTGGATTCTTTGTTTTTTGGTATTATTTCTGCTGCATTTTTGTGCGCTATTTTTGGTATGCTCGGTGTGGTGATGGGGATTTGTTATCGGAATCGGGTGTCGGCGCAGGTGACGCTTATTGTGGGAGCGGTCGTGGTACTTGCTGCTTTGGTCGGCGAGGCTTTGGCGGCTTTTTATGTATTGAATATGCCACAGGTTCTTTTCGGCGGTGAGATGATTGATCGGATGGAGTCGCAAATGCTTGCACAAATGGGTTCTATGTATACGGGTGAGCTTTTGGTGCAGGCGGAGGCGAATGTGCATGCGATGATGGATGTGATTCGTAAGTCGATTCCTTTTGCTGCTGTGGCAGCGGCTTTGTTTTATTCATGGGCGTCTATGACTTTGGGTAAGAAGGTATTCCGCCGTTTGGGTATAACGGATATCCCGGTGTTGCCGCCGTTGGAGCGTTGGGAGTTTCCTCGTTTGTTTGTGGGTTTGTATATCCTTGTTGTGTTGTCTTCGTATTTTATCAAGGATAATGAGATGGTTTCTTTGTTGTCGTATAATGGCGGACTTATTTGCACTTTTGTGTTTTGGCTGCAAGGGTTGGCTGTGTTGTGGTGGTTTCCCCGGAAGTATCCTGTGATGAAGCCGTTTCGTTGGGTTGTGGCGGTTTTGTCGGCTTTCGTGGGTTATGTACAGCTTTTTGTAGTTCTCATGGGTATGGCGGATTTGTTGCTTCGTTATCGTAAGAAGAGAAATTATGAGTAGGACCGATAAAAGTAGGTGAGTTTATGTTAAATGATATTTGGGTGTATAAGAAGACATCGAAGGTTCTTATTGTAGTTCTTTTGGCGGCGGTTATTTTGCTCGCTACGCAGAATTGGCAGTTGGGGCTTTTGCTTTTCATTGTGGTGGCTGCGGTGATTGTCTGGATGAAGCGCAGTGATATGATGCAGGAGAAGTTGTTGGTCGGGTATTTGGATCATTTGTCTGCCGGCGTGACGACGGGAACGGCGTATGCTATCAAGAATTTGCCGATGGGTATTGCGGTGATGGATGAAAAGAAGAAATTGGTGTGGGCGAATAGTGTTTTTCGTTCATGGATTTCTGATTCTGATGAGGCTGTGCCGTTTCGTGAGTTGATTCAGGGGCAAAGGGTGTCAAAGATATGGGGTAAAACGGGCTGGTTTGATTGTTATGCGAAAGGGATTTTGTTTCGTGTATTTCATAAGTTCATTTTACCGGAGGATGGTTCGGAGACACCGCTTATGGTCTTGTATTTCATGGATCGAAGTGATGTGGAAAAGACGGTGAAGGAGGCGGAGGAGTCTCGACCGGTTTTTTGTCTTATCCGTATTGATAATGCCCCGGAGGTGACGGTGGATATGACGGATGTGGATCGGTCGGCGCTTTTGTCTGATGTGGCTGAGAGGGTATTGAGTTATTTCAGTGATTATCATGGGTTCATTAAGCAGTATTCCACGTCGGAGTTTGTGGCTTGTATTTCGTCTAAGGCTCTTCAAGAGATGATGGATGGAAATTTTGAAATATTGGATAAGGTGCGGGATATTCATACGGTGAATCGTATCCCGGTGACGCTTTCTATCGGGATTGTGAAGAGTGAGGATACGTTTGCTAAGCAGTATGAGGAAGCGCAGGTGTCTTTGGATTTGGCTTTGGGACGTGGCGGTGATCAGGTCATCGTGCGTTTGGGCAAGGATGTGAAGGCATTTGGCGGAAAGGCGCCGACGTCGGTGTCCGGTACGCGTGTCCGTGTCCGCGTGGTGGCACAGGCGTTGAAGGAAGTCATTCAAGAGGCGGATCAGGTGCTTGTGATGGGTCATGCTCATGAGGATTTTGATGCGTTAGGGGCTGCCGTAGGGGTGACGCATTTGGCCAGGTTGTCTCATGTGGATGCGCATATTATTCTTTCGTCGCAGGATGATACATCTAAGAAGATGATTGATGCGATTAGAACTAGTGGCATGGCTGATGGTCTTTTGATTGATGAGAATCAAGCGAAGGGGCTTTTGACGGATAAAACGGTGGTCATCGTGGTGGATACGCATGTGCCTACGTTGGTGGCGGCACCGGAAATATTAAAGAAGGCAAAGAAGAGGGTTGTTATTGATCATCATCGAAGGTCAAGTACAATGATTGAAACGCCACTTTTGACGTATATGGAACCGTCGGCTTCGTCGGCGTCTGAATTGGTGACGGAGCTTATTCAATATTATGGCGGTGATGAGGAAATGAATGTCATGGAAGCGTCTTGTCTTTATGCCGGTATTGTAGTGGATACGAAAAATTTTGCGGTACAAACCAGTGTGAGAACGTTCGATGCTGCCAGTTATTTACGGCGTTGCGGAGCAGATACGGCTTTGGTGAATCGACTTTTTGCTGTGGATATGAATTTCATCAAGGTAAAGTCGGAAATATTATCTAAATTGACGCAAGTGGATGAGTACATGGTTTTTGCTGAATGTCCGGAAGGCACGGCAGATTCGCAAATTATCGCAGGGCAGGTGGCGGATTTCTTGGTCACGGTGCAAACGGTTCGATGCAGTTTTATTTTTTATCATACGGAAAAAGGCCTCTGTTTATCGGCGCGTTCTAATGGTACAATTAATGTACAGGTGGTGATGGAAGCGGTAGGCGGCGGCGGTCATCAAACGGTGGCAGGCGCGCAATTTGGTGAAGAAGGAAATATAAAGGAGATTACAAAGGCAATTATTCAAGAAGTTCGTAAACAGATGGAGGAGAAAGAATGAAAGTTGTATTATTGCAGGATGTAAAGAAATTAGGTAAGAGCGGTGATGTAGTGGAAGTGGCTGATGGGTATGGCAGAAATGTGCTTATTCGTCGAGGGCTTGGCATTGAAGGAAATAAGGTAACGCTTCAGGAAGCGGCGCAGAAAAAGGAATCTCGAGAATTTCAATCTCAGGTGGCAGCTGATGAGGCAGAAATCATGGCAGCACAGTTAAAGAAAGTGAAAGTGACTATTCCTGTGCAGATTGGTGAAGATGGAAAAATTTTCGGTAGTGTGACGGGGAAAGATATTTGTAATGCTATCGAAAAGCAATATAAATTTAAAATTGATAAGAAAAATGTCAAATTGAAAGCACCTATTAAAACGGTGGGGGAATATGATGTAGATATATGGGTACATCAAAATATTACCGCCGAGGTGCATGTGTCAGTGGTAGCAGAGTAAAGGGATAAGCCGTTCGTGATGAATGGCTTATTTCAATTTATTTATGACTGATGTTGTTTGTGATGTGAAATTTCAGGAGAGATGGATCAAGTCGAAGAGATGTAAATTTTTTAGTTCATCACGGAATTTATTTTTTTAGTCCCCCTTAGGATGGAGGTTGCGATGAATTTCAAAAATAAAATGACGGAGATTCGCCGGAGGCATTTGGCAGGTGTGACGAGGTTTATTAGTGCGTCTGTGCTTGCGTTGTTGTTTTTCTTGGTGATTCTTGGTCGTGTGTTGTATGCGGTTCTTTTTGATAAGGAAGTGGAACTTTTTTCTCAGTCGGTAGAGCAGGTTCTTATTGCTGTCATGACGACTCTTTTTTTCTCTGTGGTGTGGAGAATTGTCGGGGAACGTCGGGGGCAAGTGGGGTTTCTTTATGAAATAGTTAATGTCCCTGTTTTAGGGGGTTTTTATTTCCTTTGGAAAAGCATGCCTATGAATATGTATTACACAATGTATGTGGCCGGGGTTCTTTTGGCGCTTTTTTGTTTTACGGTGTATTTGCTTTGGACGGAAGAGACGAAGGATATTTTCTCGGTTCTTTTTGTGTCGTTTTGGAAAACGGCGGGACAGATTTTTCTTATAGGTGTATTGGGAAGCATTTGCCTTTTTGCCATTGATTGTCTATTGATCGAGGTATTTTATGGTTGGTGGTATGTGTGGCTTGCTTTTTGTTACGTGCTGGCGATTCATCTTTTTTTGTCTTATATACCTCATTTTGGCGAATATGTGGAGACGAAATCGCTTCATTTCTTGTTGGAGCGAATATTTCTTCCGGCGTACTTGGTGATGCTTGTTATTTTGTATTTGTATATGGCGAAAATTATCGTTACGGTGACGATGCCGGTGGGAACGATGAATTGGTATGCGTCGGTGGCGGTGGCTTTGTATGCTCTTTTCTATTTTTGTCTTTATGAGGAGGGAAATAGTAGGATTCGCCGTTTTCTTCGTTATGGCGGTATAGCGTTGCTACCGGTGATGGCGATGCAGGCGTGGGGGATTTATATCCGCTTTGATGCTTATGGACTCACTACGGCGCGGTATGTTTCCATGGTTTGTAATGTGTTTGGCTTGGTGGTCATTTTGTCGGGGATTGGTAGGCGCTCCGGGAAATATTTATTTCTTTTAGCCGGATTATTGACGATCATGATGACTCTTTTGCCTACGAATATGATTGATGTGCCTGCTGCTAATCAATGGAATCGTTTGTCTGCTTGTCTTGAACGTCATGGGATGATAAAGGATGGAAAAGTCATCATGTCTCATGAACTTACGGTAAATGAAAAAAATGATATCAGAAGTGCGTATCGTTATTTGGCGCATAATCCGGGCAGGTGGAAATATCCCTTGGTGGATGTGATGAAAAAGGATAATGATTTACGGAGTTTCTTGAATGTTTATCAAAAGGAAAATTGGATTGATTTGATGTATCACTGGGAAGCGATTGATGTCTCAGGTTATGAGAAGATGTATATGTTCAACGGTAGGCGTGATGATATAGCGCCGGATGGTACATTCACTTTTGATACGGAGGATGGTAAGAAAACGGTGCCGCTCATGCCTTATATGGAGCGGCTGCGGAAAGGGGCATCTTCGGGCGTTGATGGAACAAAAGCGGACATGACTTATGATGTAAATGAGTATCGGCGGATTTATTTCAATGATGTCCGTTTTCCGAAAGAGGGAGCATGTAAGGATGCGCGTTTCAGCGGATTTTTGTTGGAGAAATAATAATTTTACTATTTCTTGAAAGGTAAATAAGTAAGATGATAAGGAGTTCTCATGAAATTTATTCATACATCTGATTGGCATTTAGGAAAATTATTTTACGGCGAATATTTGACGGATGAGCAGGCGTGGATTTTGAGAAATCAATTTTTGCCGTTGGCGGATAGTGAAAAACCGGATGTGATTTTGCTTGCCGGCGATGTATATGATCGCTCTATCCCACCGGAAGAAGCTGTGGCGCTTTTTAATGAGATGATTGAGGAAATTGTGGAGAAACGCCATATTCCTTTCATCGTTATTAGCGGAAATCACGATAGTGCGGAGCGTATTTCTTTTGCCAGTACGGTATTGGAACGTTCGGGGCTTTATATGTGCGGTGATTTAACACGCTTGTCGCCTATATTTCTTTCTGATGCTTGGGGGAAGGTGGCTTTTGTGCCTTTGCCGTATGCTGAGCCGGGAACGGTTCGTACGGCGCTTTCTGTCGATGTGCATAGTCATGAGGAGGCGGAAAAGGCTTTGTCCTCTCATTTGCTGAAGTGCGTGCCGGAAGGTATGAGAAAAATAGCTATGGCCCATGAATTTGTGGCAGGGGGGAAGGAAAGCGATTCAGAAAGGCCTTTGTCTGTGGGCGGTACAGATCAAATTCACGGGAGCGTTTTTGATGGTTATCATTATACGGCGTTAGGTCATTTGCATGGTGCGCAAAAAGCCGGTGGCAGTGATCTTATCCGTTATAGCGGAAGTCTTTTGAAATATTCTTTTAGCGAAGCGACACATAAAAAAGGGGTCATCATCGGGGAAATAGATGGTGAGGGACGAGTGAGGACAGAATTTCATCCTCTTGTGCCACGAAAAGATGCGCGGATTATCGAAGGTACTTTTGATGAATTGATGGCAAAAGACGATCCGGCGCCCAATGATTTTCTGATGGCAGAGTTGATGGACGATAAGCCGGTCATTGATGTGATGGCACGGCTTAGAAAGAAATATCCTAATATGATGACGATTCATGCCAATCGACAACTTAGTGAAGATACGGGTAGCCGACATTTTGATTTCAATAAACGTATTGATCCATTAGATATGTTTCGTATTTTTTATAAAGAAATGCAAGATAAAGAATTTACCGATGAAGAAGAAGAGTATATGCAAAAAGTGTGGAATGATGTAAGGAAGGAGGATCTATGAGACCGGAAAGATTGACGATGAGTGCTTTTGGTCCGTACCCTCAGCAAGAATTTTTGGACTTTTCACAGCTCAAAGGCGAGGAATTATTTCTTATCTGCGGGCCGACAGGCGCCGGTAAATCAACGATTTTAGACGCTATGTGTTATGCCCTTTATGGCAGAACCAGCGGAGCTGTAAGATCGGGCGAATCTATGCGAAGTAATTATGTAGGGCCTGACAAGGAAACTTATGTGCAGTTTGATTTTGCCGTAGGAAATAAACATTATCGTGTGCATAGAAATCCCACGCAATTTTTGGAGCGGAAAAAGGGAGATAGTGATAAACCGGTAGAGAAAAAAGCGAAAGCGGAATTGTATGAAATTACGAGCGAAGGGGAGGAAATACAACTCATTACAGCGCGCGCTGTATCGGCAGCAGTAGAGAATCTTTTGGGCGTAGGACTCGAACAATTTCGTCAAATTATTCTTCTTCCGCAAGGAGATTTTCGGAAACTTCTTTTAGCGGATTCATCGGATAGGCAAGTCATTATGCAACAACTATTTCAGACGAAAATATATCTTCTTTTTGAAGAAAGGCTAAAAAAAGAAGCCCTTAAGCTCAAAAGTGATTATGAGGAAGGAAAACGAAATCAGGGAATTTATCTGGAAACGTGTGAAGCGGATAGTTATCAAGCGTTAGAAGAACAGCTGAAAGCACGGGAAGCACGAATCAAAGAAATAAATATTGCTTTAGGAAATGAAGAAAAGAAACAAAAGGAATTTCAAAAGGTTTATGATGAGGGGCGCCGGCTTTTTGATGCTTATAAAAGAAAAGAAGCGGCAGAAAATGCATTAGCGGTATTGGAAAAGCAAAAAGCACATATAGAAGAATTGCGTCAAAAAACAGATAAAGTGAAAAAATTTCAATTAATTATGGATATCTGGACGGAAACGGAAAGTATTTATAAACAGCGTCGAGCATTGGAAAGTTCAATCGAACAGGGAAAACAGGATATACCTAAATGGGAGAAAGAAAAGCAAGAAGTTCAGAAAGAAGCAGAATTATTTCAACAAAAAGAGGAATTATATAAAAAGCAAAGTGCATGGAAAACGCAATTAGAAACTTATGCCAAAGACGCTACGGAGTATAGCGAGATTCTTACCACAGCCAAAAATGCGGAAAGGAATTATGTCAAAGCGTTGGACGAAAAGGGAAAGTTAGATATTTCTTTAGAGAAAGCAAAAGAGAAAGCTTTACAGGATAAGAAACATTGGATGGGGCAAAATGAATTATTTCTCCATTCACAAGCTTATGTATTGGCTGCCAATCTTGAAGATGGCACGCCTTGTCCGGTGTGCGGTTCTGAAATTCATCCGAACCCTGCGGAAAGTAGCGATATTGTCATCACGGAAAAGGATGTGGAAATCGCCGCGAAGGCAATGAAAATGTCCGAAACGGCGGCGGAAGATGCTGTCATGCGGAGAGAAAATTTTCAGCGTGAGGTATTACAAAAAGCGGAAACGGAAAAAGAAAGAGCAAGCGCGCGTATTGAGCAAATGGAAAAATCCCTACCTGAAACGTATCGGGATGCCGGTTTTATAAGAAAGGAAATAGAAAAAATAGACGAGAGCATCGCTCATTATGAAAAGGAAAAGAAACGTATCGAGGAAAGGCAGAAAGAGGCGGATCTTCGTTATCATGGCGCGGTAAAAAACCAAGAGCTATTGGAAAAACAATATGAAACGGTGCGTTTATCGTCAGAAGAAAAAATGGAAGAATTAAGGGAAAAAGTGAAAGCGGTCGGCTTTGAAACGATGAATGAATGTAAGGTGTATCGCGATAATATTTCCTTTTTAGATGCGTGGGAAGGCGAACTTAAAACTTACGATGAAAGGAAACATGCGGAAGAGGAAATAAAAAAAGCAGAAGAACAAATGATAGGAAGTCGTTCATGGCCGGATATGGACGGGCTGACGAAAATGAGAGATGATTTATTTACGCATGTGCGAGCCATCACGGCACAAAAAGCAGCAGAAGAAGAAACGGAAAAGAAAGAGAAAGAAGTTCTTCGGAAATTGGATCAATTGAAGAAGGATCAAGAAATAGTAGAAAAGAAAAGTCGGTTGGTATTTCATTTATCCGAGCTTGCGAGCGGAAAGGACACCGGCGTCAATTTGGAGCGTTTTGTGCTGGGAGCGCTTTTGGATGCAGTAACGGAAAAAGCCAATTTGCGATTAAAAGAAATGAGCGGAAATCGCTATGCCCTTCTTCGTAAACGCGGTGAACGTGATGACGCAAGGAAGACAGCCGGTCTTGATTTAGAAGTGTATGACAGTCATACAGGACGTAATCGCCCGGCGTCCACGCTTTCCGGTGGTGAAACATTTATGGCATCCCTTTCACTTGCCTTAGGTTTGGCGGACGTAGTGCAAGAATATGCAGGCGGTGTGCATTTAGATGCTATGTTTATTGATGAAGGATTTGGCAGTTTAGATGCCGAATCTTTGGACTTAGCTATGAAAACACTACAAAAACTAAAAGGACAAAATCGCTTAGTGGGACTTATTTCTCATGTAGGCGGGCTGGAAGAAAGAATTCCGGCCAAGTTACGAGTAAAAAAATCTCAAACCGGAAGTCGAGCCTTTTTTGAAATGCCGTAGTTTTAGTGAAATTATGCATAAAGTGCATAAATATTTATGGCGATGTAAAAAAATATCTAAGAAAAAAGGATTTTTTCTCTTGACAGGCATACATCGTTTTGATAAAATATGCACATAAATAATTTTTTATTCATTTTGTTGTATGGAGATGATAATTATGTTTAGTAAAAAGATGAAAATGTTTTTAGCTGTTGGTGCATTAGCAGCAGCGGTAGCAATGACCGGTTGCGGTAGCAGTGATAAAGCAAAGGATACGAATGCCAATGGCATCCCTTCAGTGATTCGTGTCGGATCAGAAACCACATTCCCGCCTTTTGAATTTACCGAAGGAGATAAATATGTCGGTTTTGATTTAGATTTGGCGGACGCTATCATTAAACAAATGGGAAGTAAAATGGAATTTAAGAGCATGGGCTTTGATGCATTGATTCCGGCTGTTCAGAGTGGACAAATTGATATGATTGCTGCCGGTCTTTCTTCTAATCCTGAAAGAGCAAAACAAGTAGCATTCTCTGATGTTTATTTTGATAAAGACGGTTTTGTTCTTGTTGTTCGGAAAGATAATGACAGCATCCATGATTGGTCTGATTTGGCAGGTAAAAAAGTAGGGGCTCAAGTAGGAACGGATTCAGTCAAATTTGCGACAGAAGCAAAAGGCGAAGTAAAGCAATTTGACTCCAATTCTCAAGGCTTTATGGAATTGAAAGCCGGCACATTGGAAGCTTTCGCTTTGGATCAGCCGGTGGCAATGTACTACTTGAAGCAAGGGGCTGATAAAGATTTGAAGATTGTCGGCACACCGAAAGCCGGTGAAGGCTATGTATTGGCATTCAATAAGGACAATAAAGCCTTACAAGAAGCAGCCAACAAAGCGTTGAAGGAATTAAAAGCCAACGGCGAATATGATAAGATTTTCGCTAAATGGTTTGGTGAAAAGAAATAAGAAATAGCATGACAAAATCCTCTTTACATCAGGTAGAGAGGATTTTTTGATGGGTAAAAAGTAGTTGTACCGGCTGTATAGCGGTTTAGAGAACCAACGGCCAAATTTTCGGAGTTATTCGGTACGTTTTATTTTATCAGTTGGTAGGAATTTCATTCTTGTTCTTTTATTTCTTTATGTATGGTATTGAAAAGATTAGTGTTTACCGAGCATAGACTTGCAAAAAGTTTGTTATAGATATAGAATATATATAGATATAGAAATATTTTTGAAATAAATTAAGAAGAAAGGAGGGAGCCTCATGGAATGCGAAATGAATAGAGAATGGGACGATGTGATGTATGAATTGTATCTGATGGCTATTTTTCTTGTAGAAGGAGCCAATCTTTTTACGCCGCATCGCGAAAATTCCAATTTCAATTGTGTGATTTCTTGGTTCTCTTCTTTCTTTAAAGGTTTTATCGGAGCCGGAGGAATGGCACAAGATGGGCAAAGAATCAATGTGAACGCGTCTGTACCGCAAGCCGGTCAGTTTTTCTTGTAGAAAAATTGTTTTTGTAAAGAATTTTATGTTATGAAGGAATCAAACATCTTAATTCGCTACTTCGTCATGATGAAGTAAAAGAAAGAGACGCGTAAAAGGCGTCTTTTTTTGTGGGCGTTTTATGTATGGGAGATGGTAATATGCGATTAAATGATATAAAAATAGTATTAGCAGTAACACTTCCTATTGTAGTGGCTCAATTATCCACGATGGGAATTAATTTTATTAATACAATGATGGTAGGGCATTTCGGTGCAGATGATTTGGCAGGAGTGTCCGTGGGGGTAGGACTTTTTTATCCTTTTGAGGCGGCGGTGATTGGTTTGCTCATGGCAGGTACGCCTATTATAGGACAGCTTTGGGGTGCCGGAGACACAAAATCCATTCCGTCTGTGGTAAGAACAGGGCTATATATGGCCATGCTTACCGGAGTTATTTTTATGGTAGGATACATGCTGTTTATGGATCCGATTTTGGAATATATGAAGTTAGAACCCGAAGTTTATCAGGTGGCGAAATATTACATCTTAGCCATGGTAGCAACAGCGATTTTTGTGGCACTTATTATTCCCCTTCGTGCGTTGACAGACGTTATCGGCGGTACAGCTATTTCCATGAGATTGTTTTTATTGGCGCTGCCCATTGATACTCTCTTGAATTATCTTTTTATTTTTGGTAATGCAGGTTTTCCGCGTTTAGGCGGCATTGGTGCCGGTGTATCATCCGCTGTTACCTATGCGGTGATTTTGTTATTATTTCTCTTTGTACTCCATAAAGACGAAAGATTCATGGGCGGTCGTATTTTTGCCGCATGGAAAACCGGAGTCAGATATTGGAAGGAATATTTGAATATAGGTATTCCTGCCGGGTTGTCCGTATTTTTAGAAACGGGTATGTTTGGCGCGATCATTTTATTCATGGCTAAATTTGGCACAGAAACATTGGGTGCTTATCAAATCGCCGATAATTTCGCGAATATGGCATACATGATTCCTTTATCCTGTTCGATGGCGCTTACTATTTTGGTGGCTCGCGCCGTGGGAGCCGGTGATAGCGCTTTGGCTAAACGCTACGCAAGAACGGGAATTATCCTATCCGTAGGATTTTCATTCACTGAAGTTATTTTGACTATTGTTTTCAGAAGTCACATCAGTTTGATATATACCGATGACTTGGCAGTGGTGATGATTGCATCACACTTTCTTCTTTATGCATCGTTATTCCAATTTTTTGACTCCGTTGCCGTGCCGATTCAAGGTATCCTGAGAGGCTATAAAGATACGAAAATACCTTTCTTTTGCATGCTCATTGCTTACTGGGGCGTATGTTTACCGCTCGCATGCTTTTTAGATTTCGTCATGGATATGGGCGCTGTTTCCTATTGGATTGGTCTTGTGTTCGGCGTGGGAACAGTGGCAGTGCTTATGACATTGCGATATATTTTCAAAAAAGACGAATTCCGTTCGCCGCCGATATCATCTGATGTAGTGGCACCTTTTTTACATAAATCATCGATACATTTAGGGTATATGAAAGAAATATATGAAGAAGTATGTCGCCGTAAGACAGCAAAAATAGAGGAAGATGCAAAGAAAAAAGAATCATTATTCCTGTGCAGTGATTCCGTTTATCGGAAAGATATCTATTTACCGCAAACGACGATCATTGAAATACGACGGCATGTTTTGACTTTGTTGAAACGATATATCGTAGGCAGAGCCACGCCGGAGTTTGTCCCATAGCGCAGAAAGAAATAAAACGGATGCTTAGAGAGAAAATAGTCTCTTTGGGTATCCGTTTTTTATTGTGTTGATTCATTGTGAAATATAGAGCTCAAAAGGGTATTATTGTATGAATTTTATTATTTGCTTTATGCTTTATTGTGATACAATAAAATTAATAAGTTTTATTGATTGGAATGAATTTGTATGATAATAAAAAGGAGAAAATTTTATGAGTAAAATTACGGGAAAAGAATATCCGCTATCAAACATATTCAGCTCTGAATTTGAATATTACATTCCATCCTATCAACGCCCCTATGCATGGACGACAGAACAGGCGGAAGTTTTATTTGATGATTTATATCAATTTTTTATAGATAAAACGGCGGACAATTATTTTCTTGGGAGTATCGTACTTATTAAAGAAGAAGGTAATTCTAAGTCAGAAGTGATTGATGGACAGCAACGCTTGACCACATTGTCTATTTTATTTGCCGTGATGGCGGAAGCTTTTGATGATGAAGAGTTAAAAGGTGAGTGTAAAAGTTATATTTGGGAAAAAGGAAATATAGGACAAAAAATAAAATCGAGACCACGTTTGACTTTGAGAAAAAAAGATCAGGAATTTTTTGAAAAATATATTGAAAAGGTGGCGTTGGAGGATTTGATGAATGTAAATCCCCTCACTTTGGATGAAGCGAAAAAACATATTTATGAAAATGCTAAGTTGTTAAGAGAAAAATTGGATGACCGGTTTTCTTCCGATGAAGAAAGGCTTGAATTTTATCAATTTGTATTGAATGAATGTTTCTTAGTAGCTGTATCTACCCCTGATCAGGAATCAGCCTTTCGCATATTTTCTGTTATGAATAGTCGTGGATTGGATCTTTTGCCGACGGATATTATTAAATCGGATACTATTGGAAAATTGTCTAAAGATAAGCAGGATGAATATACGGATAAATGGGAAGAGATGGAAAATAAAGTAGAACGAGCAGGATTTAATGAAGTATGTACTCATACACGAATGATTTTTGCTAAAGAAAGACCGCGTAAAACTTTATTGGAAGAATTTAGAGAATACGTGATGGAACGCATATCTCCCGAAGAGCTTATTGATGATTATTTGATCCCTTATACAGACATATATAGTGATTTGAGAAATTGTAATTATCGGTCATCGGAAAAATCAGACGAAATCAATGAAGTGCTTCGTTGGTTAAATAAAACATATAATAACGATTGGATGCCGCCGGCTATTCAATTTTTATCAACACATCAGAAAGATGATGCTTATGTGTTATGGTTTTTACGTAAATTAGAACGGTTAGCAGCTTATTTGTTGGTTACGGCTCAAGATGTGAATGCTCGTATGAGTCGGTATAAATGGTTGCTCGTGGAAATGGAACGTAGACCGGATACGACGTTGGATAGCCCTTTAAGAATGATGGAATTGACGGAATGGGAGAAAAAGCGCTTTTTAGATGTTTTGGATGGAAATATATATGATATGCCGGCAAAACGAAGAAACTATATTATTCAGCGTCTTAATTCTTTGGTTAGTGATGGAGCAGCGACTATTGATTCTAAACTATTTACCATTGAACATGTATTGCCCCAGCATCCGGGAAAAGATAGTGAATGGATGAAACTATGGACTCGTGATGAAATGGATTTCTGGGTGAATCGTATGGCGAATTTGGTACCATTGACAGGGAAGCATAATTCGGCAGCACAAAATTATGATTTTGATACGAAAAAGAAGAAGTATTTCCAATCTAAAGGGGGAACTACGTCTTATCCATTGACGACACAAGTGATAAATGAGGAAAAATGGATTCCTGAAGTAGTGAAGAAACGGCAAGAAGATATTTTAAGAATATTTAGCGAAAAATGGGAATTGATGCCCGATGAAACAGCGTTGCAAGAGGATGGTATATTTTATTTAGCCGGTAACGGTAGTGATGCTATGGGACGATTGGAAGAAACCGGGAAATTGGTTGTATTAAAAGGAAGTCGTATATCGTCAATTATAGCGCCGAGTTTACAGGAAAATTATCGAGCTATTAGGGAAAAGTTAATAAAACAAGGCGTCATTCAAGATAATATTTTTACTTGTGATTGGTGTGCCGAAAGCGTGTCACAAGCTGCTGTCATTCTTTTAGGGAGATCCGCCAATGGAAATACGGAGTGGAAGAAAATGGATGGTCGTGCTTTAGGAAAATGTAAGCGATAATTTATCATAACAAGTGCAATACAAAATAAACTCATAGCTAATCAGCTGTATTAATATGTAAGTAATCAAACAAAACATATTAAAAGGAGTGATAAACTATGAGCTATAGAGATTTTGTATCTATCAATTTTTAAATTTAGGAATGAATTACTTTTCAATAAAGGCAAATGACAAATATCGTAATAGAGGGAAAGATTGTCATAGGTTCGTGTTCATAGTGAGTTGCTTTTGCATATATTGCCAGTCGTGCAGGACTGGATATTTTGGATTTTCGTGGAGATGAAAGTCAAAATACATTCTCTTATATGGAGGTTATTTCAAAGATAGCAGGATTCCCGAAGGTTAAAAGTTATGTGGAGAAAAATATTAATGATTATGTATTTGCGGATATACTTTTTGACAAAATGGCTCAAGAGAAAGAATATCTTGAATTGCAGGCATATAATAATAATGGATATAAACCGTTGAACAAAAAAATTAAAAATCGAGATTTAACTGTAAGCGGTCACGCACATTAGCAGGGCAAAAAATAAAAAAGCCAGTATTTTAATTGATGTTGAAAGCTTAGCAAAAAGTGCTGAGTTTAAAAAATTATTGGGTACATTAATACAAATAAAAATTCACAGAAAAAGGGGGTAAATGACAATGAAAAATAATGAATTTTATGAAGATGATGATTATATATATGCCGCTTGCGATATTCCCGGCTATGAAGATTTTTTTAAAGAAAAAGACAAGAAAACTAACAAAATATGGTGGACATCTAAAATAGAAACTATTGGTGAAATGGCTTTTAGTTTTGACCGTAAAAAAATATATAATTTATTCAAAGATTATCCGTACAATATGACAAAAGAAGAAGTTGAAATATTTAAAAAAGAAGAACCATACTGGGCGGATTTCTTTTCAGGACGAACGGTAGCAAAATAGTAGTTTTACTATTAAGACAGCGTGACTGTCTTTTTTATTGCGATAAAAAATTACAATAAAATATACAAAAGGCAAGAGATAGGTCACTGGGAGGCG
>KQ960864.1 GCA_001553355.1 Veillonellaceae bacterium DNF00626
GGCGTTCTAAGAAATGAAATAGGATTGACAATGTGAAGGAGGGAAGAGATGGAAGCTATAGAGCAGATAGTATCTCTTCTCTCTTATTTTTGTGGTTATTTCGAAAGAAGGAGATTTTCAAATGATAAAAAAAGGAGACATGATATCTTCTAAGGTAATAGGTACATTGGCACTTGCCGTTTTTATGTTTTTACAAGGGAGTTATGTATCTGCCGAGAAAAGTTTTATTACGCATAAGGAAGAAGGAGAAGAAGCGATAGGATATAAGCTTACATCGGGAGAAGAAACATGGAATGAAGATGCCGTAGTAGATGTAAGTGGTACGGGTTTTAATGGTGATAATGAAGGATTTAATGTAACGGGGATTAATTTAAGAAATACAGCAAAAATTGTAGCAGAGAAAAATGTGAAAATTACAGTAAAAAATAAGAAAATTGTAGCTTGCGGGTCTACTTCAGCTACACCGGATATATTTCATTATTATATGAGCGGGATTTATGCCGGAAATGGGATGGACGGCGAATCAGGACAAAGTGAAATGTTGGTGAAGGGTAATGTAGATATAGATGTGGTAGGAGTAGGGCTTCAATCAAATTTAAACGGGAATATTACTATACTTGGCGGTGGTAAAATTATTACTCATGAAGTAGATGCAGATATTTATGCGATGCTTGCTGAAGAAGGATCTGTATTTATGAATGCGGGAACAGATGGTAAATTGCCCGGAGGAAATAATGTAGAAGTAGTAGGAAATTTAGGTGTCATTTCTAAGGATTATGGTATCTTTCCGAATGAAGGAAATGCCGGTTCTTTTGTTACTTTAGGACTTACTACATCTTCTTCTACGTTGTGTGGGGGAATTTTAAATGAGTTTGAGGAAAATAAAAAAAATCCTCATGATTCAGGCATTGATTTGTATTTACAAAATGGAGCAACATGGGAAAATAAATGGTTTGGTGCGACACGTATAAAAGTAGATCATGATGATGGGAATTCAGATAGTTATTTATATAAAGGCAGTAAGGTGAGAAATCTTATTGGTGGAGAGAGTGAGAAAAAGGCAGGAATTATCAAACAAAAGGAAGATAAACCGATTACGGTGAATCATTATAAAGGACATGTCAAGGTAGTCTATGAACAGAATAAGAATAATGCAGATAGTGTAGGCGGGGGAGAATTTATTATAAAGAAAGCAGAAGAAGGGAGTACTATTACAGTACATACTGCAGCGAGACAATTTCAGATGCCGACAGGAAGCGGTCAGACGGCATATGATAAATTATTGAATGTTTTGGCGGGTAAAGTACGTTATGAAGGGAAAGATGGAAAATTAAAAGGATTTGTATCTGTTGCAGAAGGATTGATGACGGATTCTTTTAAAAAACCTTTTAATTTTAAAACAGATGGTCAAGGAGAATATAAAGTAAGTGAAAATACAGAGATTTCGGATACAAATGAAAAAAAGATAAATAAGAAAAATGATGGGAAAGCTATTGGGATACCGGTTTCAAAGGGGAAAGTTTTGACTTATGATACTTCTGTTTTTGTTAATGTAGAAGGACAAGGGTCGACGGAAGAGTCGGATACTGAAATGGTATATGGAATTAATGCAACGCAAGGCGGGCAAGCAAATTTTGAAAAAAATTTAAAGATTCGACTAAAAAATACATCTCCGGTAAAAAGTGGTGCACAAGGTGGTGCAGATATTTTTCATTATTACGGAAGTGGTATTTATGCCGGAAATGGGATGCAAGATGTTAGAACATATGGACATTCACAAGTTATTGTAAAGGGAAATGTAGATATTGAAACTGATGGATCTGCTATACAAGCGAATCAAGAGGCACAGGTCAGGATTTTTGGCGGTGGTAAAATTGTTACGCATGATGTAAAAACTTTTGATAGTTATGCGTTATTGGCGGAAGAAGGATATATTTCTATGAATTTGGGTAATGATGGTAACACACCCGGGAAAAATGATGTAGAAATAGAGGGGAATTTGGGAATTATACATAAAAATTATGGGCTTGCGCCGGTTAAAGAAAAAATACCTTCTGTAGTAGCTGTGGCATTAACTACAAAGGAATCTAAGTTAACAGGCGGTATTTTAAATGAGTATGAGGAAAATGGAGATAATGCGCAAAATAATGGGATTGATTTATATCTTCAAAATGGTGCGACATGGATTAATGGATGGGTAGGAACTAAACGTATTCTTGTGCAAACAGATGAAAGAGAGGATAATGCATCTTATTTATATAAAGGTAGTAAAATAAGAGCTCTTATCGGTGGGGAAAGTCAGGAAAATGCCGGTGTTATCATGCAGAAAGAAGATGGATCTATTACTGTAAAAAAATATCATGGGTATGCAGTGGTGACATATAATCATGACGGAAATGGTAATGTAGCCGGTGGAGATTTTATTGTAAAAGAAGCTGATAAAGGAAGTGTGGTAGCGCTTCGTACTGCCGGACTAAATGGGTTAAAGCCATTGTCCACTGAATCCGGTGATGTCGCTTTGCTGAATAAGACATTGTCTGCGTTGGCACATAAATTGCAATTTACCGGTACGAAGGGGAATCTTATAGGTAAAGTAGAAATAGCAGAAGGATTGGCAACACCGTCTGTAAGTAAGGTTATTACGTTTAAGAAAGATGGACATGGTGAATATAGAATCAATGGAGAAGAGGAAACGGAAGATCCTGCGGATACAGAAATAGTATTTAATTCGGGGCGTATAGATGGAACTGCACAAGGTGATTTTGTTAAATATCATGTGTGGAATGAAGCAAAAAAAGCCTATATATTTGAAAAAAATAGTGTTTTAAATACAGCTTCTATTACGAGTGAAATTGGAAACCGACAGGAAAATAATATTAATATTAAAGCCAATGATTTGAAATTAGTGATTAAGTCTACCGATGCATTTGGTATTAAAGCTTATAGTAAGGATGAGCGTACATCTCGTAAGCATATGAATGGTGGGGTTAATATCATAGCAAAAGAGTTGGAGCTTCATGTGGATCGTACGGCACAGAGTGGAGAAATTTCCGATGCAGCGGGTATTGCTACATCAGGGAAAAGTATTGGTTCGCAACCATTTGAGCCGATAGTGATTAATGGAAATGTAACAATTCGTGTGAAAAATAAATACAATAATCCCGGTAAAGCAGATTCAACATTTACGAAGGATAAAAGTGGGAAGAATTTTACTTTTACGAACGGTATATTAGCTGTCAATCAAGGACAGGTTAGAGTGAAAGGAAATGTGGATATTGATGTGCAAGCTGCCGGTATATCAGATGTAAAAGGTGATTTTTATACACATTATTTTGTTAATGGTATTTTTGCCGGATTAAATTATGATACAGCGGCATTTGGTCCTCATATTTATATTGATAAAAATGTCAAGATTAGAACGAATGGTACCGGTATACATGCCGGGAGTAGGGCGATTGTAACTATTCAAGGTGGAGCTGATATAGAAGTTACACAAAATGAGAGTGTGCCGAATTTCGCTCTTAATGCAGAAGAGGGAACAATTAATATTAATGTAGAAACTAGTAAAAATAATGAGGCTGTAGCTGATAAGGCATCTGATCATGATACGAAAATTTTAGGGAATATAGGTCTTATTAATCGTGAGGATGATAAGGAAAAAATTCAGGGGCGGATGATAAAAACAGCAGTTAATTTAGGTTTGACTACATCTCAATCTGAGTGGACGGGTGTGTTAATTGATGAGTTTAGAGAAACGAAAAATACAGACAGAAAGAAAAATTATATAAGGAATATAAGTGGTCTTAATTTATATTTACAAGGAAAAGCAAAGTGGATTCATAAACAATGGGGAGCTGTTTCTGTAGATAAATGGACGGGGAGTCATGTGTTTAAAATTCATGGTGGAACGAATTCGGAGAATGGTGGTGTCATTTATCAGCAGGAGGAGAAGCCGATTACTGTTAAGGAGTATGATGGATTTATTTCTGTTATTTATGATCATGATGGAAAAGGGAATGTCAAGGGCGGAGATATTATTATCGATAGAGCAAAAAAAGGAAGTGGTATTGCATTACGAACAGCTAATATTCAGGGTCTGAATACAACTTCACAAAATCATGCAGATATCGTCTTAGTCAATAAAACATTAAAGGCATTAGCTAATAAATTACAATATACAGGGTCTAAAGGTTATCTTACTGGTAAAGTAGAAATTGCAGAAGGATTAATGACACCGATGCTTAGCAAAGAAGTTACATTCCGGAAAGATGGGCGCGGTGAATATGAGATAAAATCATCCGGTGAAGCAACCCCGGGATTTCAGGATAAAGGTAATTATTATCTTTTATCTAAAAAAGGGGATGGAGAGATTATTGGAAAGGACATTAGAAATGGAAAGAAAGTTATATTGGAAAAAGATGTCGAAGTAAATGTAGAGGGTGTCGGGGTTGATGAGTATTCAAGTTATAATAATGTAACAGGGATTAATGTATTAAATGGTAGTCATTTGGCGGTGAACGGAAACTTTAAATTAACACTTAAAAATCCGCATCCGGCTATAACCGGAATGACGAATGGACCGGATTTGGCGCATTATTATATGAGTGGTGTCTATTCCGGGAATGGAATGTCAGAATATGAACCTTTTGGTGATTCTTCGGTAATGATAAAAGGCAATGTGGATTTGGATGTAGTCGGTGTAGCATTGCAGGCGACGAAGCATGGCGTAATTAAAGTATTGGGTGGAGGAAAAATTATTACTCATAAATTGGATGTATCGGCGTCTTATGCTATGCTTTCTGAAGAAAGTCAAATTTATATGAATACCGGGGAAGATGGAAAATCTCCGGGAAATAGGGATGTAAATATAAAAGGGAATATAGGCGTTTTAAATAAGAATTATGGTCAAGAACCAAATGAAGGGAAGAGAGATGGCATTATTTCAGTTGGTCTTACGACAAAAGAATCTAAGTTAGAAGGCGGTATCTTAAATGAGTATGAGGAAAATGGAAATAATCCGAAAGATTCAGGGGTAGATATTTATTTACAGAATGGGGCAACTTGGGAGAATGGATGGTTATGGACACAGAGACCTGAAGCTCCAAGAACAAATGCAACAAGTTACTTATATAAGGGAAGTAAAGTAAGAAATCTTATCGGTGGAGAGAGTGAAGAAAAAGCCGGGATTATTTATCAGAATGAAGATAAAGATATTACCATAAAGAACCTCAGCGGACACGTAAAAGTGATTTATAAGCAAAATGCGACAAATGATAAAGCTTTTGACGGTGGAGCTATCAGAATCAAAAAGGCAAAGGAAAATAGCCGAATTATATTGCGTGCCAATATTAAAGATTTCCAAATGCCGCAAGATAGAGAAGTTGTCAATTATGATGATGTATTGAATACATTGGCAGGGAAATTATTCTATGAGGCTCAAGACGGATATCTGACAGGAAGAGTCGAAGTGGCAGAGGGTCTAATGACAGATGCTTTGGGTGGAGATATTGCCTTTAAAGCAGGTGGACAGGGAGAACTAAAAGCCGGAACCATATCGAAACAGACACCGAGTCATAGTGGAACAACACCCGGACAGACACCGGGACAAGGTGGAACAACACCCGGACAGACACCCGGAGAAGGCGGAACAACACCGGGACAGAGACCGGGAGAAGGTGGAACAACACCGGGACAGACACCCGGAGAAGGTGGAACAACGCCGGGACAGAGACCTGGAGAAGGTGGAACAACGCCGGGACAGAGACCCGGAGAAGGCGGAACAACACCGGGACAGACACCTGGAGAAGGCGGAACAACACCGGGACAGAGACCCGGACATGGTGGAACAAGTTCCGGACAAGATCCGAATTTTGAAACAAGCGTTATGAAAGGGA
>KQ960865.1:0-947 GCA_001553355.1 Veillonellaceae bacterium DNF00626
CTTTTTCACCTTTTTCTCCGTTCTTTCCGTCAACACCGCGAATCGTTACTCCGTTTTCTCCATCTTGTCCATCCGCTCCGTTCGTTCCGTGAATGGTGATAGAACCGCCATCTTTTCCGTTAATACCGATGCCGTCTTTTCCATCTTTACCTTTCAATCCGATAGAGCCATCTTTACCGTTAATAACGACAGCACTTCCGTCTTTCCCGATAACTTCCACTTTACCATCTTTACCCGGTTTACCGGCTTCTCCCGGTACTGCTTTTTCACCAAATACCGGTGTATCCGATAAGCGATACGTGATTTTTTGGGTATGCGTTGCGGTATCCGTCGTCAAGTCTACAGATAAACCATTTCCGGCTGACAAAAATTCAACAGTCGGTTTTTCATCAGCTTTCAAGGAAACAGTTCCTGTTACATTTCCTGCCTTAACATCAAAGCCTGCTGCTAATGTATCCATGGCTGCTTTCTTAGCTGCATTTACTTGTCCTACCGTAGCGGCATTAGTAACTGTCGTACTTTCTTTGACATTCTTAATTTCCTGTTCAGCCATGTTGAGTCCGGCTTTGGTCAGGCTGACATTCTTTGTAGGATCCGTATTATTACCGATGGTCACGCCATTATCATTAATCGTAGTAACTGTTGTCACATCACCAGTCGGAGTTGTCACGGTCTTAGTAAATTCAGCACTTTCCAGTTTCTTCAGGTTCTTCGCCAACTTAACTGTCAGTTTTGCATTATTTCCTTCTTTTGTTGTATCAACACCAATATTTCCGTCACTTAAATTAGCAGCAACGGTTTCTCCACCGACAATATTTACCTGATTATTTAATTTAATAGGTGCCGCATCTCCGATATCGCCTTTAAATTTCAAGCCGTCATCCAAAGTGGCCACTTGATGTGTCTTTCTATCCGGATCTACTGTCACAATACGATTAATAGTTGTC
>KQ960865.1:1047-1413 GCA_001553355.1 Veillonellaceae bacterium DNF00626
TGGTGATAGAACCGCCGTCTTTGCCGTTAATACCAATGCCGGGCTTTCCATCTGCCCCATTTACACCGATAGTACCGTCTTTCCCGTCTTTGCCTACCGTAAAGCCTTCATTCAGCATCTTATCTACATCACTCTTACGAGCTACATCGGAAATCATAACTTGATAAGCATCTTCGTCTTCATGGTTCTTATCTTTCACATCCAATGTAACCGTTCCTGACGTATCCGGTGTATATCCCTTCGTATCCGTAGATGCCACCAAACGGAAATCGGTTGTTGCCTTAGCATTCGCATCTACTGCCTCAGATACTTTTTGCAATTGATCTTCCGTAGCAGCACGACCGGATGTAATATTCTTACTATCCC
>KQ960866.1:0-5259 GCA_001553355.1 Veillonellaceae bacterium DNF00626
TAGCTACTTTGGATGACGGCTTGAAATTTGCCGGAGACAGCGGAGAGCCTATTGCGAAGAAATTGAATGAAACCGTTACTATTTCCGGCGGTGTAACAGATGAAACCAAGTTGACTGATAATAACATCGGTGTGGTGGCTAAAGATGGAAAGCTTAATGTAAAATTAGCCAAGAATCTAACCGGTTTGGAAAGTGCTACGTTTACGGATAAAGACGGTAATACCAATAAAACGACTGCCGGCGGTACGGTAATTCAGAATAAAGACGGTTCAGAAAAGGTAGAAATAACGAAAAACGGCATTACCATTACCGATGCCGGAGATGGTACACTTGCTAATCCGGGAAAGACGATTTCTTTGACGAAGGACGGATTCGATAACGGCGGCAATAAAATTACCAATATTGCAGACGGTATGTCTGATAACGATGCGGCTACAGTAAAACAAGTGAATGCAGCCAAGAAAGAAGCGATGGATACATTAACGAAAGGTTTTGATATTAAAGTTGGAACTGCAATCGGAAATGTTTCTTTACAAGCTAATGCAAAACCGACTATTGAATTTTTGTCAGCCGGGAACGGTTTATCTGTCGATTTGTTGACGGATGCAGCAACGCATACACAAAAAGTTATTTATCGCTTATCGGATACGCCGGTATTTGGTGAAAAAGCAGTACCGGGAGAAGCCGGTAAATCGGGTAAAGACGGGAAAGTGGAAGTTATCGGGAAAGACGGCAGTGCGGTCGTTATTAATGGTAAAGACGGTTCTATCGGATTGAACGGTAAAGATGGACAAAACGGAGTAACGATTCGCGGCGTTGACGGAAAGAATGGAGAAAAAGGTGAAAAAGGCGTAGACGGAAAAGATATCAATCGTATTGTGACGGTAGATCCGAACGGAACGAAACATCAAGTGGCTACTTTGGATGACGGCTTAAAATTTGCCGGTGACAGCGGAGATGCTATTGCGAAGAAATTGAATGAAACCGTTACTATTTCCGGCGGTGTAACAGATGAAACCAAGTTGACTGATAATAACATCGGTGTGGTGGCTAAAGATGGAAAGCTTAATGTAAAATTAGCCAAGAATCTAACCGGTTTGGAAAGTGCTACGTTTACGGATAAAGACGGTAATACCAATAAAACGACTGCCGGCGGTACGGTAATTCAGAATAAAGAAGGCACAGAAAAGGTAGAAATCACGAAAAACGGCATTACCATTACGGATGCCGGAGACGGCACACCCGCTAATCCGGGTAAGACGATTTCTTTGACGAAGGACGGATTCGATAACGGCGGTAATAGAATTACCAATATCGCCGACGGTACAGAGGCCAACGACGCCGCTACGGTAGGTCAGGTTAATGACGTGAAAAAGACCATTGGTGAAGATATTTCTAAACTTAAAGCCGGGTTTAATATTAAAGGTAGTACGGGTGAATCCAATGTAGCCTTGGGCGGTGATACAGCACCGACCATTGAATTTGCCGGCGATGGAAATTTGACATCGAAGGTAGAACCGGGAAAGATTACTTACAGCCTGAATAACAAAATTACTATCGGCGGTGAGAAAAATAAGAAAGTCACCGTAGATGGAACGACAGGAACGATTACGGGACTGACGAATACAAAATGGGATAAGGACCATGTGACAGAAGGAAGAGCAGCTACGGAAGGGCAGTTGAACGATGTTCAAACTTCCGTGCAAAATGAAATAAAAGAATTAAGTGATAAAGCTGTGACTTACAAAGATAAGGAGAAGAGTGAGATTGCTCTTGCCGGGAAAGATGGAACGAAAATCACCAATTTGAAAGATGGAGATATTTCTAAGGATAGTAAGGATGCAGTCAATGGCGGACAACTGTTTGCAGCCAAGAATGATTTGCGTTTGAAAGAAGGAACCATTTCCTATGATAAGAAAGGAAATGGGGTAATGACGCTTACGCAAGGAGACGGAGAAACAGCTAACAAAGTTGAAGTTAAAGGATTGCAGAATACGTACACAGAAAGTGGAGCCTATGATGAAAAGGCAAAAGCTCTTGTATTTAATCGGAATGATGGCGGTCACTATAAGGTTGATTTGAGTCGGTTTGTACGCGGAATTGATTTCAGCTTGAACAAATTGGACAGAAAGATTAATGGAGTAGGGGCAGGTGCAGCTGCATTGGCTGCTTTACAACCGCTTGATTTCGATCCGGATGCTAAATGGGATTTCTCAGCCGGATACGGTCAGTACAAAGGAGCCACTGCCGCAGCGGTTGGAGCTTATTACAGACCTAATGAAGATACCATGTTTAGCATGGGCGGTACATTTGGTGCCGGAGAAAAGATGTTCAATGCCGGTGTTTCTGTGAAGTTGGGACAGGGCAATCATGTAACGACGTCTCGTGTCGCTATGGCTAAAGATATGTTGGCTATGCAGCAAAGAATGGCACAGATGGAAGAACAGATGGCTAAGATGCAAGAGCTTATCACGGCACTGACCGGAGGTACGCCTCAAGCACATGATATGTTCCCTGATGTACCTAAAAATCATTGGGCGTATGAATATATTCGTTCGTTGGCAAAGAGAGGTATTCTGGAAGGATACGAAAACGGAAAATTTGATGGAGATCGTACTATGTCACGTTATGAATTTGCAGCGATGTTGTATAGAGCCATGGAAAAAGGAGTTGATTTAGACAAACGTGCTGTCGCTGAATTTGCACCGGAATTGGCTCGTGTCCGTGTGGATGTTATCACTCGTCATAAAAATGGCGATCCGGATATCGAACGAGTTCGTGTAAATAAATGATAAGTCGTAAGTCGTTATTCGATTTATTCCGATGGTGAATCTGTGGGATATGGTAACGAAATCAATAAAAAGACCTTTTCTTGAAAATGGAAAAGGTCTTTTTTGATGGAATGAATGATTAGAATGTGTTTTATATGGAAACACTAAGAGGAATGGGTGAAAAACAGGATAAAATAATTTTGTGTCAAGAATGTTGATAATATCGTGGTCGTGAGCGGAAGTAGAAGTAATGCATGAAGTGTCGAAAGCACGCTTATGGTGTGCGTTTAGATAATTCAAAAAACAGAAGAATTTACCTGTAAAAAAATGGCAGGAATCGGTATAAGGATTCTGCCATTTTTATAAAGTTTTTTCACCGAATACGGGATGTGTGGTCAGTCTAAGACTTCTTTTTTCAATGATGTGGAGTGCTTCTGTGATAGAGATATCTTGCCTACTCTCTTTTGTCTCATAAATGAAAAGAGGGTTGGTGCTATCTATTTCACTTCCGGGAAGATAAATATATTCATGGTTTTTTCTATCGCCGTAAATATAGCCTGCCAATAGTTTTCCTTCTATGACTCTGTGCATGGTAATTCCTCCAAATCACAAATATAATGAGGTTTGAAATGAAGATAATCAGCAGATGTTAAATGGAGTTTGATGCCGCAAAGTTCATCGGGTATGTTATAAAAATCCGGGCGTCCGTGCAGATGACCATAGATGCAATCAGTCACGTGATGTTCTTTCATGATTTCCAACATACGGGTAGGGTTTCTTTGTTCATCATAAGGTGGATAGTGCATGATGGCAAATATTTTCTTTGCGTGTAGTTTTTCTGCTGCTTCTAAAGAGCGTTCAAGACGACCTTGTTCACGAAGAATAATGGCTCGATCTTCATCAGTAATGCGTTTGGAGGTTTCAGCAATCCATCCTCTTGTGCCTGCCAAAGCAATATCACCGGCTAAAAGAGCAGAATTGAAAATAAATTCAAAAGCACCATCAGTCATGCGAGTCATTTTTGTGACGGTAGACCACCAATAGTCATGATTGCCACGAACGATAATCTTTCGCCCGGGCAATTGACCGAGCATTTTTAAATCAGAGATGGCATCTTTGAGGTAAGTGGCCCAAGAAATATCGCCGGCTAAGATAACGGTATCTTCAGCTGTGATAGTTTCTTTCCATGAGGAAATAATTTTCTCTCTGTGATTTTTCCAATGATCCCCGAAAATATCCATGGGTTTTGTGGGTGGATCGCCGGAGAGATGGAAATCACTAAATGCATATAGTTTCATAAGGAATAATACCTTTCTAATCGCCGAAATATTTATTTGATTTCAAAATATTCATCATATGTTGTTCACTGTCGGAATCCATGACATGAGTAATACGATAGCCCATGTATAAAGGACTGGCGGTATAACGGGGGAATATCTTTACATGAATTCGTCTCAAGTGATAAAAGAATAAATTGTAGCTTGTACAAGGAATGGGAAAATCATGAAGAATAAAGCGAGCAATTGTCTGAATTGTATCAGCAAAAGTATCAGGTTTTCCGGAAGACTTGAGCGTCACATTGAGTTCGCCCATACCGCAAATGGGATACGATGATAATGAAGCATAACAATTTTCGTCTTCATGAA
Organism: Veillonellaceae bacterium DNF00626; assembly: GCA_001553355.1. Taxonomy (GTDB): domain Bacteria; phylum Bacillota; class Negativicutes; order Veillonellales; family Dialisteraceae; genus Dialister. The sequence continues at coordinate 4,418 of KQ960866.1, forward strand.
ATATAGGCCCTAAAAAATTTTCTTTATCAATATTATCACGATAATCATAATCACGAAGACCTATGATTTGTGAATGCGGGTGTCGCTGTGAGCCTCCGGAATTAGGGCCAAAATTTCGGAAATAAATGACAGACTTAAATCGTTTGTCATGCTCCATGACATCCCATTTTTCCAAACCAAAAGAAATCACATCATGAAGCTTCTTTTTGGCATATCGGGATAATCCCGAATTATGTTCTGCCGTTTCTATGATAAGAGTAGGTTCCGTTTCTGCGAAAACGGGATATTTATTCATAAGCCAAATCATATCTTCGCGTTGCTCTAAAATGTTTGTTAGTGATTCAGGCTGACAAAAAGGACAAACGGGTTGTTTACCTGAATGAGGTTTTTGACTTCCAATAGAAATATTAAAAATAACAGGATGATTCATAAAGTTACCTTCTTTCAAATTCATTATACATGGAAAGGGGAAATAAATATAGTAAATGCGGAATATCAAATGATCATATGAGAAATTGTTTATACCAAAGTTTTGATGTGACCGAAATCAGGGAATGATATTTCACGAAGAAAAAGAATATAGTTGTCAAATTAACTTTAAGGATAAAATGGCAAGAGAGTAGATTACGTTTTCTGCTGTTAATGGGAAAGCACCGGCATACAGTCGGGGATAGGGGTAAGCTTGAGTAGACTGAGTATTTCAAACTCGATTGAGAATAGATAACACGTTTATGGCTCATTTGTATTGTAACGGTTTAGTGCTATCGCTCTTACCGTTTTTAGTCACTTTGAGTATGCTCACGGATATAGCAGGTTGTTACAATGTGCGTGAGAAAAAGCTC
>KQ960866.1:5359-5669 GCA_001553355.1 Veillonellaceae bacterium DNF00626
CCTTCTCCGTGCGCGGAGAAGGTCAACGCTTTTTTGACTTTCTCAAATGCATGAATACGATTCTTCGGAATTTCAAATAACCGGAATGGTTTTACAACATCAGAGATTGCACCATACGTTCACTTTCCCCGAATACGGGGAAAGTACCGGTGTAGCCGGGGATAGGGGTAAGCTTGGGTAGATTGGGTATTTCAAACTCGATTGAGAATAGATAACACGTTTATGGCTCATTTGTGTTGTAACGGTTTAGTGCTATCGCTCTTACCGTCTTTAGTCACTTTGAGTATGCTCACGGATAGAGCAGGTTGTT
>KQ960866.1:5769-43057 GCA_001553355.1 Veillonellaceae bacterium DNF00626
TTGTTACAATGTGCATGAGAAAAAGCTCATTGTATGCAATTACCTCTATCGTCAATGGTTATCTTCTCCGTGTGCAGAGAAAGTTTTTGTTTTTATTGATATTTCCATAAATGGTTAGAGAAAATATTTCATATAATGAATTGATAAAAAACGTAGATATTATGTATATGTTGAGCGTTTTTTGGAAAATGAACTGTAAAACTCTTGAGTCCTATGATAAAATAAAAAAAATGACAGCAAAGTAGGTAACGATATGAAAAAATATTTTATTTTTATTGTCATAGCAATGATGATTATCGGAGGCGGAGGGTTTGCTCTTTATTCTTCTCTTACCGGAGGGCCTTGGGAAGGTACATGGTGGGGCATACAAGAAGCCGGTACGAATTGGACAGGGGATAATATTCGTAATTTAGAAACGATAACGTTTACGCGAAATGACGATAAAACAATTACTGTGGAGCATCGAGTGCAACAGGGCAGTAAAGAAATAGAGGGGAGTTTGTCCGGTATAGGAACGATTGATGGCGGCAGGCTTATCGTAACAACTAAAGAGGGGAAAAAGGTGACATTCTCTTATGGACATATCAATAAGATGATAGAATTGCCTTTAACAAATGCAGATAAAACAGCAGTGACTTTGAAATTATTAACGGAAGAAAATAATGATGAGATGGAAAATGTACGTAGTGAAATAGTTAAAATATCGCAGAAACCGGGTAATGCTATTGATACTACGGTGAGTGCTGCTAAAAGTTAATGAATGAAATAAACAGGAATGACGAGAAAATACATCGTTCCTGTTTATTTTATTTTCCATATAAAAAACCCTTCCTTTTATGATTGATAGGAAGGGTTTTATTTCGTTAATTGTTTATTCTTTAATCAATTTGCCTGCCAAAGGACCGGAATCCATGGTAAACATTTTTTGAATATCAATAATGACCGTGGCGGCTTTCGGTAATGCGCCGACTAATTCTTTGGCCAATTCCATGTGTTTTTCGTCTGTATAAGCTTTAGCTACTCCATTGAAACGGAAGCCGTGGTTTGCCGGGCGGTCAATAACGGTGACGGAAATTTTTCCGTTGGCAAGAATATTGGCAAAATGTTGTCCGTTCGTGTTTTCTGCGAAGAGTAAATGGGTATCGTCTAAGACACGCATTGTTCTTTTCGGGCCGACATTGGGATTGCCGTCATTATCTGCTGTGGCAATATAAGCTAATTCTTTCTTTATCATTTCTTTCATCTCATCTGTGAGTTTCATGATAATCCTCCTTTGTGATTTACTTCTTCTATTGTGATCGGCAATATGGATAAATGTCGATATTTATATTATAGCAGAATTTTTTGGCTTTGACTATAAATATTTTATCAAAAAACAGAGTTTATAGAAATAATTGACATATGGTGGTGAAAGGGTATAATTCTAATTGTTGATGTGCGTTATTTTTCATATTTCATCTTGTATCCGAGAGGAATGAGAATGGAGGAATCGGAATGAAAGAAAAAGAAATAGAAGTTGGATGTACGAGGGGAAAGACTCCGAAGTCTTTTATGAGTCTTCAGGAGTTGACCATTTCCGGATTATTGGCAGGGATTACCATCTTTTTGGGGATTACCGGATATGGCTTTATTCCTCTTTTTTATATGCATGCTACTATTTTGCATATACCGACGATTATCGGTGCTATCGTGGCAGGGCCGAAGGTGGGCATGGTGGTAGGTTTCCTTTTTGGTGTGTTTTCTTTTATTCGTACTTTTCAGGCGCCCAGTTGGATGATGCAAATTGTATTGCAGTATAGTGTCGTCTATGATGCGATTATTTGTATTATTCCACGGATGTGTATCGCTCTTATCGCTTATTATGCCTATAAAAAAATACCGGCGGGGCATACGGTTCGTCTGGTTATTTCTTCTGTTTTGGGTTCTATATCCAACAGCGTATTATTTTTAGGTTTGATATTTCTTTTGGTAGGGATTCCTTATGCCGCAGATCATGATGTAACGGTATTTCAAGTGGCAATGGCACTGGTGGCAGTTGCCGGTACAAATAGCATTTTGGAAGCTGTTGTATCCGGGGTGGTGATTACATCGGTGGTGCTGATGCTTCAGCGTTCAGGTTGGAAATTGAAGAAATAATTTGTATTGCCTGTATAGTGAATCAAGTAATAAAAAAGACATCTTATCCGGATCTATTTGAGATAAGATGTCTTTTTGTATTAAAATTCTTTGTCGTCTCCTCGTAGACGAGCATCACAAGCTTCAATAAATGTGGATAAGGTCACACCGGCATTGTCACAAAGTGTGCCGATAGTGGTTGTCATGTCTTGCGGCATGGCGATATTGTGATTTTGGAAAATAGGAAGAAGTTGAGGATAAAGAGTGAGTATATCTTCCATGGGTGTGTCTTTGGTAAGAACGGGTTTTCCGTATTTGTCTGCAATGAATTCATTCATCTCGCCTAATATTTCAAATACATCCATGCCATGAGATTGAGCGGCTTGCCAAAGGTTTTCATCATAAGAAATAAAACAACCGACACAAGACATACCGTATTCCATGAGGAAAGGCCCCATATCGGGATATACTTCAAGGATTTGCATAATGTTGTGTTCAGGACGGATGAAATCACCTTCTTTGAGTTCAGGGCCTTTAGGTGTATTCCATGAATTACCGTAGTAATTTTCTGCATTTGTCGGGTCATCCGGCGCGGTATTTCCCAAAACTGTATCACGGAATGTTTCATAGCCTGTCGAATCAATAAATTCATCTAAGGTTTGGTAGCTTTCATGATCTAAATAATAGGTGCATGCTCGTGCGATGATATTTAATGCATCGGATGGAAATTGAGCAAATGCAAAAAATGTTTTCTTTCCGGTATAAATATCCCAACCATCAGACATGCCTACTGCACGAATCGGGATAGCCGTGGATATGGTGCAAGTCAAAATGCATGATGGCCACATGCCGAAGGCAACGAGGTTTAATTCCTGTAAGGTTTTTTCTACATCTTCTTTGGTTAATCCGGAAATGAGAGGACGCATTTTTTGATCTAAAGAAAACGTGCCGTTTAATTTTTTCGCCGTTTCTTTCATTTTTTCTTTGAATTCATTTCTGCCTTCCGTGATATCCGGAATAAAATCGATTTCAACGGAAAAAGAAAGATTATCTGATGTCATAGTAAACTCCTTTGTTTTCATAACTCCATATATCATAGTATAACATATCGAAACAATTAGAACAGGTATTTTGAAAGAAATTTCTCTTTTTAATTTAGGGTAGGAATGATAAAATAAAGGAAATATAAAGAAGAAATAAGAGTTTTTTGTTTTTGCGTGAAGAAAGGTGGATATGATGCCGGCGATTTTTCATAAATTACTCATTGTGATTGTTTTGGTAGGCGCTTGTTTCGGCTTTTGGAATAATGGCTCGCATGTAGTAAAAGATGATGATATTACCGGGCATCTTCAAGCCGCCGATCAAATTTCAGCAGAACGGGAGATGCCGGATTATAATGGCTCGCCTTATTTGATTGTAAATAACAATGTTCCCTTTTTTACTGATAAGGAATTGCAAAAAAATTACGGCACAGTAGAGCTTTCACCGTTGGATTCTCTCGGTCGTCCGCATGGGAATTTTATGATTGTAGGGCCGGAGACTTTGCCTCATCAGAAACGTGGGCCTATCGGTATGGTGAAGCCCGCCGGTTGGCAGACGGTGAAATATGATTTCATTGAAGGGAAGTATTTATATAATCGCTCTCATTTATTGGGGTATCAGTTATCGGGATTTAATGCGGAAAAAAGAAATTTAATTACCGGTACGGAGTATTTCAATAAGAAATTGATGCTTCCTTATGAGAATAAAGTGGCGGCGGTAGCCAAACGAGGGAAGCATATGGCATATCGGGTGACGCCGGTGTATCGCGGCTCTGAATTGGTGGCACGAGGTGTTTTGATGGAAGGTTATTCATTGGAAGATAAAGGGTTTACGTCATTTAATGTGTTTGTTTATAATATTGAGCCCGGAGTGGTCATTGATTATGCGACCGGTCATAGTCAGGCTTCCGGTGATATGAGTGATAATCGGGATAGTAAAGCGATAGAAAAGTCTATCGAACGTCATTGGGCAAAGACTCGGAAAGCATCATAGGAGGTTGACATGAATAAGAGAGAAGAGGCGGTATTGATTCAAGCGGAAGAAGTTATTCGGACTTTACGCGGATTAGTGGAGGTACAAAAGGGACGAATGGACGCATTGGAAATGGAAAATAAGGAGTTGAAAGACTTACTTGAAAGGATGAAGTCTTCCGGTGAAGATACAGAAGATGGTTTTGGTGAGGAGGCGTTGAATAGCCGTTTGGGTTTGTATTATCGTGATTTGTGTCAATATAATGAAAAAAATCTTTCTCTTGAGGATGGAGAAAGATTATATCATACATTGAAATATGTTTTTGATGAGTTGCATAAGTGGGGGATGCGTTGATGATGAGGTTACGGCCTCATCTTTTTTGTTTGAGCATAGTAGAACATGTATTGCTGCATGATGCCGGCATAGGGATAAGCGGGGAAAGGATTTTGTCCTTCATAGTGTTTTTCGATGACACGGTTTATCCACACATCGACAGGGGCACTATTTAAACGATGAAAAGCAAAAAGGGAAATGCAATGAGCGACTTTATGGCCCACGCCGGGAAGGGTACATAGTATGTCATGCAGTTGTTCGTCGGAAAGGTCATAAAGAGCAGATAAATCAATTTTTCGTGAAGTAATCATGCGCACGGTATGGTAAATATATTTGGCACGATAACCTAATGAACAGGCTGTCAAATCTTCTAAAGAAAGTTTCTTTAAAGCGTCAGGCGAAGGAAACGTATAGTAGGTAGTATTTCCTTTCTTAAAAGGAGTTCCTGCTTTGATACACAAGGAATTTACGGCAGATTTAATAGCCGGGATGGATTTTCTTTGTGAAATAATAAATGTAATAATCATCTCAAAGGGGTCTTGTCTCAAGATTCTTAATCCTTTTCCATAAGTGGCTGCTTTTTGAAGAAAAATATCATTGGCGGGAATTTGTTTTCGTATATTTTTATAATTAAATGATAAGTCGAAATATGGTTCCCATATTTTTTGCCACTGTGCTTTGGTGCAATTTCCTTGCCATGTAGTGTTATTAAGGCGTGTCAGATGGAGAATTTGTTTGCCTGTTATAAATTGGTAGGTCGTTTCATTGTGCATGGACGCTCTGAAACATTGACCGCTGTGTATAATTTTTTCCGGATCAAAGTCATCGGTGATGGTAATTTTCATGTTTACCTCCTTCTTGTATTATACATAGCGAGGTGAAGGAAACAAAGTATATCCATTGCACCGTTGGCGGGTGAATGATAGAATATACTTAATCTATAAAAGCTGTTGGGAGGGTGATATGTATGTTTTATATGGCAGCACCGCAAGCGAAAGGAAAGAGTGCAGGAGATAATATTTTTGCGGCGAATGGTCGCGCTGTGGCTTTGGCCAAAGAAATCGGTGAAGAGAATGTAGTGAATGCTACTATTGGCGCGATTTTGAATGATGCCGGTGAGTTAGTAGTGCTTGATGTGGTGAAGAAGGCTTATGAGGAGTTAACCCCTTTTGAATGGGCATCGTATTCACCGATTTCCGGTTTGCCGGATTATTTGAATATTTGTATGGAAGAATGTTTTGGTGAGTCACGACCGGAAGGGTATATCCGTGCTGTTGCGACGCCGGGCGGAAGTGGAGCTATCCATCATGCGATACATAATTATACGGCACCCGGAGATGAAGTCCTTGTGACTGATTGGCATTGGGGCGCTTATAAAACGTTGATTGATGATCCGAAGAGAGTGCCGGGCTTTTATCAATTGCTCACTGCTGACGGACATTTTAATAAGGAGTCTTTACGTACGGAAGTACGTCGTGTTTTGAAGAAACAAAATAGCGTATTGGTCATTTTAAATGGTATTGCCAATAATCCTACGGGATATAGTTTGACTGATGATGAATGGAAAGAAGCGGTAGATGTCCTTTCTGAAGAAGTGAAAGGAACGGAGAAAAAAGCTATTTTATTACCGGATGTGGCATATCTTGATTATAGTGGTGAGCGGCAGGCATCACGCCGTTTCTTTAAGTGTTTTGGCGGATTACCGCAAAATGTGTTGGTGGTTATTGCCTATTCATTGTCTAAAGGGTTTACGCTTTACGGTCAACGGTTAGGTGCGATGATTGGTGTTACTTCCGATAAAGATGTGGCACAGGAATTTGCGGATATTAATCAATATGCTAGTCGGGCGACATGGTCGAATTGTAATACGGCGGCACAAAATTTGATGATTCATATTTACAAAGACCCGGCGAAGGCACAAGAATTAATAGAAGAACGATTGAAATATTATCGCTTAATACAGGATAGAGCAGCTATTTTTATGGCTGAAGCTAAAGAAGTGGGATTGAAGGTTGTTCCATATGTATCAGGATTCTTTATTTCTATCCCGGTGAAAGAGTCTAAGAAAGTGTCTGATTTCTTGGAGAAAAAGCACGTTTTCTTGGTGCCGATGGAAAAAGGTCTCCGCTTGGCGGTTTGTTCTGTTCCTACGAGAAAAATGAAGGGCATTGCGACGAAAGTGGCAGAAGCAATAAAAGAAGCAGGCATTGTACAGTAATAAGGAGAAAATCCTATGGATAGTTTATTTGCAGCAGTTAATTCTGTCCTTTCCTTTGTGGTACCGGTATCCGACTTTTTTTGGGATTTCCCGAAGATGTTTTCCTTTTGGAGAAATATTCCTCTTTTAGGGGAATTTTCTTTAGCGGTTATTGTCTTGGTCGGATCCGGGATTTATTTTACGACACGACTAAGGGGCATTCAGATTCGTCAATTTCTCCCGGAATTGCATCAGCTCACGGTGAAAAGTCAGGTCAAAACAGGCATTTCGCCTTTAGCTGCTTTTTTTCTCAGTACAGCCATGCGCGTGGGGCCGGGAAATATTATCGGCGTTACCGGTGCTATTGCGGCAGGTGGGCCCGGAGCTTTATTTTGGATGTGGATTTCCGCCTTCTTCGGTATGGCGACGGCTTATACGGAATGCACCTTGGCGCAACTTTTTAAGGAAAAAAGAGGAGATGAATTTGTAGGCGGATTGCCTTTTTATGCTCGCCGACTTTGCGGAGATAAAGTATGGGTGGGCGTATTTCTTTCCTTCGTGTACATCTTTTATGCCATGATGTGTTTGCCGGCTCAAGGATTTAATGTAGTGTCTTCTATGGGGGCGATAGCAGGCATTATTACCGGAGAAACGATACCTGTGCAATCTATGTTTTATTATGTTGTGTCGGTTATGGTGATTTTCTTGGTTACGGTAATGGCTTTCGGCGGTATACGGCGTATTGTGTCGGTAAGTAATAAAATGGTGCCTGTGATGGCGATGATTTATGTGCTTACCGTAGTGACACTTATTGCGTCAAATACGGATAGCATTCCTTATTTCTTTCATTCTGTTTTCGTAGGCGCTTTCAGTCCGGAGGCGGTTTTTGGCGGGGCATTTGGCATCGTTCTCATGCAAGGGGTGAAGAGAGGACTTATGTCCAATGAAGCCGGGCAAGGGACAATTACCATGCCGGCAGCGGCGGCGGAAGCGAAGCATCCGTGCGAACAAGGTATGGTGTCAGCCATCGGCGTTTTTCTTGACACGCATGTGATTTGTACGATGACAGGATTTATTATCATTATGGCGCATAGATGGGCATCAGAACCGGAACTTTGGAGCTCTTTAGGAACGTATCCCAAATTCCTGCTTTCTCTCGGAGCGATGACGCCTTTTGGATTGAATACACTTGTGATGATGCTTATTTCCCTTTGTTTTTGTCTTTTTGCTTATACCTGTGTCATTGGTTTTATCACGTTTTCGGAAATATCAGCGAATCGTATTTCTTCAAAAAAATCATTTATTTATAGCGTACGACTTTTTGCTGTATTCGTAGCGGCCTTTGGTATTTTCTGTCATATTGCCGGTTATGATTTATCGAATCTATGGGCTTTCTCAGATTTGGGAAATATTATTATCGTCTACTGTAATATTCCTATGCTGTACTTAGGTTTTCGTTATGTGCGGAAAGCAACGGAGCATTATCTTCATGTAGACAAAAATCACTTTGAATCAGAATGTATAGGTTTGGAAACAGATTGTTGGAAAAAATAAGAAAATAAAAAATCCGAATTGGAATGGATATCATTCCGATTCGGATTTTTTGATGTTTACGCTTGTTGCGAAGCTTTGTGTTCTTGTATTTCCAGGTCAAACGATTTCTGCATGCGTACGTAGCTTTTCCTTCGATTCTTTGCGTCTTCTTCCGTCTTAGCAAAAAGTTCTTCTGCTGTCTGGGGGAATAATTTGGCTAAGCTGGAGAATCGTACTTCGCCCATGAGGAAACTACGGAAATCTCCCTTCGGTTCGCGGCTGTCTAAGTGGAATGGATTCTTTCTTTGATCCATGAGAAGCGGATTATAACGCCATAATGCCCAGTAACCGCAATCTACGGCTCGTTTCTCCTCGTCCATAGCTTCTCCCATGCCACCTTTTAAACCGTGATTGATACAAGGAGAGTAAGCAATGATGAGAGAGGGACCCGGATAAGATTCAGCCTCGGTAATGGCTCGAATGGCTTGGTTCATGTCGGCACCTAAAGCGATTTGTGCTACATAGATATATCCATAGGAAACAGCCATCATGCCCAAGTCTTTTTTCTTTGTTCTCTTTCCGGAAGCAGCGAATTTAGCGATAGCGGCTGCCGGGGTAGATTTTGATGATTGACCGCCGGTGTTGGAATAAACTTCTGTATCCAAAACGAGGACATTGACGTCTTCGCCGGAAGCTAATACTTGATCAAGACCGCCGAAGTCTATATCATAAGCCCAACCATCTCCGCCGAAAATCCATTGACTCTTTTTTACGAAATGGTCTTTCAACATGAGAATATCTTTATATTCCGGATGAAGAGAAACTTCAGCTTTTAATTGTATTTCCAATTTGTTGGCTCGATCTCGTGAGCCGTTGCCGTCATCTTTATGAGTGAGCCAATCTGTCATGACAGCTTTGGTATCCTCATCAGCATGAGGGAGTGCGTCTTTGATTTTATTCATTAAGCGATCACGGAGTTTTACTTCTCCTAAGTGCATACCAAGACCGTATTCCGCATTGTCTTCAAAAAGGGAATTAGCCCATGCAGGCCCTTGTCCGTTTTGGTTTGTCGTGTACGGCATAGATGGCGAGCTGGCACCATAAATAGACGAACAGCCGGTGGCATTGGTGATTTTCATGCGATCACCAAAGAGTTGTGTAACTAAGTGAATGTAAGGCGTTTCGCCGCAACCGGCACAGGCACCGGAAAATTCAAAGTATGTCGGCTCAAACATGGCACCACGGATAGTATTTTTATTTAATGGATTTGGTTTATGCGGTAAGGACATAGCATAATCCCATAAAGGTTGTTTATCTAATTGAGTGGCAATAGGTTTCATGACGAGTGCTTTTTTTCGTGCCGGACAAACATTAGCGCAAATGCCGCATCCGTAGCAATCTTCAGGATCGATAACAATTCGATATTTCAATCCTTTTACAGGGCCTTGAAATTCTCTAACGACAAATCCTTCCGGCGCTTTTTCCACTTCTTCGTCTGTGGCTAATACAGGACGGATGGTAGCGTGAGGGCAAGAGGCCACACATTGGTTACATTCTATACAATTTTCCGGAATCCATTCAGGTACATTGATGGCTGACGTTGAGCGTTCATATTTCGTTGTGCCGGGCATAAAAGTACCATCTTCAATTCCGCGGAAAGTCGATACAGGTAAATCGTCACCTTCTTGTCGGTTCATGACATCACAAACCTTTTCAACAAATTCAGGGCGGGATACCTTGGCAATAGAACCGCCGGTGGTGGCATGCGCCCATTCATCCGGGATATCTACCGGGATAACATTGCGTATGCCTGCATCGACAGCCGCATTATTCATATCGACGACATTTTGCCCCTTGCGACCGTAGGATGCTTCATTAGCGTCTTTTAAGTATTTTACGGCATCAGCTTCGGGGATAATTCCTGTTAAATGGAAGAATGCTGCTTGCATAATCATATTGATACGACCGCGGAGGCCGATTTTTTCTGCAATTGCAAAAGCATCAATAATGTAAAATTTCGCATGGAGTGCAGCCAATTTCCGCTTCATGGCCGCCGGTAATGCTTTATCCAAGTCTTCTTTTTTCCACTGTGAATTTAAAAGGAAAATACCGCCGGGCTTGAAACCGCGGAGTAAATCATATTTATATACATATGATGGACGGTGACAGGCAATATAATCTGCCTGACGAATGAGATAAGGTTTACGAATAGGATCAGGGCCGAAACGGAGATGAGAAATAGTTACGCCACCGGACTTTTTCGAATCGTAGGCAAAATATCCTTGTGCATAAAGATCCGTGTGATCCCCGATGATTTTGATGGCACTCTTATTGGCCCCTACGGTACCGTCAGAGCCGAATCCCCAGAATTTGCAGGAAATAAGGCGACTTTTAACGGGTGGTACGGGTATGGGAGCCAACGATAAATGGGTCACATCATCAGTGATAGAAAGTGTGAAATTGTGACGAGGCCGATCGGCTTTTAAGTGTTCATAGACAGCCATAATATCTTCCGGGATGACATCTTTCGAGCCTAATCCATAGCGTCCGCCGCAGACACGAATATCTCTATCTGAGGAAGCTAATGCACTTTGTACATCAAGAAACAGCGGTTCACCAATGGCACCCGGTTCACGAGTGCGATCAAGGACAGCTATTTTCTTCACGGTATCCGGTAGCTGTTCAATGAAATGCTTTACAGAGAAAGGACGGTATAAATGAACGGTGAGAACACCTACTTTTTCACCATGAGCATTTAATGCATCACAAACATCTTTGCAAATATCCGTGACTGAACCGATAGCCACAACGACTCGATCGGCATCAGATGCACCATAATAATCAAAAAGATGATAACTCCGCCCCGTTAATTGACTGATTTGATTCATGTAATCTTGAACAATTTCAGGGATGGCATCATAAAAAGGATTAGCCGCTTCACAATGCTGAAAATAAATATCAGGATTTTCCGCCGTGCCACGAATGACCGGTTTATTTGGAGTCAATGCACGATTACGGAAATTAGCTAAAGCCTCTTTATCAATGAGAGAGGCCAATTCGTCATATTCAAGAACTTCTACTTTTTGTATTTCATGACTGGTACGGAATCCATCAAAGAAATTAATAAAAGGAAGACGTCCTTTGAGAGCGGCTAAATGGGCGACGCCTGCTAAATCCATAATTTCTTGTGCATTAGATTCAGCTAAGATGGCGCAACCGGTAGCACGAGCACTCATGACATCCTGATGATCGCCGAAAATAGATAGCGCGTGATTAGCTAAAGAGCGTGCGGCGATATGAAACACACCGGGAAGCAATTCACCGGCGACTTTATACATGGTAGGAATCATGAGTAACATACCCTGTGACGCTGTGTACGTGGTAGTGAGAGCACCACTTTGAAGAGAGCCGTGAAAAGCACCGGCAGCACCGCCTTCAGCTTGCATTTCGACTACATGTACGGTGTCGCCGAAAATATTTTTCTTTCCGTGAGCGGCCCACTCATCAACTTCTTCTGCCATAGGAGATGATGGGGTGATGGGATAAATGGCTGCCACTTCAGTGAAAGCGTAAGAAATATACGCTGCTGCTGTGTTGCCGTCCATCATTTTTACTTTCCTCATAGATAACACTTCCTTTGAAATTATTTACGAAACCATTTCAGCCTTAATTTATTCTTGTCAGAAACGAAAAAATTAGGTACAATGAGTTATGAGTAAATTGCATAGATTAGAGGAATTGAAATTATGCACATTCATATCAATGCGGTTCGTTATGCTAAATATCATTTGTACTGATTCATTGATATAAGCTTGTTTTTCTGTTTCTATTTCTATTTCTATTATAGTAGAAATGTAAACATTGTACAATGATATGACATGATGAATTTTGTGAAATACAAAATATTGAGTGTATACTTAATTATTTCTCTTCATGGTCAAAGGAGGTTTATTATGGACTATCGTCATTTAAAATATTTCATGGAAGTAGCAGAACAAAAAAGTTTTAGTAAAGCAGCCAGAAATTTACATATTTCTCAGTCAGCTATTAGTCGTATGATTAAATCGTTAGAAGATGAATTGGGTGTGACGCTTTTTATTCGTAACGCCAAAACGGTGGAAATCACAGCACCGGGAACAATATTTCTAAATTACGCTAAGCGATGTCTTTTTGTTTTTGAACATTTGAAATCTGATTTTGAAAATGAGTTCAATTTAAAACAGGATACGATACAAATTGGTTTGCCGCCGATTACGGATGCTCATGTATTTGCTAAATTGTTGGGTGAATTTAAGCGGGCTTATCCGCAAATTGCTATTAAGCTCTATGAATATGGATCGAAAGTGATTGAAAATTCCGTGCAAGAAGGCGTGATTGATGTAGGTATTATTTGTACCGTGCCTAATAAAGACTTTGAATCATTTTTCCTGTCTGATGACGAGATGTGCGTAGTTATGCCGAAAGGGTATCCTTTAGAAGAAAGAGAACAGATACCGTTAAAGCTTTTAGCTGATTATCCATTGGTACTTTATCGTGATGACTTTAATTTACATGATGACATTTTAGAAAATTGTAAAAAAGTAGGCTTTGTGCCGAAAGTAGTTTTTGAAACGAGTCAACGGGAATTAATGCTTCAAACGGTGTCCTCCGGTCTTGGCGTGGCAGTACTTCCCAGTCGTTTATGCCCGAAAGATTCAGAGCATGAGGATATCGTTGTAAGGCCGCTTGTTGAACCGAAAATGACTCACCATTTATATGCTATTTGGAAAAGAGGACGTTATCTTTCCAGAGCGGCTCGTACATGGATAGAATTTACGAAAAGTCACTTGCTTCTTTTGGATACGGATCGTTTGAAAGAAGAATTGAAAAGACAATGATTATTCCAAAATGGAAGAACATGGTAGCTCGTATCACTCGATATAGAGATTGGTTGCTTTTTATCGCTTTATTTATTATCCTTTGGCAGCAATTGATGATTGCGGACTTGCAAGAACGGATGATGAATATGGAAGCTGCGTGTTATGATGACAGCGTTAATCAGGTACAATGGATGGCTGAAACGGCGCTTAAGGAAAATAAGGAGCAACAAAAAGATATTTATGAGTTACAGAAAACGCTCAATGATGATCATTTCCATATCAAGGAAATAGAGTGGCAGCTTGAGGAAAAATAGAAATAGAAAAATCCCCGTTGCGATAATGCCGGGGGTTTTTGTGTGGTAAGTGAAAAATTATGATAAAAGAACGGTGTGAAAAAATTTCTTTACAGAAGAAAACTAACAAGAAATAATTTTTCGTGATACAATAAAGAAAATTAGAATGCAAGTGCAAGAGTTATTATTTCATTAGATATATGGGAGTTTTTATGTATAACCAGATACAAGGTTTATTTATGACTATGAGATGGTGGGACGTCTTAGATATTTTGGTGGTGGCGTTCTTCTTTTATCGCATGTATATCTTGGTGAGAGATACACGAGCTACGGCTTTATTGAAGGGACTTATATTTTTGGGCATTTTTACCCTTTTTGCCGGTTGGCTCAAACTTCATGTGGTTAATTGGATTTTAGAAAAGTTGATGACGGTTCTCATTGTGGCGTTGCCGGTGGTGTTTCAGCCGGAGCTTCGTCGTGCATTGGAACAGTTGGGACGTGGAAAATTTTATATATCATCTCGGATGATGAATGAAGTAGAGCTTGATTCTGTTATTGAGTATGTGTCTGAAGCAGCGGCGACAATGTCAAAACAAAAAATCGGAGCTCTTATTGTTTTTGAGCGTAATGTCGGGTTGGATGATCGTATTGATACGGGTGTTCGTATTGAGGGTATGGTTTCTAAAGAGTTGTTGGGAAATATTTTTATTGTAAATACGCCTTTGCATGATGGTGCTGTAATTATCCGTGAAAATCGAATCATGGCGGCAGGATGCCTTTTGCCTTTGACACGGGACAGAGGCTTGTCTTCTGAATTGGGTACGCGACATCGGGCTGCCATCGGTATGTCTGAACAGGCTGATTGTGTGGTGGTTGTTGTGAGTGAAGAGACAGGGACTATTTCTTATGCCTATGGCGGACATCTTTATCGGCATATGGAAGAAGACGGGCTTAGAAATGTGCTTAGGAATTTCCTTATCAATGACAAGAGTGCCGTGAACGGCGTTAGTGATATTTTACAGAAATGGAGTCCCCTGAAATGAAATTTACGAATTTGAAATGGTGGATGCCTAAGATAGTATGTCTGATAGCTGCTTTTGGATTTTGGGTTTATGTGATGAATGAGCAAAATCCGATGGTGGAAAATTCGTACACGATTCCGGTAGAAGTGCGAAATTTGGATAAGACGTTGGTAGCTACTAATGTGCCGCAGCGAGTCAAAGCGGTAGTGCGGATGAATCGCAGTGATATTATTAAAATGCGTTCGGATAATATTAAAGCGTATGTAGATTTGAGCGGATTGTCAGAGGGGACTTATGTTCATACACCTATTTATATTTCCGTCCCCGGGAACGGTACGGTAGTTTCACAGGATCCGGATTATTTTGATTTGGTCATTGATACATATGCGGTGAAGTCTTTACCGGCTACGGTAGAGTTTGTGGGAACACCGCCACCGGGCTTTAAAGCAAAGCAGAAAAGCGTTACTCCGGAGACAATCACTATTGCCGGTGCCGGGCATCAAGTGGAATTGGCAGATCGGGCTGTTATTTCCATTAATGTTACTTCAAAGATTAAAGATTTTGAGGAATTAGGCACGGTAAATGTATTGGATGCGGAAGGAAATACCGTGACAGGTGTTGAAATTATTCCCGGTAGGGTGCGCACGTCTATCCATATGGAAGAAGCACAAAAGTCCGGTACAATGATATTGAAACCCACCACGAAAGGTGATCCGGCAAAGGGATACAAGGTCGGTAAAGTAACGGTGACGCCTTCTGTGGTATTACTGAGAGCATCGGAAAGTCTTTTTGATAAACAAAAGGAGTTGAATCTACCGGAAGTAGATGTCACTGATGCCACTGATACGATTGTAAAACAAGTGAGTGTTATTTCTTCGGACAAAGGGACGTCTTTGCCGGCGACTGCGACAGTTACTGTGGAGATTAATAAAGAAGAGTAAAAATCTTGACGTTTTATGACATACGTTGTAAAATTTGAAAATTGTATGAACAAAAGAAAAATGGAGGCGTTTTTATGGTAACGTTGTTTGGTACTGACGGTGTACGAGGGGTGGTCAATGCCACGCTGATGCCTGAATTAGCATATCAAATGGGACGTGCAGCAGGAGCTTATTTCTGTAAAGAAGGGGGAAATAAAAGATTTCTTATCGGCATGGATACACGTATATCCGGTTCGATGTTAGCTGCTTCATTGGCAGCAGGTCTTTGTGCTTCCGGTGTGAATGTAGATTTGATAGGAGTTATACCTACACCGGGCGTAGCTTATTTAACAAAAACGGAAGGATACGACGCCGGTGTTGTTATTTCCGCATCACATAATCCTTTTGCCGATAACGGTATCAAATTTTTTGATAAAAATGGGTATAAATTGCCGGATAAAACAGAAGAAGAAATAGAAAATATCCTTCGCCATGAAGAGGAAATCGTAAGACCGACCGGTGCTAATATCGGTATCATTCGTCACGTTCATGAATTGGTAGAGAAATATAAAGATTATGTGAGATCTACGGTGAAAGGCGATTTTTCCGGAATGAAAATAGTGACTGACTCGGCGAATGGAGCAGCGTCTGATTTTCTCCCGGAGATTCTTCGGAGTTTAGGTGCTGAAGTGACAGCACTTTTCCATGAACCGAACGGAACGAATATCAATAATAATTGCGGATCCACGCACATTGAAATATTGCAAAAAAGAGTGGTGGAAGAAGGGGCCGATTGCGGTATTGCCAATGATGGTGATGCTGATAGATGTCTCTTTGTCGATGAAAAAGGAGACGTTTTAGACGGCGACCATATCATGCTCATTAATGCAATTTCTTTGAAAAATAAAAATGAACTGAAAGATAATATGGTTGTTGGCACGGTAATGAGTAACTTGGGTTTTTCTAAAGCACTTGGAAAATTTGGTTGTCGAACGGTATCTACCAATGTAGGCGATCGTTATGTATTAGAAGAAATGCTGGCTCATAATTATTCCTTAGGGGGAGAACAGTCCGGGCATGTTATATTCCCCAAATACAATACCACCGGTGATGGACTGATTACGGCGGTACAGACACTATCGGTACTGAAAGAGCAGGGGGGACCGCTTTCTGCTCTGAATCATCTCATGGTTACTTATCCGCAAGTACTGAAAAATGTGAAGGTGTACAGCAAAAATGGTTGGGAAGCCAATGAAAATATTAAGAACGCTATTGAAACTGCGAAAAGCGAATTAGGCAGTGACGGCAGAATTTTGGTCAGAGCTTCCGGTACAGAACCTTTGATACGTGTGATGGGAGAAGGAAAAGATTTAGACCATTTGGAACGAATTATAGATGATATTGTTTCTGTGGTTGAACAGGAAATAGGTGAAGAATAAATGAAACCCTGCATCCGGAATGACGGAGCAGGGTTTTATTGTAGATATAAAATAAAAAATATAGATAATGTATTAACAAACATTATATTATGTGCTATGGTAAAAAAAGAATTGATGAAGTTAAAAAGAAAGGGGCTATGATAATATGCAAAAGAAAATGATTATGGTCGCTGTATTGGCATTACTTGGCGGAGCGGGAGCACAAGCTGCACCGCAACCGATATATGAATTGAAAGGAATTACTGTCACGGCAACGCGGCAAGCAGAAACGACGAAAGATGTGCCGGCATATGTGCAAGTGGTGACAGAGAAAGAAATCAAAAGTAAAAATATACAAAATGCCGCACAAGCTCTGTCAACTGTGACAGCTGTGCAAGTGGATAATAGTGTGGAAGGAAATTTGAATTTACGAGGTTATGATTCCAAAAATGTGCTGGTTCTGGTAGACGGATCTCAAGTCAATAGTGCATGGAACGGTTCTGTGGATTGGAATATGATTCCGGTGGAAAATATTCGTAAAATTGAAGTGGTTAACGGCGGACAATCAGCTCTTTACGGTGGTCGTGCTGTTGGCGGCGTTATCAATATTATCACGAAAACACCGAAGGCAGAAGGCACACATGGATCGGTATTCATCGGGTACGGTAGTCATCGTACGGTGAAACAGAGCTATGATATTTCCGGGAAAAAAGAAAAATTAACTTACGGCATTCATTATGAAAGAAAAGATACGGATGGCTGGCGTTCATTTCTCTCGGCAGTAGCTAAAAAGAAAAAAGACAAAGATGCTTTCAACGGAATAGATACATCTTATTTGGATACGAATGCAGACGGTACAAAATATATTGTCGGTGATAGAGGAACGAAATTTGTACATTCTTATAGTGTAGGTATTCGTTTGGGCTATCATTTAGATGCTGCGGAACGTTTGACGTATAATTATACTCATTCAGATTACGATTGGGGTTATAAGGACCCGGCCACTTATATGAAAGATGGCAAATGGAAAGCGGCCGGAGCTACCGCTTTTGGAAATAGAGGATATCGTGTTTATGACGTACATAGTTTGACGTACAATAATCAAAAAGACAAAATACATGCGCATTGGGGCATGACGGATTACACGAAAGATGGCGTGCTTTCTCCGGGGAGTAAGGCGAAAAAAGATGGCGGAATTGGAAATAAAACATCGTACCCGTCGACGACTTGGAATTTCGATATTAATAAACGGTGGAATGCAGGAAATCATACCATTCTCTTTGGAACAACTTATGGGAAAGAAAATATGGAATGCCGTTATGATGATCAAGTGGCTGATTGGACACAGTGGGGAAGTGCTGTGACGAAGAGTGGTAAAGATCGCATCAGTGGCGGAAAAACTACGATGACGGCATTTTATTTGCAAGACAAATGGCAAGTGAATGATAAAACCAATTTGTATATCGGCGGTCGTTATGATAATTACAAAAAACATGACGGATATACTATTTCTAATGACAAAAAAGACGGGATAAAGGAAGAAAGCTATCATCGTTTTTCACCGAAATTGTCACTTATTTATGAAGAAGATAAAAACACCAGTATTTATGTATCCTTCGGTAAATCTTTTGCGCCACCGTTGATGTATCAACTTTTCAGATATTCCAACCGTTTTGGAAATACCTATCTTCCAAATCCGGGGTTGAAACCGGAAATTACGACGAATTATGAATTAGGATGGAAGAAAACGTTAGGAGCTACTCAAGTAAACGCTGATATTTTCTTTGCGAAAACTCATGATTATATTGATCTCGTTGAAGTGAAAGACAAGAAAAAAACGAAGACGTATGAAAATATAGGAACGGCGGATACAAAAGGGATGGAAATCGCTGTTACACACCGTTTGAATAAGACTTGGTCTGCTTATGCCAATTATACATATCAAACGGGAGATATTGATGAATCGGGAAGTGGGAAGTCTGTAACGAATTACAGTATACCGAAGCATTTAATTCATGCAGGTGTTATTTATGATAATAGCCCGTGGAATATTAATTTGGACGGCAGTTTTATTTCTTCGCGTAATGAACCCGGGGAAGCGAGTGGAAAATTTGAATCGAAAGATGCTCATTTCCTCTTAAATCTGATTACCAATTACCGGGTAAATGACCAATTTTCCTGTCAATTAGCCGTGCAGAATTTGTTCAATAGAAAATATTTCGATCAAGAAGCAGGTTCGGATAAATACTATGTAGGAGATGGGCGAACCGTCACACTTTCCGCGAGATATGTATTCTAAGTAGAAATCATAAAACAGGTTTGTGATGAAAATCACGCCTGTTTTATTTTGCTTTAAATTTCTTTATAATAGAGGAAATATGGATAGCGAAGGTGGACTAAGATGAAGAAAAAGATGGCTGTTTTACAAATGGAAGTAGCATTGGGAGATCCGGATTATAATTTTCATCACATGGAAGAATTGATGAAAGAAGCAATGAAAGGGAAACCGGATATTTTGGTGATGCCCGAAACATGGAATACGGGGTTTTATATTTCTCGTAAATTAAAGGAGATAGCGGATGAAAATGGTGAGCGTACTCGTTTGTTGTGCTCTCGTTTTGCCAAAGAGTATGGAGTTCATTTAGTGGCAGGCAGCACGGCGGTAAAAGAAGGCGATGCTATTTATAATCGGGCTATGATTTTCAATCGTGCGGGTGAGTGTATCGCGACGTATGATAAGATGCACGGCTTTAATCCGGCGCATGAGTCTGTGTTTTTTACTCCCGGTCATGGTTCAGTTTCCTTTATGCTGGATGATATTTCTTGCTCAATGGCTATTTGCTATGATTTGCGTTTTCCCGAATGGATTCGCCGGCAAATATTGGAACATTCCGTAGATTTGTTTTTCCTTCCGGCAGCGTGGCCAAAGATAAGGCATTTTCAGTGGGATACTTTAATTCGAGCCAGAGCTATAGAAAATCAAATGTATTTTTGTGCTGTAAATCAAGGCGGCGGACAAGGAAAGGCTGAATACGGCGGTCATTCGCTTTTGGTGAATCCTTTAGGAGAAACGGTGGCACAGGGCGGAGATAAAGAGGAAATTTTTTACGGAGAATTTGATGGAGCGCTTCTTCATAAAGTAAGAGAACGACTTGATTCCATAGCCGATCGTAGGCCGGAATTTGATACGTTATAAGAGCCTTTATGGACTGGTGTATTTACAAGGGAAAAATAAATGCAAAAAAAACGGTGTGAAATAATCATACCGTTTTCGTTTTACTGATATAGTTTTGGTTTGTAGAAATATTTTCATTCGATGGGAATCATTTGTCCTAGATGGAAAGACCAAAGATAAAGACCGATGACCTTTTTTTGCAGAAGTTGTTTAGCGGCTTCTTGATAGACTAAGAGTTGCATGCGGTAATGAGTTCTCAGTTCTTCTGCAGAGAGACTCCGATCTGTCTTGTAGTCGATGATGATGATGCCTTTATCCGTTTCAATGAGGCAGTCCATAACGCCTTGGATAAAAATATTTTCGTCTTCACCGCAGTCGTTGTAAAAATCACATGCTTTGTGAAGGAGAGAAAAGGGCATTTCTTTTCGCACGACTTTGGCTGTTTTCATCGCATCTGCTAATGGACTTTGAAGGAAGGTAAGAATGTCTTTTACCGGTGAGCGTTGTCCATATTCAGATAAAAGAATGCGAGCTTCTTCATCAGTAAATATTTCTTGCTTTTGAAGTTTTTTGATTTCTTGTTGTATAGCTTCTTCCGTTGGCGTTAGGGCAGTCAGGTTCATGACTTCCATGGCTTTATGCATGAGTGTGCCGTAAGAGGTGCCGGACAGTTTTTTCTTTTGTGAAATAAAATCCGGCGGTTCGGAAAAGTCTGCAGGAAGTATCGTTTCTTCCGAATCTGGTAAATCGTCAGCAAGAACGGCAGACGGCGGCGGTATTTCTTCGGCGTATCGGTTTTCTTGTTCTTCTTTAAGTTTTACAGCGGCGGTGGCAGTAAGTTTTGCAGGTGTCAGTGTGGCGGCTGTATGGGCATAGCGCCATTCCAATTGGCGACAAATCCACGGTTCGACCTCATGGGTGGATGTATTAATGAAATGCGATAAATCCTCATTGATAATCGCCGGAGATATATTTTCTTTTTCTGCGGATGGTTTGCATGTCAGTTCGTTGTATGAGGTGATTTGAATATCAAAAAAAGTATTTTTATCCATTGGGTGATCTAAAATGAATGCCGATGAAGTGCCGATATATTCCCACAACTTTTTTGAAGAAGGATGACGGGCGATAGCAGGTAGAAGCCATGATAAGTAGGAATTAGCGTATTCAATGTAGTGATTGGGGAGAAATTGCATAGGCTCATCACGAGATAGGGCAAGTGGTTCGATGAGGTTTGCGATGGAAGAAACGCTATCTTTTATCACAGCAGTCATGAAAATTTTATCCTTGGCTCTTGTGAGTGCTACATAAAGAAGGCGAGCCTCTTCCGCTAATGCTTCTTTTTTTACTTGTAAGGAAACGGCATCCCAGCAAAGCGTTTTCCAATGAACTTCGTGGGCTTTGTCGTAATAGTGAATGCCTAAGCCGTTTGTTCGGTGGAAAATCACAGGGTTGTTTGTGTCGCTCATATTAAATTTCTTTGTGGTGCATGCCAAGAATACAATGGGAAATTCCAAGCCTTTACTGCGATGAATAGACATGACACGAACGGCATTACCTTCAGTGGCAGGAGATATGGAACTGAAAGATTTTGTTGATTGACGTAAATATTCCAAGAAAGAGAAAAGACTGTTGGAATGGTCTTTATCTCGCTGTAAAGCTAAGTCATAAAAGGCGCGGACGTGAGATTTTCGGAAAGAGCCGTTAGGCAATCCGGAAATCCATGTGAGATAGTCAGTGCTTTCTAAAATATCTCGGATGAGAGGGGCTATTCCATTTTGACAGGAAATAGCTTGCCATTCTTCATATTTTTCCAAAAATTGACGCACTATTTCTTGACGATGAGAAGAAAGCTCAGATATATGATGATGCAAGTTATCCCAGAGCATGCTTTTCGGGTCAGCCAAATGCAGTAAGGCAAAATCTGTTTCATCCAATCCGCATAAAGGAGAACGAAGCACAGCAAGGAGCGGTAAATCCTGCAAGGGATTGTCAATAATTTTTAACAGAGACCATAAAGTTTGTACTTCTGTTGATTTCATGAAATCATCATCCCTGTCCGCAACGGCAGGGATATTTTCCTCTTGGCACGCTTTGAGAAATAGGGGCGCTCTTTTATCCATGGTGCGAAGTAATATGACAATATCATGATATGCGACATCACGAAAAGTGCCGTCAGGATTCATGATTTGTGCTTTTTTGTCGATAAGCTCTTTAATTTTACCGGCGATGAGACGAGCTTCTAAAGTAGTATTATCGACATCTTCCTCTTCGGTGTCCGTATCCTCTTCCGATTCGGTTCGGTCGATGATTTCAAGAGAAACGGAGTGATCTATATAGTCCGGTTTATTTACCATTTCTTTTCGGCCCGGAATGAGAGCTTCTTTATCACTATAAAATAATTCTAATTGCTCTTTATTCATCAGTTGGCGAAAAATGTAATTGATGGACGATAAAATGGTGGGATCGCTTCGGAAATTTTGATTGAGATCAATGCGGCGATGAAGGGTGTCTTCTTTTGATTCGTAAGTTTCATATTTCTTTAGGAAAATAGAAGGATCGGCTTGGCGAAAGCGATAGATGGATTGTTTGATATCGCCGACCATAAAGCGGTTGTGCCCATTGGAAATAAGCTCGGCAATGAGTTCTTGCACGCCGTTGGTGTCTTGATATTCATCAATCATGATTTCTTTATATTTTTGGCGCAACGATAAAGCCACTTCCGAAGGGAAATCGGCAGCATGTGTCGGTGAAAATTCCGGGTGGCTTTTATCCAAGAGAATATCTAAGGCATAATGCTCCATGTCGTTAAATTCCATAAGACCGTCGTTCTTTTTCCGTTCTTGATAAGCACGGGCAAAATCACGTGTGACATCTGAAAAGGCTTTTACTAAAGGATGCATGGTTCTGATTTGTTTGATCCATGATGAGGCCGGAACGGAAAATAGCGGAATGAGATCTTTTTGTAGTTCATCTTTAATGGAATTTCTGGTTGCTTGTATGGTGGTACGAATATTTTCCATTTCTTCAATAGCTTCAGGCGGTAAATTTTTATCTTTGCGTACGGCTTTAAGGCGATCAAAAGCGAAGGTGGCGAGAATCTGCTGCCAGGCATACCAATCTTTTTCTTTATAGAGCGCCTCTAAGGTCTCTGCTTCTTTTTTTAAAGTATCATAATAAGCACTGTAAAGGGGCGGAACGAAAGTAAGGGTATCTAATAAATGCTGATAAGACAGACGCCAATCACTCACGAGTCCGTGATAGTGTTCCAATACAGTTTGTGCATACGGCAAAGCAGATAAGTCGGCATCTTCCGGAATGTCGTAAGGCGTAGGAAGGGCTTTAAGCCATTCATCCGGGAAGGGAAGAGAACAGGAAAATTGGTAGAGAGCAAGTACATTTTCCTTAAATAAATCATCTTGGAATCCGTTGGAGAGAAAATCGACACAATCATTGAAAGCGGAATCATTTTTTTGGTACCACTGTTCCATTACCTCTGTAAGTACTTCTTGTTGGAGCAAGTAAATTTCATTGGAATCGCTTAAAACCTTCATATTCGGATCTAAATCAATCAAGTAGAAATATTGATGAATAAGGCTTTGAAAGAAGGAGTCCAATGTGGAAATTTGCGCACTGGATAAGCGGAGAAGCTCATGGGAGAGTTGAGTACTTAGGGCATGATCACCTGCTTCATTGGCTTCATGAATAGCTTTTGATAAATTAGAGGCCACGCGAGATTTCATTTCTCCTGCTGCGGCGCGAGTGAAAGTAAGCACGAGTAGATCTGTGATATGAACAGGTTGTTGGGTATTTGATAATAATTCAGTGATTCGAGCAGTAAGTACAGCCGTTTTTCCACTGCCTGCCGAAGCGGCTAAGAGTAAATTTTGCCCTCGGGCAGACAGAGCCGCTTGCTGCGCCTTTGTCCATTTCATTTGTGACATTACAAATTCTCCTTTTCCTCTTTCATAGATTCCCATATGTGCGGTAAATTGTCTTTTAGTTTTTTATATTTCGGCAAATAATTATACTTGTTTCCTTGCAAATTAGGCTCAAAATGACAAATGGGCTGATAAGGACAATAGGTACAAGCCGTTTTGCCGGTATCTTTGATGGGATAGACCGGGATGATTCCTTTGGATAAATCTTTGTATAATCGAATCAAAATGGTTTTGGTGATTTCTTTCAAATACTCGAATTGCTCGGCTGTTAATGTGGCGGACGCTGATGAAATAGTGCCGTCTTTTTTATATTTCACAGAAATAAATCCATCCGGTGTGCCACTTTTTTCATCCAACTGTTTTAATACATCCGGATCAGAAAGAACGAATCCATTGGTGTTATCGCTTTCTTTTAAGGAAATATTTTCATCGGTGGGAACAGTTACCGCAGAAATGCGCTGATGAAGATAAATATACATCATGGCGGCGGGAAGGAAATTCTTTTCCTCGTTTCTATCGCATAGCGCTAAAAGGTAAGTCATTAATTGCAGGGATACGCCATTTACGATATCGGATAAATCGGCCTTAGGTCGACCGGTTTTGTAATCATACACAGCGACATGAGTCCCATCAGGAGAAATATCTAAGCGATCGATTTTTCCACGTAAAGTAAAACTATCATTCTGATCGGCATAAAGTTGAATGCGAAAATCATATTCCGTGCCACCGATAGAAAAATGGCTTTGGGCATTCCACTTTTTCAACTGATTTAAAGAGTTGCGTAATGCCTTTGTCAGTGAATCTCTTGTATGTTTTGATGTTTCATCAAAGGTAAGCGAACCGCCCTTGACTTTAGGCGTCAATTTTTCCGTTACCTCTTGAATGAATTTTTCCGTTTCTTCTTCTGTGGCATCACACCATTTTTTCCCTGTTTTCTTCATTTCCTTGTCAAAACGCTTTAAGCCGGCATGAAGATAATTACCGAAATCTAAAGCATCTACCTCGCCGGTTTCTCTTTCTGCGACATGTAATCCATATTGAAGGAAATAACGATAAGGACAAGCGCGATAATTTTGTAATTGAGTGACCGAACCATAAAATTTATTATTTCGTGTAAAAAGTTTTTTCGCTAAAGAGGGGGACAAATTCGTACTGCGATTGATGTGAAAGAGACTGCGTAATTTGTCATGCAAAAGCCTCGGAGTATAGACATGCGCCCAGTCTTTTAATGCCGTCCAACGACTATTTTCCGCAGGAATGCCATTTTGTAAAATATTGGGAAGCAGTGACAGCGCTTGCTCCGGCAAAGCAAAAAATGAGGCATCATCACAAGTGAGTGAAGGCGGTGATACGGTGATATGTGAAGAATGATATTGTAACGCTTCAAGCTGTGTAAAAAGAAATGAAGGTTCATTTTCCGAACCGTCAGATTTTGACTCGGGATAGGAAATATAAAGCGCGTCACGACTACGGGAAAGTGACAAATACGTATAAAACTGTTCTTGCTCAATTTGCTCAAGGAGCGTATTTCCCATATTGAGGGATGAATGAGTAATGAGACTTTGTTTTTCCTCTTCTGTGAAAAAACCGGAATTTTCTACACGTTTAGGGAAATCGCCCTCGCCGGCACCGGGAATGAAAATGATTTTTGCCTCAGCCGCATACCCTCTATCCGTAGAAGAAATTGTGACATGATCCAAAGTAGGCGGAATCATGGAATAACTCAAAGCAGATAAGCCGTCTTGAAGTAAAGAAAAAAATGATTCGTCATCCATTATTTCATCCCCGGCAATGTGTACTATTTCCTCCCACAAAAAAAGCGTTTTTTTCCATGCCTGTACATGGGGACGAATTTTTTCCTTCGCAAAAGATAAATCATCCCATGCAGATAGTTTATCCGGAATATGCTGATCCACCAGCCATTGATAAAGAAAGGTGCATTTTTCTTTGACTGTTTTTGCCTCATTCCACTGAGTAACGAGCGGATTTAGCAGAGATAATATTTTCATCCGCCATAGATTAGCCTGCTTTTGCTCGGCTAAAAGTCGTTCATTAGGCGGCGGTTCATTATCGCTGTCCAAACTCCAATAATCGCGATAAGCCCACTCTTTTTGCCATTGTCCATAGCGGATATGATATTTCAATACATAGTTTTCCAAGTGATTCATATCGTCCGGAGATAAGACAGAGAGCAAATTTGTTTTGAGCAAACGAAAGATATGTGATCGCGTAAACCCGTGATTTTTCCCTTTCGCCTCGGCGCGGAGAAACCGGATAATACCGTCTAAAAGAAGCAGAAGCGGATGATTATTCATGGGATTTTTGCCATCGCTGAAATAAGGTATTTGATATTCCGTCAAACGGCGTTCCAATGCATCACGGTATTCCTCGGGATTGCGCAGTAGAATGAAAATATCTTTCCAACAAAGATGTTCATCCCTTACTAAAGTGAGAATGCGACGAGCAATGAAATCCGTTTCATAGTATATATCCGGCGCAGAAACTAAATGAATACCCTCTTTGATTTTTACCGGCGATTCAGGTGGTAAGGCACAAGGCGCAGGAATGTTTTTAAAAAAATCAGAAACTAAGGCATGAATACGCGGAGACGAAAAACGATGAGCATCCTTGAGCGTGATAGAAGAAAAATGACGCTCTAATGATGCTATGGCTGTATATAAACGATACGGCCTATCAAATATTTCCTCAGACGTATCGGCACGATCTATTTGTATTGTGCAAGTTACTTGTTTAGCCGTTTGCAATAACGCAGAAACAATTTGTAATTTCTGCGGTGTCATAGAGTTAAATCCGTCAATCCAAACGGCAGACTCACGAATTTTTTTTGATTTTGGTATTTCTTCTGATAGCAAGTCGAAAATGCTGCCGCTATAAGAGAAATGAGAGGATAAATAAGCCTGATAATGAGAAAAAAGAAGAGATAAATCAGAGAGTTTCCGTCCTAAAGGAGAATCCCCTTCCTCGACGGCAGCAGACTTTAAGATTTCGGGAGAAATGAGAAATCTATCAAACTCATGAAATAACGTCACCAATTTATCGGGAAAGTGAGGTGTGGAAGCAATTTTTGTAAGCATTTGTAGTTCAGGCATATGTTCATTGATAATGCGTGATGCAACTAATTGTTGTCCAATGGGAGATAAAGCTTCACGGACAGGAGAATGATTCTCGCGAAATACATGATGAGCCAGCCTTGAAAATCCGCATACGGTGACGTCAATAAAACCTTTATTGTCGAAAAAATCCGCCAAATTTCTTTCGGCAGTGTAAGTCTCTTGGTCAGGTACCAATAGAAAAGCCGAACGACCGGGATAAGCCATGTATTCTGCGATTTCTTTGAAACATCGCGTTGTTTTTCCCGTGCCGACGGCACCTAAAATGAAATGTAAGCTCATAAAATTTCTCCTCGAAAAAATATCTTTTTCTTTATTATAATATAGATTTCAAAAAAAGTATTTTCAAAAAAATAAATAAAATGTCGATGAGTCAAATGAGGTATAAGCGAAATAGAAAGAGATGGAATACACGTATTCATTGGGAGCGTTTTGACGTTCTATGCAGATAATATCGATGGAGATTCATATTTATTTCCATTTACATATTCTGCCTATTGCCAAAAGAATTAAAATCTGATATTATATGACACGTACTCAAGTACATTCCTGAATAGCTCAGCCGGTAGAGCGCGTGACTGTTAATCACGATGTCGCAGGTTCGAACCCTGCTTCAGGAGCCAGTGGCCTGTTCGTCAAGTGGTTAAGACACCGCCCTTTCACGGCGGGTTCGCGAGTTCGAATCTCGCACAGGTCACCAGACATGGGCGATTAGCTCAGCTGGGAGAGCGTCTGCCTTACAAGCAGAATGTCAGCAGTTCGATCCTGTTATCGCCCACCAAAGAGAAGCAATCAAAAAAGGTTGCTTCTTTTTTATTTGTGAAACAGTGAGGAATGTTGTAAAATAACCATATTAATGAATAAAGGAGTTTATGGTGAGTCAAAAAAAATTAGTCGAGTTATTACAGGATGAACGGAGTCGAGAAATTATTCGTTTCCTTGTGGTAGGCGGTGGTTGTTTCGTCTTTGAATATGCTCTTTTGTATAGTTTGACAGAGTATGGGCATATATCTTATCTAATTTCTGCGGCAGTAGCTTTTACTTTATCGCTTATTATCAATTACATTTTATGCAGTGTTTTTGTGTTTCGTGCCGGAAATCGCGGACGAAAGGAAATATTTCTCTTCGCCGTCACGTCTTTGGCAGGGCTTGGCATTAATCAGGTGACGATGTGGTTTTTTGTGGAAATCATTGGGCTTTGGTATATGTTTGCTAAAGTGATTGCTAGCGGGCTTGTCATGGTATGGAATTATTTGACGAAACGATATATTTTACATGGTCATATGTAAAAAGCGTTATCTCATAGGAGGTAACGCTTTTTATGTGACTTTATTTTTCATGAGTGCTTCTTTTAATCCTTTTTGAAAGAGCAGGGCACCGCCGTTGGCAGGGTGTCGCAGTCCGATGACATCATAGCCGGCAGAGGTAAGGGTTAATTCACTTTTCTTTCCTACGGCAAAAATAAGTTTCGGTGAAAATAGGCGAAGGAGTTTTTGCGTGTAAGTGAGACCTACGGCAAGTTCGTCATCTGTCGGCGTGCGGTTGGAGAGGATATTTCCTTTCTTATAAGGATGAAAGGGAAATATATTCCACAAAAGAAATTGATCAGCCGTTAAGTGGGCATTAAGGCAAGAAGACCAGACGATGGTATCGGTCGGTTCGTTAAACCCTTTTTCCTTTTGCGTCTGTTTTGTTATATACGGACTATCATGCCTACTGGTACGCTGACCCTGTGTGCCTAAAATCATAAGTGAATTGATACATGGATGGAGATTGAGGAGCATCCGCTCTGATGTCATGGCGATACCGGTGAAGTGACCGCCTTGGTAACCGCAGGCTTCGGCAATGAGGAGAATGCTCGCCCGATGGATACGTTTTTTCAAATAGAGTTTTAATTGATTTCTCCGGATGTGTGCGGCATGGGGGACTTCGTAATTTTCGTCAGTATCCGCCCACGGATTTTGTGTATAAGTGCCGTGATAGGCAGTTAAGTCGTTGATAAATGATTCAATTAATGTCATGGCGCCACCGTTTTTTCTTTGTAAATATATCCGTCTTTTGTTTCCTTTTCCATCACAAAACGATGGGCGTATGGTTCTTTATTGAAATTTTCCTTGTCGTTCTTTTTAAGAAATACATAGGTGGGATGATGAGATGCTTTTTCTTCAAATTGACTATCCGTGATGGTCGGAATAGGAGACTTATTGTCCCATCTGCTGTCACGTGTTTCATTCGTTTTGGATGGTGACGCATCGGAAATAATGCGAGGCCCGTAATCGTTCGTGTAGTACGGATAAGAAGTCGGGTAAGTACGATAGAAATAGTGATGCCCGGGAAGCGAATGGAATATTTCTGCTGTGGTTTTGAAAGAACGGCTGTGCATGTATGAGGGGAACCCTGATAAAATCACGATGAGTATAGCGGAAACCGTGACGGTGAATACCGTTGTCATGCGTTTTTCTTGGGTGCGGTTCCATCGAAAAACAAGAGCCCATACAGCATAGAGAATGATGAGATATAAAGCCCACCATGAGTCGCTTGGTATATAGAGAGATAAACTAATCAAGACGCCCATGAATAAGAAAAATGGAATAACCACAGCAAGACCGGCGTTTCTATTTCCCTCTGTCACATCCGGGACGGATAAGGCGGAAAGAACGGCAGCCGGTGCTACGGCAATGTATGTATAAGTGATATATTTTGTCGCCATGAGGGTGTAAAAGACAATGACTACTCCGCACCAGGTAAGGAGAAAACGATGAAAGGAATCCGTGCTTTTTCCATATTTCTTTAGACTGTAAAAGAATAATCCGACCCATGGAAGCAAGGAAATAGGAAATACAATGAGATAATAGTAAAAATGATTATCGCTTGGATGTTCTGATACTGTGGCGCGAAGAACATTATGCAAACCTAAAAATTCATTGATGAAGTCCATGCCGTGAATGTGATACATGCCCACATACCATGGGAGAACGGTAATGAGGAAGGCTAAAATGCCTTGCCATGGAAAAAGGCGGAAAAAGAATGTTTTATTTTTTTGCCATGCGCACCATACAAGAAGAATGAGGCCCGGAAGAACCAATCCCACAGGGCCTTTGGTGAGGCATGCCAGCCCGGCAGCAATGTAGGCGATAGTCATGTGCATTTTACGATGCTCGGTAATGCCGATGTATGCGGAAAATAAAGTGATGACCGTAAAAAGCATGAGTGCAGCATCAGTGATAATGGCATGAGAAAGGAGCCAACACTCCAAAGAAGTGGCTAAGATGATGCCCGACCAAATTGCGATGATATTATTTTTCAGGATATAAAGAATGTAATGAGTGAGTAAAGTAATAGTCAGCGCGCCGCATAAGGCAGACGGAATGCGAGCAGCCCAATCGGTGAATCCAAAAATGATATAAGATAAGGCAGTGAGCCAATAAATCATAATCGGCTTATCAAACCAATAGGTGTGATAAATCTGCGGAGACATAAAATCGCCGGAAAGAACCATTTCCTTGGCTGTCAAAGCGTAATTTGACTCTACCGGGTCAGTAACGGGCAAAAGTGATGCGCCCCAAAAGAAAAAAACAAAGGAAAGCAAAAATATGAAACTCGTCATGATGAGCGTTCTATATGTCTGCTTTTCATTTTGTCTTTGTAATTCCTGCTGTTCTTTTTTTTCACGTTTCTGTTTCTTTGTACTCACGAGATTCTCCTTTATAGTAAGAAAGTAATAGTTTTACCTGTTTGTTCATTGCTTTTGAAGTATATCACGGCATAGAGAAAGACGTAAAGGCATGTCGAGCTTCTTCCTGAGTGATATACTTTTCCTGAACCATTAAAGAAAGTACGGTTTCCATTCGCGCTTTACCTGCCTCTATATGGTCGATCGGATCATTATCCGATGGTGCTTTGGGCAATCCGGCAAGCATGGCACACTCCGCCAAAGTGAGATCGGATACGTCCTTTTTGAAATAGGTATGCGCTGCTTCCTTGATACCATAGGAACCATGACCGAAATAAATGGTATTCAGATAAATATCAAGAATTTCATCTTTTGTATAATCACGCTCCAATTGCATAGCCAAAATTAATTCTTCCGTTTTCCGCATCATCGTGCGGTCTTGATAAAGAAATATATTTTTCACCGTTTGTTGCGAAATGGTGCTACCGCCTTCCACTGTGTGACCTTCAGTGTAATTCGTAACAGCCGCACGACCGATACCTATAAGATCAATAGCGCCATGATGATAAAAACGTCTATCCTCTGTGGAGATAATGGCTTTCTTTAATAAATCAGGAATATCGTTAAAAGGAACAAAAGAATCCCTTTTTAATCGAGATTCCAATGCTTCTTTGAAATGAAATAAGGTAGTAGCCTTATTCATTAATTGAAAAGAAGACCCTTGAGATTCTTTTGTGTCAGTTTCCTTTTGTGAATCTTTATCAGACTTTGCGACTGTTTGATTATTTTTTGAAAAATAAGTATGCAAATAGGAGGCGGCTGTTTTTATGTCCGTTTTGAAATCTTTATGCTCTGACGTGACAGCATTCGAATGAGATTCTGTATGCAGAGGGATGTCCGTTCCCTGATAAAATCCCCAATACAAAGCTCCCAAAAAAATGAGAAGAAAGAATAATTTTTTCATAATGGTTTTCCTTTTATAACTTTCCTTTATTTTAACATAGCCGAGAAGAGACAGGAGAGATTTTGTAGCAGAAAGAAAAATATGGGGTAAAAAAGAGAAAATAACGTTTGAGTGTAGGGGGATATTGGTGTGGTTGTTATTTATTCATACGGCGTTATATGGTATAATATTCATAAAACTGAAATAAAAATCGTAATGGCGGATTCTCTATTTTAGAGGATGCTGCCTATAAGGAGAGTTTATGAGCGAAGACATTCATGAAATACAAGCACATCACCAAGAAGAAAATGGGAAAAAGGATTATGGTGCTAAAGATATACGTGTGTTGGAAGGTTTGGAAGCTGTTCGTTTGCGTCCGGGGATGTATATCGGATCGACTTCGAACAGAGGACTCCATCATTTGGTTTATGAAGTAGTAGATAATAGTATCGACGAAGCTTTGGCAGGCTTTTGCACACATGTCGAAGTGCGTCTGAATGATGATGGCAGTTGTACAGTGACTGATAATGGGCGCGGTATTCCTACGGGTATGCATGAAACAGGGAAACCTGCCATGGAAGTAGTGCTTACCGTTCTTCATGCCGGTGGGAAATTTGGCGGTGACGGTTATCCTATTTCCGGCGGTCTTCATGGGGTCGGTATATCGGTTGTGAACGCTTTGTCCGAGTGGATGAAAGTAGTCGTTAAAAGAGAAGGTCAATTTCACGAAATAGAATTGCAACGCGGTGAAGTGACAAGTCCAATGCGTACCTATGGCGAAACAGATGAAAGCGGTACAGAAGTAACATTTAAGCCTGACGGTGAAATATTCAGAGAAGGCACCGATTTTGATTACGATACATTAAAAATTCGCATGAGAGAATTGGCATTTTTGAATAAGGGACTCACTATCACGCTCACCGATGTGCGAGATGGAGCAAAACGAGAAGACGTATTCTGTTATGCCGGCGGTATTACAGAATTTGTGAAATTTTTAAATGAAGGAAAAGAATTGGTCGATCCCGATATTATTTCCTTTGAAGGTGAAAAAAATAAAATCATCGTAGACATTGCCATGCAATACCAGACGGGATATAGCGAAGCGATGTATACCTTTGTCAACAATATCAATACCGTAGAGGGCGGAATGCATCTCACCGGTTTTAGAAATGCCTTGACGCGTACGATCAATGACTATGCCAGAAGCAATAATATCTTGAAACAAAATGAAGATAACCTTTCCGGTGACGATGTGCGCGAAGGCCTCACCTGTATTATTTCCGTAAAAGTTCCCAATCCTCAATTTGAAGGACAAACAAAAACGAAATTAGGAAATTTGGAAGTGAAAGGCATTGTAGATGTCATTGTAGCCGATGGGTTGCGTACTTATTTAGAAGAACATCCATCAGAAGCAAAAGAAATAGTGACCAAATCTATTATGGCAAGTCGTGCAAGAGAAGCGGCAAGAAAAGCAAGAGAGTTGACGCGGCGTAAAAATGCCTTGGAAGTATCCAGTCTTCCGGGGAAATTATCCGATTGTTCCGAAAAAGATCCGAAATTGACAGAAATATACATCGTCGAAGGGGATTCTGCCGGTGGGTCAGCAAAGAACGGGCGCGATAGAAAATACCAAGCTATTTTGCCTCTTCGCGGGAAAATTTTGAATGTAGAAAAAGCAAGATTGGATAGAGTGCTTACTTCTGATGCCATTCGTACGATGATTACCGCTTTTGGTACCGGGGTAGGAGAAGATTTTGACATCACCAAATTGCGTTACTATAAAATTGTTATCATGACCGATGCGGATGTGGACGGCGCTCATATTCGTACATTACTTCTCACTTTTTTCTATCGTTATATGAAGCCTCTGATCACCGAAGGACATGTGTATATCGCACAACCGCCGCTTTATCAAATACGGAAAGGACGTCAGAAATACTATACCTATGATGATGCAGAACAAAATAAAGTATTGGATGAAATAGGTCGTGACGGATGTACCATTCAGCGATATAAAGGGCTTGGTGAAATGGATGCAGAACAACTTTGGGATACGACCATGAATCCGGAACAACGCGTGATGCTCAAAGTAGAACTCACAGACGCTATTGAAGCCGATCGGTTATTTACCATCTTGATGGGTGACGAAGTGGCACCACGGCGGAAATTTATCGAAGAAAATGCACAAAATGTTACGAACTTAGATTTATAATTAAATCTTTGCAGTTAAAAATGCGAAACTCCTGATGAAGGAATTTCGCATTTTTTTGATGAGTAAAAATGTAGCTATGTACTAATTACGTTACTTTATGATTTTTTCAAATGCACGAATATGATTTCTCCGGAATTTCAAATGATACAACGGTTTTACCACGTCTGAGATTGCACTTACGTTCACGTTTGAGGGGCGAGGTCATACTTCAAACTCGACTGAGAATAGATGATATATTTTTATCTTATCGTTTTTTCTTTTTGGTAGCTAAAATGATATTTGCTTGAAAGAGATAGCCAAACGAAAAATTTATATTTATTTTATAATCTTTATAATTGCATCATGTAATGTTGGCTTATAAGAAGAGAAATATGGGCTAAAGCGCGATAGATAAAGGGAAATGGCGAATGTTTCGCTGAATGCATTGATGGGTGTGATAACAATGACTGAAAGTTATTCATAAAAGTTTTCTTTTTTGAGGATAAATGGCTCAATGGGAATTTATTCGATAAATAGGGAATTTTTTATTGCTAGAAAAGTAAGAAAATAAATTAAAGAAAATGCTGTTATTTTTTAACGCTGATATTTTACATATAGAATAAAACATGAGTAAATTATAAACTCAGATAATTAGAAAGAGACAATTCGAGTTGCTTTATACATGCGGTGAGAATATACTATAAATAGGAATAATTTAGAATTTTAACTATTTTTTCAACGTATGCAGTTACAAGAAAATGAGGGGGGGGTAAGGAATAAATTTAAAAATATTATAATTTAAAAGATTTTACTAATGTTTTTAAAGGAGAGTGCTGTATGAATAAAATTTTTAAAATCATCTGGAACACGTCAAAACAAGCTTATGTAGTTGTATCTGAATTTGCTAATGTAAGCGGTGGAAAGAAAAAATTAGCAGCAGCCGTTTTGGCATTTGTAATGGGCATGTCTGCCGGCACGAGTGTTGCTTATGCATGGTCGCGTTCCGAAGAAAATCTTATGGCTGAAGTAATGAAACGGATAGACGCTAAATATGTGAAGGATGGACGTAATATCACCATTGGTCAAGAAACTGAGTCCGGCCTCAATTCCATTACCATTGGCAGAATGGCGCGTGCCGCATATAGCCGTCCCGGTAATGACGGCTGGGAAAACAAGAAAACAACGTATACTTTAAGTGGTGAAAATAAGAATGCCGTGGCGATCGGTACCAATTCTTTGGCAGGGGCCAGCAATATCGCATCGATTATTCCGGCGAATGAAACTACCTATTTTAATTATTCCAGTATAGCGAACCTGGCAGGTCAGGTTGTATATTACCGTACATAAATGACAAAAATAAAGGATCCGAATCAAAAAGGGATTTCTGAGCGCTACTATGGTGAAGGGGATATTAAGGTGGCTGCAAAAGGTGATGGAAATTTAAAGCTTTATGATGTCGTACGTGACAGCGGTACGGATCAGGTAGCCATCGGACATCACAGCCGGGCTATCGGCGATCAGGCTATTTCCATCGGTTCCAATTCCATGGCGGGCAGATACAGTGTCGTTATGGGCGGTAATTCATTTGGCGACAAGAATGATCCAGAATCTTTCTATAAGATGTATTTAGATAATAACGGTATTTTCAGAACGTTGTCGGGATATAGATGGATTGACAGTAATCCGAAAAATGAGGTTGAAGGGTCGACATATGCCGGTGAAGCCAGTGTGGCTATCGGTACGAAAGCGCATGCAATGACACCTTTGGGAACGGCAGTAGGTGCGATGGCTCGTATTGAACAGAACTCTTTAGGTGCCGTTGCTCTTGGTGCCGGTTCTTCCGTAGGATCAAGGAACGCCGGTCATGACAGTATCGGGGCAGTGGCTATCGGTATGGGTAGTGCTGCTAAAGGTATCGGTTCAATCGCTCTGGGGGCTCGGGCGATGATATGGCCTAAAGCCGGAGGTGTAAACCGTATCACGGCTATCGGTTACGGTACGGTCGCCAACAATGCAGATAGCGTTGCTTTGGGTTCTTTGGCAGAAGCGGACAGAGGGTCCGATATGGCGGGCTATTTCTATGGCTATAAGGCGGCAACCATTGATCAGTCCAAAGAAGCCGGGTCTATACAGCTGAAGCTGAAAGACGGAGCGGCGGATTTGATTGAAAATTATGAAGTGAAAGTGACTCCGTCCGCTTGGGAAGTGCCGAAGGCAACGGAGACAGATATCGAAAAGGGATTCCGTACACATGTTTATGAAGGGTTGAAAGGACCGGCATTAAAGGCTAATGCCGGTGCGTTGTCCATCGGTAAAAAAGGCAGCACTCCGAATGCGGCGGATGCGATTACACGTCAGATTGTCAATGTCGCAGCCGGTACGAATGATACGGATGCCGTTAACGTAGCACAACTCAGAAACGTAAATATGATGGTGGAAGCGGATGCTGCCGGAGCAGGAACACCGAAGGCCTTTACGGACTTTTTGTTAGATAATGCACGGCTGAAAATTTCCGGGCAGTCGTATCTCAGCACGGAACTTACGCAAGATACAGAAGGACCGCGTATTACCCTTAAAGCAAAAACCGCAGAACTGGTTGCCAATCCCG
The DNA here is from genome assembly GCA_001553355.1 of Veillonellaceae bacterium DNF00626. Lineage (GTDB taxonomy): Bacteria > Bacillota > Negativicutes > Veillonellales > Dialisteraceae > Dialister. The sequence goes on from KQ960866.1 coordinate 42,132, forward strand.
ACGGTTCCTTTTCCACGAAAAATAATGAAGACGGATTGATTACCGCCGGTGAATTGGTAAAGCGTATGAATGCGGATAAAAAGGCACGTGACGATCTGGAAAAGAAAATAGGCGAGCTGGTGTATCTGAATGCGAAAGGTGAAGAATTAAAGCAAAAAAACGGTAAGTTCTTTAAGGTAAATCCGGACGGTTCTTTGGATGAATCGAAGGAGGAAACACCAAAGGCTATTACCAGTAAACAACCCGGATTGCAACTGGCCAATGTGAACGGTGCGGTTACACAGTTAACGCCGGACGGTATTGCCGATTTATCCAACATTCCGGATACGACCGGGGTAAATGTCAATGATATCAGTAAAATCGGCTGGATTTTAAGTGTTCCGGATGATTCCTATTCAGAAGCGGTGGTTCATAATCGCAAGGTGTCTTTCTTCGGTAAAGATTTGGCGAAAGTCACTGCTGCCGGTAAAGGCGAAGACCCGAGAATGATTACGGTAACAGTTGACCGTAAAGAAACCGGGAAAGCGGTTGAACAGGAGTTCCTTAATAACGGATTTACACAGATTCGTTATGTAGATGCTGATAATAAGCCGTTGGTTAGAGATGCGGACGGGAAATATTATTATCCCGTCAGTGATACAGATAACACACCGAATAAGAATAAAGGGGCTGTAGAGCCGGCAGCTCGTATGGCGGATGTGGATTCTCATCCGACCGTTTTGACAAATGTCAAACATGGTGCCGATGTGATTAAGAAACCCGGTGATCCGACAGACGGATTGGCTGATTTGAGCAAGGCCAGTCAGAGAGGTAATGTAGCAACTGTAGAAGATTTACACAATTTGGGCTTTGTTATCAAGGGTAAAGCCGATGATGACAGTGATGTCAACGGACAGGTAAAACATGCCAATACGGTAGAATTTGCC
>KQ960866.1:43157-45741 GCA_001553355.1 Veillonellaceae bacterium DNF00626
CAGGTAAAACATGCCAATACGGTAGAATTTGCCGGTGAAGATTTGGCGCATGTTGTGGTAACTTCCGCCGACGGTAAGCATAAAGTGACCGTTAAGGTAAATAAAGATGATGTTGCACAGGCCGTGAATGCAGCCAATGCGAAAAAAGGAGCTACGCCGACTACATATGTGGATAAAGACGGTAATCCGCTCGTAAAAGACGATGACGGTAATTATTATAAAGTAAAAGATGACGGCACTCCGGATAAAGACGCCGGAACCGCCGATCCGGCAGGTGTACGCTTAGGAGAAAAAGATACGCCTATTCAGCTTACGAATGTAAAACCTGGAACGAATGACATCACGGCAGACGGCCCGACCAAAGGACTGGCAGATTTGGCAAATGCCGTACCCGGAACGGTAGCAACAGTTGACGATTTGAAGAAAATGGGATTCGTTGTAGCGGACGGAGCCAATTATCATGCCACTGTGGCGAATGCACAAACTGTGAAATTTGTTGGCGAAGGTCTGGCAACGGTTACCGGTGAAACAAAGGGTGATATTCGTACATTTACTGTTAAAGTAGATAAAGACGAAGTGGCAAAGGCCATCAATGCGGACGGTGCTAAGAAGGGATCCGCTCCGACAACGTATGTAGACGAGAACGGAAATCCGCTTGTAAAAGGTGATGACGGTAAGTACTACAAACCGAATCCGGACGGAACTCCGAATACAGCGGCAGGAGAACAGAAACCGGCAGGCGTACGTTTGGGTGAAAAAGATAAGCCTATTCAGCTCACCAATGTAGCACCGGCAACAAAAGAAATCACCACAGACGGTCCGACAAAAGGTTTGGCAGATTTGAAGAATGCTAAAGACGGCACCGTAGCGACTGTCGCAGATTTGAAGAAATTGGGATTTATTATTAAAGGAACGGATACAGCCGGTAAACCCGTTAGCGGACAGGTAAAACACACCAACACGGTAGAATTTGCCGGGGAAGATTTGGCTAAAGTCATTACCGAATCTAAAGACGGTGTAAGCAAAGTAACTGTTAAGGTAAATAAAGAAGAGATTGCCAAAGCGGTTAATGCAGAAAATGCGAAGAAGGGAGCCGCACCGACAACGTATGTGGATAAAGACGGTAATCCGCTTGTAAAGGGTGATGACGGTAAGTATTACAAACCGAAAGCAGATGGTACACCGGATAAAGACGGCGGAGCGGTTGATCCGGCAGGTGTACGTTTAGGTGAAAAAGATAAGCCCATGCAGCTCACTAATGTAAAACCTGGAACGAATGATATCACGGCAGACGGACCGACCAAAGGACTAGCAGATTTGGAACATGCCGTACCCGGAACGGTAGCAAAAGTTGACGATTTGAAGAAATTGGGATTTGTTGTCAGTGCCGGAGATAGTTACTCCGAAAAAGTACAACATGCTCAAGAAGTCAACTTTAAAGGCGAAGGCTTGGCAGAAGTAAGCGGTAAGACTGAAGGACAAAAGAGAATTATTACGGTGAAAGTCGATGATAAGAAAGTGGCGGATGCCGTAAAGAAAATTAATGATAAAGCCGGAAACGCTCCGACACAGTATGTGGATGATAAGGGTAATCCGTTGGTTAAAGCAAAAGACGGTAAATATTATCCGAAAGATAAGGTAGGCGAAGACGGACAGCCGGCACCGGATGCGAAGGCAGTGGAACCGGCAGGTATTCAGGTCGGCGAAAAAGGTAAAGCGACACAGCTTACGAACGTAGCACCGGCAACAAGTGCCATTGATAAACCAAATGATCCGACTAACGGCTTGGCAGATTTGGCAAATGCGAAATCAGGTACCGTAGCAACCGTAGACGATTTGAAACGGGTAGGCTTTGTGGTAGCTGATGGCGGTAATTATCATGCCACCGTGACTAATGCACAAACCGTGAAATTTGTCGGCGAAGGCTTGGCAGAAGTAAGCGGTAAGACAGAAAATGATGTACGTACATTTACGGTGAAAGTCGATGACAAGAAAGTGGCTGATGCCGTAAAGAATATTAACGATAAAGCCGGAAATGCACCGACACAGTATGTAGATAAAGACGGAAATCCGCTTGTCAAAGTAGGGGATAAATATTATCCGAAAGACAAGGTAGGCGATGATGGGCAACTTAAACCGGATGCGCAGGCAGTGGAACCGGCAGGTATTCAGGTCGGCGAAAAAGGTAAAGCGACACAGCTTACGAACGTCAAACCGGGAACGAATGACATCACCGCAGACGGCCCGACAAAAGGCTTGGCAGATTTGGCGAGTGCCAAAGACGGTACCGTAGCAACAGTAGATGATTTGAGAAAATTAGGATTTGTCATTAAAGGTAAAGCAGCAGATGGAAGTGATGTATCTGCACAGGTAAAACATGCCAATACGGTAGAATTTGCCGCTGAAGATTTGGCAAAAGTTATTACTGAATCTGCAAACGGTGTAAGCAAAGTAACCGTTAAGGTAAATAAAGAAGACATTGTCAAAGTGGTGAATGATGCAAATGATAAGAAGGGATCTGCTCCGACACAGTATGTAGATAAAGACGGCAATCCGCTTGTAAAAGGTGATGACGGTAAGTACT
>KQ960866.1:45841-54383 GCA_001553355.1 Veillonellaceae bacterium DNF00626
CTTGTAAAAGGTGATGACGGTAAGTACTACAAACAGAATCCGGACGGAACTCCGAATAAGGGTGAAGGAGAACAGACACCGGCAGGTATTAAAGTCGGCGAAAAAGATAAGCCGATGCAGCTTGATAATGTAGCTCGCGGCACGGAAACTAAACCGGTTAACGGAAAAGACGGTCAGCCTATTATGGGAAGCGATAATCAACCGTTACAGTTGGTAGATTTGAAAGATGCTAAGGATACAAAAGTGGCTACTGTAGGTGATTTGAAGGACATGGGCTTTGTTTTGGGCGCCAGTGTGAATGCGGCCGGCGGTGACAAAGCATATCAAGATGTCGTGAAAAACGGTAATAGAGTAAAATTTGTCGGCCTCGGTGGTGCATGGATTAGCGGTAAGACGGCAGATGACGGTACACGTATTATTACCATTGATGTAAATGCGGACAATTTGGTAACAGGTACGCAGAATGCCATTCAGTATGTGGACGGTCAAGGAAATCGCATGATACCTATGCTGCAAAAAGGAAAAGAAGTATTGTATTACAATGCCGCAGATAATCCGGTAAAACATAAGACACCGACCGGTGAAGAAGCTGTATATAAAGGTAGCGATATTATTGATGAAGCCGGCACGTTAAGACAGGGGGCTCAACCGTTGCAAGGTAAGAAAGCCGGAGATGTAGAGAATTTAGGAGTAGCTCTGGTTCATCCGAACGGAAGTGCAGATACGAAGGAAGGCACTGTATTACGCAATGTAGGTGAAGGTACGGCGACAATCGGTGCACCTCAAAATGCTGACGATAAAGTCGGAAAAGCCAAAGAAGGACTTGCCGATTTGGATAAGTCCAAAGATACGAATGGACTCAGCGTAGCGGATGCGAAGAAACTCGGTTGGGTTATCAGTACGGGCAAGGACGGAAAGGGCTTTGCTGAGAAAGTAAAGACGGCCGATGAAGTGAACTTCCAAGGCGAAGAAAACGGGCCGATTACCGTTACGGGCAGTGCAAACGGTTCCAAGCGTATTGTGACTATCGGTGTTGATGCTCAGAAGATGGCGGCAGTTGTAAAATCTGAATTGGATAAATCCGGTGACAGCAATGTCCAGTATGTGGATAAAGACGGAAAACCGTTGGTAAAAGTAGGCGATAAATATTACACGAAAGATCAATTGAAAGATGACGGACAGCCGAAAGATGACGCTAAAGACTCGAAACCGGCTGCACAGAAATTGGCAGGGGCTGCACCGATGCAGTTGAAGAATGTAGCACCGGGAACAAAATCTATTGAAGCACCGAAAGAGGCAGATGCAAAACCGGCAGATAAAGCAAAAGCGGGACTTGCCGATTTGAGTGTTCCGACGGATGCGGATAAAGATACAGATGCCAAGAATACGGCTGCAACGGTGGACGATCTCCGTCGCATGGGCTGGGTACTCAGTACCGGTGACGATTATGCTGAAAAAGTTCAGAATGCTAATGAAATCAATTTCAAAGGTGTGGACGGAATTACGATAACCGGTAAGACGGACGGCGGAAAACGTATCGTATCGGTAGGTGTGGATGCACAAGCAGTGCTTGAACATGCGGATATTCCGATTGTATACAAGGATAAGGATAATAAACCCGTAACAAAGGTCGGCAATGATTTCTATGCGAAACCGGAAAAACCGGATGATGCACCGGTATTTGTTCCCGGAGAAAACGGTCAGAAAGGTGCCGTATATAAAAAGAGCGATCTCGGAAATGACGGTAAACCGAAAGCTGAAGCAAAACCGTTGACGCCTGTGGATAAGGGGACGATGAAAGCGGCATTGAATGGAGATAAACCGATGGTATTGTCCAATGTGGCAGCAGGTAATGCTCCGACCGATGCAGTGAATAAGGGACAAGTGGATGAAGCCTTCGCAAAACTCGGTAATTCTGTAGCCGGAGTTCAGAGCGAAATGCGGAATGTAGGCGCAGATGCCGCTGCATTGGCAGCATTAAAACCATTGCAGTATGATCCACTTGAACCGACACAAATCATGGCAGGGGTAGGCTTGTACAAAAACAACAATGCGGTAGCGCTTGGTATTGCTCATTATACAAATGAAAGCACACTCTTCCATGCCGGTATTTCCTTTGGCGGTAGTCAGAATATGATTAATCTCGGAATTACGAAGAAATTCGGACATCACGACAAGAAGGAAAATCAGGTACAGGATCGTTACAGAAGCGGCCCCATCAGTTCTGTTTATATCATGCAGGATGAAGTAGAAGCATTAAAAGCAGAGAATAGGGAACAGAAAAAGGAAATAGAAGAATTGAAAGCTATGGTTATGCAGTTGATGAATAAACAGAAATAACGGTGAAGCAGAAAAGGATAAGACAGGTATATGACTTGTCTTATCCTTTTTATTTTCATAGAGGGCATCGAAAGATGTCCTTTTTACGTTATGTCAAATGCATATGAGAGCATAATACAAAAGTGCCACAATGTCTGCTTTCACCGTACACGAGGAAAAGTTTGGTAAACCGTCTACTTCAAGCCCGACTGAGAATAAAATATACGTTTACAGTTTATTTGCGTTCTAATGGTTTCGTCATTGCTTTTAGTGATGTTTCTATAAATAGCCACAAAAGATATTCAATGAATGTAGGTGAAACGAAGATGTTATGCACATTGTGAAAGTTTTTAGGGAAGGGCTACAAAATTTCTAAACGTAAATAATTTGTCTGCCGTGATTAATTATTTACACATTATAATAAATATTTTATTTAATAAAATAAAATATTTAAATAATTGACAAAATGCCTACGGGGGGGGTATTATTAATATAAAACATGAATAATTTATTATTATAAATAGGGGGCGTGTCACAAATGAATCATATTTATAAAATTATTTGGGACAAAACAAGACAGGCGTATTCCGTGGTATCGGAAATAGCGAAAGGCAATCATCATGCATCGAAGAGTAGGAAACAAACGGTAGTACTTTTGATGACTGCTTTTTTATTCTCTTTTTCTAATGGTGTGTATGCTACTGAACCGCCGGCGGCAACGCCATTGACGGCGGATCAACAAGCTGTATATAATGCGGTTTTGCAGAAGTTGGCAGAGAACGGTGTTCATTATGTGTCGGTGAAAGGCACGAGCAAAGATGCCGACACCAATTTCAATAATGACGGCGCCAAGCAAACCGGAGGCATTGCTATCGGCGAAAAGGCAAAAAGTGAGAATTGGAGTGCCATTGCCATCGGTAGTGAAGCAAGTTCTGCCGGCGGTTGGGATATAGTTATCGGAAACCAAGCCAAATCGACCGGTAAGCAGTTAGGAACCGCTATAGGCTATCAGGCCTCAGTTTCCGGTGATCGCGGTATTGCCTTAGGTGCGAATACGAATGTATCCGGACAAACGGGTATTGCCATTGGCGGAGAAGCCAAAAGTACCGGCTCTCGTGCTATTGCGATGGCAGAAAAGGCGGAATCATCAGGCGATTGGGGTATGGCAATCGGTGTAAATGCTAAAAATACGGCACAATTGGGGATGGCTATCGGCTATGCTACAAAGGTGGAGGCTGCACAGGGTCTGGCTCTGGGTGTGCAGGCACAGGTAACGAAGGTGAGAGGAATCGGTATCGGTACGAATGCCAATGTATCCGGTGAGGACGGTATATCTTTCGGGAGTCAGACGAAAGCAGCCGGACAAGATGCCATCAGTATCGGTACGAGTGCGAGTTCTTCAGCCAAGCGCGGGATAGCTGTCGGTAAGGAAAGTAGTGTGGCGGCTACGGCTGCACGTGGCATTGCAATCGGTGACGGGGCGTATGTAGGGCCTGTTACGGAGGAACATAAAGGGACGGCTATGCCGAAACCCGGAGATGAGTGGAAGCCTGTTATGCCGTTCCAACCGACAGACGATGATACCAAACCGGAAACGAGCAATAAGACACCGCAAGAAAATTCATTGGCTATCGGTATGCGTGCAAGTGCATTCGGTTACCAAAATATAGCCATCGGTGCGGCGGCGGAAGCACATGATACGAACAGTACCGCAGTGGGTGTAGCGGCAGTGGCGAAAGGTCATTACAGTACCGCATTAGGAAAACAAGCCCGTACATACGGACAGGAAACGACCTCTGTCGGTCACTGGGCGGATACACGTGATGAATTTGCTACGGCATTGGGTGCAAATAGTATTGCCTATAAAAAGGGTGCAACCGCGTTAGGCAGTAATGCACGTGCATATGATGAAAACAGTGTAGCTATCGGCGCCAATTCCATTGCCAAAGAAGCGGTGGACGGAAAGGCAGTGTATACGGATGAAGAAGTAAAAGCGGCGGCCGGTATTGTATCGGTAGGGCATCCGGATTATAAAGTAGGAGATAAAGAGGTAAAAGCCAATTACCGTCGTATTGTCAATGTGGCAGGCGGTATCTTGGATCATGATGCGGTGAACGTGGCACAATTGAAAGCGGTTGCCAATATGGTAACGAACAGTGCTGTTCACTATATTTCGGTGAAAGGCGAGAGCCAAGACAACGATTCCAATTATCAAAATGACGGTGCCAAGGGCAAAGGTGCCGTAGCTATCGGCGAAAAGGCACTGGCATCTAAAGGCGGTACCGTGTCTATTGGCAGAAATGCCCACATTGAAGGCAACGGCGGTAATACGGACGGTGAAGGCAGTGTAGCCATCGGTGATAATACCTTAATTACGACGAACGGGCTGGATTTGGCGAGTATCGCTATCGGCAAACATGCAAAGGTCTTGAACGGCAGCGGTAAACAGGAACGTGGATTGAGTTTTACGCCGGATAATTTTGATAAACCCGGATTTTTCGGTAGAGGAAATACTTTGCCGAAAAATGCGGACAAAGTTCCGGGCGGTATTGCCATCGGTACGAATACGTTTGCCCGTACGGGAAGTATTCAAATCGGTGCGCATACCTTTGCGGGCCATCAAATGGGCGGTATTGATATTACGGAGAGTATGACGGAAAGTACTAAGGATACGAATGAGCAAGCCAATATTGTCGGCATGACGACCATCGGTACGAATACGTACAACAAGGGCGTCTTTGCCAATATGTACGGTGCCTATTCCGTTATTACCGGCGGTTTTACCGGTGAAGGTGGAGGTAATAGTTTAACTTACGGGCCACAAAACTTCGGTGCCAATGTGGTCGGTTCGTTGAACAGTATCCGTTCCAAAGGACATAGCGGTTCATCCGGTATTGCCAACAGCATTGTCGGTGTGGCAAATACGGTAGAAAACGCCAACGGTACTTTGGTGTACGGTGCCGGAAATAAGATTACCAATTCGAATAGTTATATCAGCGCTCCCAGTGGTCTTACGACATTGAATACTTGGGAAGATACGGTAACGGCATTACAAAAGTCGATTAAAGATTCCAATTCCGGCGGTGCCGTCCTGGCTATCGGCGGCGGTAACGTAGCGGATTATGTACGTCATTCACAATTGGTCGGCGTCAACAATACCGTGACCGGTACGGAAAATAAAGTCAGCGAATTTAATATGGTAGACGGCTATAAAAATACGGTAACGAACGGTAAGCATGTGACCATGATCGGTTCTGAAAATACGGCCACCGACAGCGAATCCACCGTGGTCATGGGTGACAAGCAAAAAGTGACCAAGGTCAAACACGGCATATTGTTAGGTTCGCAAGATAAGGAAACCGAAACGACCGTAGCCGATATCGTCGCTATCGGCCATAATGCACATGTGCAAAAAGAAGGCGGCGTTGCCTTGGGCAGCGGTGCTATTGCTAAACGGGATAAAGGCGCCTTCGGTTACGATGCGGCAACGGGCAAAGTCCTTGACGAAGCGGGCGCGGCGGCAGCCCTTGGCAACAGTGCGGCACTTAAACCGTTGGCAGAAAAATATACTGCCGCTAAAACCGCTTATGAGCAAGCGAAGCAAGCCGTTGACGCCAAACAGCAAGAAGTTGAGGCTATCGAAAAAGTATGCGGTAAGATGTGTATTGCCGGTGAAAATGCGGATAAGAAGACTCAGCTGAAACACGAATTAAATAAATTAAAAACAACTTTAAAGGAGAAACAAAAGGCATACGAAGAATCACAAACCGCTATTAATAACAGCTTGTATACCTGGAAATCGACAGCTGCCGCCGTATCGGTCGGCGATGTGGAAAAGGGGATAACTCGCCAGATTACGGGAGTTGCAGCCGGTACGGAAGATACGGATGCGGTGAACGTGGCGCAATTGAAAAAAGTGGCGGAAAAAATCAAGGACGTTGCCGACAATGCCGGCTCGAAAGTAGATATTAAAGGTAGTGATACAGGTATTACGGTAAAATCGGAGAAGGATGACAAAACAGGTGTTACTACGTATACAGTGGGATTGGGAAATGCGATAAAAGCCGGAAATGTAACCATTAATGGTGAGGCGTCCGCTGATAATGGTAAAGACGGCAAGGGTACGATTACGGGACTTTCCAATACGACGTGGGACGGCACGAACATTGTCAGCGGTCGTGCCGCTACGGAAGACCAGTTGAAAGCAGCTGTAGAAAAGGTAGTAAGCGGATCGGCGAAACAAGCGACTGTGAAAGAAGGAACGAATATAGCTGTTACAGAAGGAACGAATACGGACGGCGGTAAAGAATACACGGTTGCTTTGAACAAGAATCTCACCGGGTTGGAAAGTGCTACGTTTACTAAGACGGTTAAAAATGGCGATAAAGAGGAAACTACGAGTACCGTCATTAATGATTTAGGAACGACGGTTACGGATAAAGACGGTCATAAGACAGAAACAACGGCTAACGGTATCACGGTTACTGCCGGTGAAAAAGTCGTATCTTTGACAAAAGACGGGTTGAATAATGGCAATCAAGTTATTTCCGGTGTGGCAGATGGAGTGAAGCCTGATGATGCAGCGAATATGAGACAGCTTTCATTGATAGGAAATAAAATAGGGAGTTTAGATACAAGACTTAATGCCGTAGGTGCCGGATCAGCGGCATTGGCAGGATTGCATCCTCTTGATTTTGATCCTGATGATAAACTGGATATAGCAGTCGGATATGGAAATTATAAGGGAGCGAATGCAGCAGCACTGGGGACATTTTATCGTCCGAACGAAAGCATGATGATAAGCGTAGGTGGTTCCTTCGGTGGTGGTCAAAGTATGATTAGTGCCGGGATGTCTTTAAGATGGGGACAAGGAAATCACGTATCTCGTGGACGGTTAGCTATGGCAAAGGAAATTAAAGATCTCCGAGAAGAAGTAGAAAATTTAAGACAAGCACTGATTCGTGTAAGTGAAGGACAGAAACCGGATCCTGTTAAGACGAAACTATTTCCTGATGTGCCTGAAAACCATTGGGCTTATGAATACATTCGGGAATTAGTAGATAAAGGAATCATAGAAGGATATCCCGATGGTACGTGGAAAGGCGATCGGATGATGACTCGATATGAATTTGCGGCTCTTATTTATAGAGCAATGCAACAAGGGATAAATGTGAATAAAAAAATGATTGTGGAATTTGAACCGGAATTAGAACGCTTCCGTATAGATGTCGTTCAAAGAAATAAAAAAGGAGAAGTGATGATCGAAAGAGTTCGAGTGAATCAATGATATAGGATAGTAATGGGAATTTAATCATATCTCATGTAAAGAAGCTTGTTGGCATTAATGGAGCTAACAAGCTTTTTACATGCCCAAATTGTCATGCGGATATGAATTTATTGTGCATAATGGCGTCTGTATTGAATAAATTGAATGTAGCATGCTCGTAGTATCTATTAAATAAAGAAAATTTGAAAAATTTTTCCAATTTCTCGTGTTTCCCTCTTGGCAGCAGAGGGGTAAATGTATTAAAATAAGAAAAGATGAAAATAACAGTTGGCAAGTGATGAAAAGAGGGACAGTATGAAATATTTTTACCCGGCCATCTTTACCTGTCATGAAGAAGAAGGAAAATATACCATTGAATTTCCTGATTTGATAGGTTGCACAGCCACGGCAAGTACAATGGAAACCGTAGTGAGAAAAGCCAGAGAAGCTTTAGGTATGTCATTGTGGGAATTGGAAGAGAAGGCGATTCCTGCGCCTTTACCATCGAAGGAAATTGATCTGCGTCATGAGAATAGAAATGCACATATATGCATGATGGTCGTAGATATGGATGAATATCGAGCTTATCGCTTGTATAAAGTTCAGCAGGCAGAGCAAGATGCAATAAGATGGGCAATGAGTAAGAAAAAACAACATGCTTCTCTGTGGAGTCGAGTATTTGGCTTGAGATAATTATGAGACCTTTTTAAGGTCTTTTTTTATGCCTGCTACCCTTTTGCGGTAGCAGTGGAGGAAATGAGGATTATTTTATCATCACGAATAGGGAAATTATCTTTTTGTTTAAAAATGTAGCTATACCGGTTTTTGTCATTGTATAATTTTTGATGACTACAACGGTTTTATCATGTCAGAGATTGCACGATACATTCACTTTCTCCGTCACGGGGGTGACTGAGTATTTTAAACTCGAGTGAGAATAGATAATACGTTTATAAC
>KQ960867.1 GCA_001553355.1 Veillonellaceae bacterium DNF00626
CGCCTCCCAGTGACCTATCTCTTGCCTTTTGTATGTTTCATTAGGTCCTTTCTTAATAGTTCTCCCTTTATCATTAAATTTTTCTCTTTTTTCTGCTGGTCTTTTAAATTTCCCCTTTCTTCTCAAATTTTTCATACTGGTTTTTGGCAGCTTTTTTGCGTGTATAAGTCTATATATGGTTGATGTAGATGGCATTTGGTTAATAGTATTTGTACTTCTATTTGATATTTGTTCAGGTGACCAATGTTCATTGATTTTTATAGTTAGATAATCAATAACATCTTTAGAAAATTTGCTTTTTCTATGACAAGCTTTCCTTCTATCGCAATATTTGTCATTTGCCTTTATTGGGAAGTAATTAGTATAACTTCCTCTATTAGTCTTTATTTTAGAAGAATTTCTTTTTATTTCTCGCGATATTGTACTAGGTGACTTTTTAAGTGCTTGTGCAATTTCCCTTATATTCATTCCCAAATTTAAAAATTGATAGATACAAGATCTCTCTTCTATGGTAAGATGGTTATAGCTCATAGTTTATCGTTCCTTTTAATATGTTTTGTTTGGTTACTTACATATTAGCACAGCTGATTAGCTATGAGTTTATTTTGTGTTGCACTTGTTATGATAAATTATCTGTGGATAAAAATTTGCGTTATCATGGCTTGATTCAGGCGTTTTCTCGGACGAATCATATTTTTAATAAGGTGAAGTCTTTTGGGAATATTGTTTGTTTCCGTGATTTGGAGCAGGCGACGAAGGATGCTATCAAATTATTTGGCGATGAGAATAGTTTGAATATCATTCTTGAGCGTAGTTATGCTGATTATATGCATGGTTTCGTGGATAAGGAAACGGGAAAGTCCATCAAGGGGTTTGAGTCTATTTGTAGGGAGTTGGTTGATCGGTTCCCGGATCCTGCAAATATACAGTTGGATGCGGATAAAAGGCATTTTGTTGAGCTTTTTGGGGAGTATTTGAAGTCTCTTAATATTTTAAGGAATTTTGATGAGTTTGCGTCTTTTGTGTCTCCTATTTCTGATAGGTTGCTTCAGGATATGAGAAGTGCTTATGTGGATTTCCGGGAGTATAAGCCTTCTTCAAATAATGATGATAGAGTGCCGTCTGTTGATTTTTCTGATATCGAGTTTCAGATTGATTTGCTCAAAACGGATGAGATTAATTTGGATTATATTTTGGCACTCATTTTGGAAAAGGCGAAGGAAAGTGAGGACATAGAGGCGCTGAAGCGTGAGGTGCGTCGTATTATCCGTTCCGGTATGGGTGTCCGCCCGAAAGAGGGGCTTATTATGGATTTTATTAATGAAACGGATTTGTCTAAGTTGTGTCGTGTGGAGGATATTTTGTCCGCTTTTTATACTTTCGCAAAAGCTGAGAAGGAGAAAGAGATTCATGCTTTGATTGAGGCGGAGAGTTTGCGTGATAATTCTAAGGGATTCATTGAGCGTGCTATTGATAAGGGATATGTGGAGTATGCCGGTGATGAGGTGGATCGGATGATGCCGGCTTTGTCACGTCGTGCCGGAGTAAGGCAGAGAAAAAAAGGAAAGTGTATTGGATAAAATAAGAAATATGGTAGAGGTTTTTGTGGGAATTTGATGGTATGGGAGGTTTGTTCTTGTTGTGCTAATGAAAAAAGCAATCTTTTGTGATGGAAAGGTTGCTTTTTTTGTTCGGCTGACGGATAGAGTGTTGTTACCATATGCGTGAGAAAAAACTTATTTTACCTGTACGACTTTGCATTTAGAGATATTTCCGTAAAATGGTACAGAAGCTGTTTTGTATTTCTTTGTCGTAAAAATTTTAGGGATATAGATATTATGCGTATGGTAAGATTTTTTTGCGTGGGTTATGGATACGTCGATATCTTTATTATGGTGTTATTTTTTTTAAAGTAATACAATATTGTCTTGTTGTGATAAAATAGGCATATAGAGTAAAGGGAGGATTTGTTTTGTTTGCCTATGTGTATACATTTTTGACAGCTCTTGCGGTGACGTTTTTTTTGACGCCTCTTGTCAAACGTCTTGCTGTTTATGTGGGGGCTATGGATCGGCCGGATGCTCGTAAGGTGCATCATGGGTTGGTGCCGCGTTTGGGCGGTTTGGCCATTTATATAGGGTTTGTTGTTTCTGTCGTGGCTACGGTGGGGCTTTCTTATGAGATGATTGGCGTTCTGTCCGGGGCTACGGTTCTTGTGGTGGTCGGAATTTTAGATGATATTTATTCTCTTCCGGCAAAGGTGAAGTTGTTGGGGCAAATCCTGGCGGCTGCGGTGTTGGTGGTTCTTTTTAATGTGGGTATTGAGTGGATTAATGTGCCTTATGTGGGTATTGTGGAGTTTCCGCTTTTTATTTCTGTTCCGCTCACTATTTTTTGGGTCATCGGTTTTGTGAATACGGTGAATTTGATTGATGGTTTGGATGGTCTTGCTGCCGGTATTGCTACTATTGTGTCTATCACGGTGGCGCTTTTGGCGTTCCAAATGGGTGAGTGGGTGTCGGCGGCTGCTATGGTGGCTATGTCCGGCGCATGTCTTGCTTTCCTTCAGTATAATTTTAATCCGGCTCGTATTTTTATGGGTGATACGGGGTCGATGTTTTTGGGGTATATCATTGCGGCTGTGGCGGTTATCGGTACGATGAAAACGGCGGCGGTGGCGGTGCTTGCTGTACCTCTTTTGGCATTGGCGGTACCGATTTTGGATACGTTGATGGCGATTGTACGTCGGAAGCATGCCGGGGTTCCTATTTTTTCTCCGGATAAAAATCATTTGCATCATCGGTTGTTGGCAAAGGGTTTGTCGCAGAAGCAGGTGGTTCTTTTGATGTATGCGATGACGGCTTTTTTCTCGTGTCTGGCGTTACTTCTTATCCATGTGAATTGGTGGGCAGCTTGTATTGTCATGGTGCCTGTGATTTTGGTATTTCTTTGGTGGGCGAAAAAGTTGGGTGTGATGCAGGAAGTAATGGAGCCTCCTTCTCAATTGGATAAGGAAAAGGAAAATAAGTAGTTATAAAGAAAGGGTTTTTTCATGAAAGTCATGACGGTTTTTGGTACTCGTCCTGAGGCCATTAAGATGGCTCCGGTGGTTAAGGAATTGCTTTGCCATTCGGAGTTTGATACGAAGGTATGTCTCACAGCGCAGCATAGGGATATGCTTGATCAGGTGGTGGATTTATTTCATTTGCCGGTGGATTATGATTTGGATGTTATGAAAAGTGGTCAATCACTTTATGATATTACGTCACGTGTGCTTATGGGGCTTCGTGATGTATTTGCCAAGGAAAAGCCTGATTATGTATTGGTGCATGGTGATACGACGACGACTTTTACGGCGGCGCTTGCGGCTTTTTATCAACAAATTCCTGTGGCGCATGTGGAAGCCGGACTTCGGACGAATAATTTGGCGTCGCCTTTCCCGGAGGAGGCTAATCGTCAGCTTACCGGTGTGCTTTCTGTATTAAATTTCGCACCGACGGAGACGGCGAGAGCTAATTTGCTTCGTGAGGGGAAAGATGACGGCCGTATTTTTGTCACGGGAAATACGGTGATTGATGCTCTTTTTCATACGGTGCAAGAGGATTATCATTTTGAGGATAGGGAAATAGAAAATATTGAGAGTCATAAGCGGGTGATTTTGGTCACGACGCATCGGCGTGAAAATCTGGGAGCGCCTATGCATCATGTGTATCGAGCGCTTAGACGATTGGTAGAGGCTGTGCCTAATACAGAGGTGGTATTTCCTGTACATCGTAATCCTTTGGTTCGTGAAGTGGTGGAAGAGGAGTTGGAGCATATACCGGGTATTCATTTGGTGGATCCGATGGAGTATGAGCCTTTTACGAATTTGATGGCGCGTTCGTGCATTGTTTTGACTGATTCAGGCGGTATTCAGGAGGAAGCGCCCAGTTTGGGGAAACCGGTTTTAGTTCTTCGTGATACGACTGAGCGTCCGGAAGCGATTAAAGCCGGTACGGTGAAATTGGTAGGCACTGATGAGGAGCGTATTTATCAAGAGGCTTATCAACTTTTGACAGATGAGAAATCGTATAAAAGCATGGCGGAAGCGGTGAATCCTTATGGCGACGGAAAGGCGGCTAAGCGTATCGCAGAAGCTTTGCTTTATGTAGGCGGATATAGTAGTGAAAAACCGAGTAAATTTATAGCTGAATAGTTTTTTTTTGAAAATGCGTTACTTCGAGAGTGCGCATTTTTGTTTTGCGGCAAAATGGAATATGTCAATGTCGGTGATATTTTCAGAAAGTTACATCAGTTATCAGTGATAAATCTCATAAAAACGACCTCATTTTATAGCCAATTAATATTCCGTATGATACAATAACATTGTATGGGTAAAGATTCTTTTTTGGGAATTTACTCGTCTGTATATTTTTTGGAGTTCGCAATGACGCAGAATGACGAGAAACAAAACGGTAAAGATTTTAATCCGTGGCGATCAATGGCTATTGCCGCCGGAGCCGGGTTTTCTATGCTTGTGTGTATAGGGATCGGTGTATGGTTGGGCGTTTCTTGTGATGGATATTTCCATACAAGTCCGTGGGGATTGGTATTTTTCTCGTTTTTGGGCGGAGTTTGCGGGCTGTGTTCAATTATCAAGCAGATGTTGGAGAAATAGTAGAAGTGACGTACGATGACACATTTCCGAAGTATGCCGATAGGATGATTTCATTTCTGGTTGGCTTTGGCGCATTGGGCGCAGTGATTCTTTTTGTTATGTGGGGATGGAAAATGAGTGCCGCTTGGATTTTGGGAACTATTTTCCACGTTGCTTTTTTCTTGTTTTTGAAAGTGAAATATGTGCAGTGGATGAAGGCAAAACGGCCGGTGGAGTTTATCGGCAGACGGCTTACTGTTTTTACGGCAAGCCGCTTTATCGTGGAAATTGCACTGGCGATTCTTGTTATTTCTTTGACGCCACTGAATATGTACGCTTTCTTAGCCGGCTTACTATCACTACCGTTTCTGACTTTCGTGGAACGAGCGGTCAGTGTTATTAAGGAATAAAAATTCTTGACATTCCTGTAAGAGAGAGGGGGTGACTCTATGCATCTACATACAGGTACACACGTAGTAACAGAATTGTTTGGTATGCAAATCAATCTTGACACCATCTACATGACATGGTTTACTGCACTTATTGTTTTCATATTGGTATTAGCTGCCAGTCGTGGCAGAGCGCTGGTGCCAAGTGGCGTGCAAAATGCGGTGGAAATGGTGGTAGAAGCCTTTTGTAATCAATTTGAGCAAAATATGGGGAAAGGGTATAAACAAGTTGTTTATCTATTATTGACCTTATTTATGTTCATTTTCGTATCCAATGAAATAGGTCTTTTGCCCACCGATCATTTGACTGCATCACCGACAAACGATGTGAATACTACTTTAGGGATGGCGCTTATCGCCTCTTTCTGTGTCCATTTCTTTTATGTCAAAAATAAAGGCTTTGGGCATTGGGCGAAACATTTTTTCCATCCGTTTGCTGTATTTTTACCTATCAATCTGATTGAGGAAATAGCGAAGCCTGTCACGCTCTCTATGCGTCTTTTTGGGAATATTTTGGCAGGGGAAATATTACTTGAAGTATTGTATTCACTTGTACCGTGGTTTGTACCTATGGTATGGATTGCCTTTAGCTTATTTATCGGGCTGATTCAGGCATTCATTTTCACCACCCTCGTATCTATCTATTTAAAAGAAAGTGTCGAGGAAGATTAACGGCACCGTCCGAATAACCGGTTTATATCGACCCGCATGGGAAATTTACAAATTCTTAGGAGGATTTATTAGAATGGAACACGCTATTATTATTCAGTATTCTGTGCTTGCCGCAGCTATCATTGCAGGACTTGCTGCTATTGGAGCGGCTATCGGAGATTCTATCGTGACATCGCATTTCTTGGATGGCATGGCACGTCAGCCGGAAATGGCAGGTAAACTCTTTACGAATATGCTTATTTCTGTCGGCCTTATCGAATCTATGCCGATTATCGCTATCGTTATCGCTATCGTATTAGTATTTGCCAATCCGTTCCTCGGTTAATTTTGATATGTCATTTATGAACCGAAGGAGGGGATATCATTGGTAGAACTGAATGGGACACTGCTGATTCAGATCCTCAACTTTATTATTCTTGTGGCAATTTTAGGACACTTTGCTTATAAGCCGATGATGAAAGTTATGGAAGATCGGAAAAATCGTATACAAAATGATTTAGATAGTGCAAAGGCTTCTAAAGAGGCAGCTGAAAGTTTGAAAGTGGAATATGAAAAACAGTTGAAGGCTGCACAGATAGAAGCACAAGATATTGTAAGCAAAGCGGTAAAAGAAGCACAAGCTGCTGCACAGGCACAAATTGATGCGGCTCATGCTGCTATCGAAAGTGAAAAGGAAAATGCTACTCGTCAAATCGAAAGAGAACGCAAGGATGCTCTTGAGGATTTGAAGAGGGAAGTGGCATCCCTTTCTTGCGATATCGCAGCGAAGATCATCAGCAAACAAATGACACCGGATGAAAATAACCGGCTCATTCAAGAAAGCATCGCTAAGTTAGATGCTAAAGATGCAGGTAAATGATCATGGATAAAAATATGATCCTTGCAAAAAAGTATGGACGTGCTATCTATGAACTCGCATGTGAGCAAAACTGCATAGAACAGACGGAAGAAGAGCTTTCGCTGATTATTAGTGCGATAAAGGAAAATAAAGATTTACAAACCCTTTTATATCATCCTCTGCTTGCTAAGGATGTCAAGAAAGAAACGATAAAAGAATTGTTTGCATCGAAAGTACAACCTATCGTATTACAATTTTGTTATGTAGTTATTGATAAAGGTCGTACTTCTGATTTAGACGCTATGGTAGATGTCTATACAGATTTAGCTCATCACGGTATGGGCATAGAAGAAGCTGTAGTAACATCCGCATTCCCCCTGACAAAACAACAGGCGGAAACGTTGAAAGAAAAGCTTGCCGAATTAACGGGCAAGAAGATTATCATGAAAGAGAAAGTGGATACCGCTTTGATAGGTGGATTTACCGTGCAAATGGGTGACCGTTTGATTGATGGTTCTATCGCTCGTCAGCTGGAAACACTTCGCTCACAAATGATGAAGAGAGATTGAGGTGACTTACAGGAATGAAAATCAGTTCAGATGAAATCACATCTGTGATTAAAAAACAGATTGAAAACTATCAAGTAGACCTCAATGTCGATGAAGTAGGTACGGTTCTGGAAGTCGGCGATGGCATTGCTCATATTTATGGGCTGGAAAATTGTATGGCCGGCGAATTACTTGAACTTCCCAACGGCGTATATGGTATGGCTATGAACTTGGAAGAAAGCAATGTAGGTGCTGTTCTTTTAGGGGATTCGGAAAGCATTAAGGAAGGCGACACGGTAAAAAGAACGGGTCGTTTGATGCAGGTTCCGGTAGGTGATGCTGTTGTGGGCCGAGTAGTCAATGCCTTAGGACAGGCTGTTGACGGGAAAGGCGAAATTAAAACCGATTCTTATCGCGACATTGAAATTAAAGCACCGGGAATTGCCGACAGACAGCCGGTTAATGTCCCCCTGCAGACCGGGTTGAAATGTATTGACTCCATGGTGCCGATTGGCCGTGGACAGCGTGAACTTATTATCGGTGACCGCGGTACCGGTAAAACAGCTATCGCTATTGATACTATTTTGAACCAAAAAGGTCAGAATGTTATTTGTATTTATGTATCCATCGGACAGAAGAACTCCAACGTTGTACGTGTCTATGAAAGACTTCGTGCCGCAGGCGCTATGGATTACTCCATTATCGTGCATGCCGGAGCATCCGAAGGATCGCCGATGCAGTATTTAGCACCTTATTCCGGTGTATCTATTGCAGAATATTTCATGCATCAGGGTAAAGATGTCCTCATTATTTATGATGACCTTTCTAAGCATGCCGTAGCATATCGTGCTATGTCCCTTTTGCTCCGTCGTCCGCCGGGACGTGAAGCATACCCCGGTGACGTATTCTACCTGCATTCCAGATTGCTTGAACGAGCAGCTCGTTTGTCCGATAAATTGGGAGGCGGCTCTATCACAGCTCTTCCGATTATCGAAACATTGGCAGGCGACGTAGGGGCATACATTCCGACGAACGTTATTTCTATCACTGATGGTCAGATTTATTTGGAAACATCCCTTTTCTATTCCGGTATACGTCCGGCTATTAATGTCGGCCTTTCCGTATCTCGTGTAGGTGGATCGGCACAGATTAAGGCGATGAAACAAGTAGCCGGCACATTAAGACTTGACTTGGCTCAGTTCCGTGAATTGGCTGCTTTTGCCCAATTCGGTTCTGATTTGGATGCTGCTACAAAGGCCCAGATTGATCGTGGGCAAAGAACAACGGAAATATTGAAACAGCCGCAATATTCTCCTTATCCGGTAGAGGATCAGGTCATGGCCATTTATGCAGCCGTGAAAGGGTATGTGGATGATATCGCCGTAGACAGTGTGGTTGACTTTGAACATCAATTATTGAATTTTATTCATAGCAATCATCCGGAAATCGGCGCTGATATTTCCTCAAATAAGAAATTGACAGAAGAAAATGAAGAAAACTTGAAGGCAGCGATCTTAGAATTTAAGAAACGCTATCAGGTTTCTGTTTCTGCCGAAACGAATGAGGGGTGATCTGATTGGAAAGTACGCGTGATATAAAAGGGCGCATAAAATCTGTCACCAACATCCAGCAGATCACAAAAGCAATGAAGATGGTAGCCGCTGCGCGCCTTCGTAAAGCCGAAGAAAAAGCCAATGGCTCCCGTCCTTATGCAGAAAAGATTGGAGAGCTTTTGCGCCGTGCTTCTTCGGAAACATCCGGCTTCACCAGTCCCCTCTTTCGCAAAGGGGATGTGAAAAAGGTCGCTTATCTCGTTATATGCGGTGATAAAGGCCTCGCCGGCGCTTATAACTCCAACGTTATGAAGCGTACCGTGCAAGAAATCTCCGGAAAGGATCGTTCCTCATATGCTCTTTATGTATGCGGTAAACAGGCAAAGAATTACTTGAAATTCCGTGGCTATGAGGTAGATTCCTATCATTTCGGCTTTTCTGATAAACCGTCGGCACAGGACTCCATTGAGCTTGCGAAAGAAATGGTGGACTATTTCACTAATGAAGAAGTCGACGAAGTGTATATTATTTATACCAAATTTATTACCGCACTTCGGCAAGAAGTGAAAATGGACAAATTATTGCCTATTGAACAGCCGAATGATGAGGAAAAAGTGGGGAGCGAAGAGGGACAATTTGAAACGTCTTATCTGTTTCTTCCCAATCCGGCAGACGTACTTTCGCGCCTGCTTCCGGAATATGTACAAGTACAAATTTATAATGCTATGCTCCAATCTGCCGCATCGGAATTGGGTAGCCGTATGGCTGCTATGTCTGCTGCTACAGATAATGCGGCTGAACGAATTGATGACCTCAATCTGACGTACAATAAAGCACGTCAAGCACAGGTTACCAATGAAATATCAGAAATCGTTGGCGGAGCAGCAGCACTTGAATAATCATATGAAAATAATAAGGAGGAATACTTCTTCATGGCAAATGAACAGCAAAGCCGTATAGGTAAAGTCCTTCAGGTCATGGGGGCCGTTGTGGACATTGCTTTCAGCGACGACCAAGACTTACCGGCTATCTATAACGCAATTCATGTCAAAGATGAAGAGGGCCAAGTTCCCGTAGATGTCATTTGTGAAACCATGCAACATTTAGGTGATGGCGTTGTCCGCACCGTTGCTATGAGTTCTACTGACGGCATGGTACGTGGAATGAAAGCTATCGACACCGGCGCTGCTATTTCTGCACCGGTAGGTGATGGATGTCTCGGACGTATCTTCAACGTCTTAGGAAAAACCGTAGATAATGACGATACACCTGTACCGGCATCCGATTATTGGCCTATTCATCGTCCGGCACCGGCCTTCAAAGACCAGTCTCCGGCGACCGAAATATTTGAAACCGGCATCAAAGTCGTAGACTTGATTGCACCATATGCAAAAGGTGGTAAAATCGGGCTCTTCGGTGGTGCAGGCGTAGGTAAAACCGTATTAATCCAAGAACTCATTCATAACGTGGCCACAGAACATTCCGGCTGTTCCGTATTCTGCGGAGTAGGCGAACGTACCCGTGAAGGGAACGACCTGTGGGGCGAAATGAAAGACTCCGGCGTACTTTCAAAAGTGGCGCTCGTTTACGGACAGATGAACGAACCTCCGGGAGCTCGTATGCGCGTGGCTCTTACCGGGTTGACTATGGCGGAATATTTCCGTGATAAACAAGGACAAGACGTGTTACTCTTCGTAGATAACATCTTCCGTTTCGTTCAAGCAGGTTCCGAAGTATCCGCCCTCTTGGGACGTATGCCTTCAGCCGTTGGTTATCAGCCGACATTGGCAACAGACATCGGCGAATTGCAAGAACGAATCACCTCGACCAAAGACGGATCCATCACGTCAATTCAGGCGGTATACGTACCGGCCGATGACTTGACCGACCCGGCACCGGCAGGCGTATTTACACACTTAGATGCAACTACGGTATTAAACCGTTCCATTGCAGAATTAGGTATTTATCCGGCAGTAGATCCTTTGGACTCCACCAGCCGTATCCTTGATCCGAATGTATTAGGCGAAGAACACTATGAAGTGGCTCGTGGCGTACAGGCTATCCTGCAGCGTTACAAAGAACTCCAAGACATCATCGCCATCTTAGGTATGGAAGAACTTTCAGATGACGATAAAGTCATTGTCGCTCGTGCCAGAAAAGTACAGCGTTTCCTGTCACAACCGTTCTTCGTAGCTGAACAATTTACCGGATCCCCCGGTAGATACGTACCGCTCAAAGAAACCATTCGTGGCTTTAAAGAAATATTGGCAGGCGAACACGACGACATGCCGGAAGGTGCCTTCTACATGGTAGGGACCATCGACGAAGCAATTGAAAAGGCAGAAAAGATGAAAAAGGGGGAATAAGCCATGGCTGATACCCTAACTCCTATGCACGTAGAAATCATTAGTCCTGACGGCGCTATCTATAAAAAAGACGGCGTTGACATGGTGATTGCTCGTGCCCTTGACGGAGATTTTGCCGTCATGAAAAATCATGTGCCCATAGCGGCAGCACTCCAGGTCTGCACCCTTCGAATCCAATTCGGAGATGAAGAAGAAAGGATGGCTGTTTTTGGAGGATTTTTAGATATGAAAGACAATAAAGTCCATATCTTAGCCCCCTTAGCAGAATTGGCGGATGATATTGATGTTGCTCGTGCTCGAGCAGCGAAAAAAAGAGCAGAAGAAAGATTGGCTGCCAAAAAAGCGGATTTGGATGTAGAACGTGCCAAAGCGGCATTGAAACGTGCTTTGGTTCGACTCGCTACAAAAGAAGCGAAATTCTAAAAGACCGGAAATTAAAAAGACCACCCGATAACAAAAGGGTGGTCTTTTTTGAGTACAAAGAAACAAGGGAAATCATTTAAAGAGAAAATACATATAGCGATCACTTAATGTGCTACAATAAAGCCGGAGGCGAATGATGAAAATAATTCAAATGATGCTTTTCATCTTCTGCTTGGGACTATACCCTTTATTCGCTGTTATAGCGAACGGCGAAACGAAAGAAGATGGATTGGTATACCTTCCGTGGAAAGAAAATATGGAAGCTGCGTGGTATGACATAGAAATATATCCGGCGCGTACCGTTTTTGGTCGATTAGAAAGAAAACCTGCTATTTACAAAAATAGGCATGTTTTTCGAAGTGGGCTTATTTGTCCGGCATCTATTCTTACGGAATATAAAGGACAAGGTGAATTATATTGGCGTATGCGACCTATTGATGCTTACGGCGCGGTGATGGGAGAATGGGGCGAGGGCCGGAAATTAAAAGAAAGCGTGATTTATTTACATAGAAAAGCGCCGATACAAAGACCCGAAAGCAAGACAAAAAATTTACTTTATCCCGTATATTCTTTTTTGCGCATGCCCGGGGCAGTGTCTTATGAAGTGGCAGTATACCACGAAAAACCGACAGAAGATGACACGCCGCCGGATTGGACAGAAAGGACATCTGTACCTTCCGTTTTTGACGAAATGCCACGATTGAAAAAAGTATATTGGCGTGTTCGCGGACGAGATAATCAAGGACATATAGTAGGCACATGGAGCGAACTTTATGAAACAGAAGGCATTGATGCAAACATAGACGTAGGTATTTTAGGCGACAGCATCACTCACGGCGGCGGACTCATGACCTATGGGCCGACCGACAGCGCTTACAACTATACGACATATCTTTCTTTTCCGGTTATTAATATGGGTAGAAGCGGGGATACCACTTATGACATGCTCAACCGCTTTGATCGAGATGTAGGGCATTTTTCTGTGAAATATTTACTCATTATGGGTGGCACAAATGATATTCGTATAGGAATGACGGCTGAAAGCGTGATAAGAAATATGAATACATTAAAAGAAAAATGCAAAAATGCAGGAATTATTCCTATCTTTATGACCATACCAACCATGAACTCACAGTCGATGCAAGAATTTTATGATGTAGAAGCGGCAGACGGGTGGGAAACGGAAAGGGACAAACTCAATGCGTGGATACGGAATGAACGACATATTGACATAGCGAGCCTTTTTGATGAAAACGAACCGCTTTCACCGCATTGGGCGATTGATGGCCTACATCCCGATTGGCAAGCCAAAGAAAAAATGGGACAATATATTGATGAACAATTCAGAAAAATAAAAAGAAATATGGCATAGCAAAAACTCTCTCGTAAGGAAACATTGGCGAGAGAGTTTTTGGGTTGAGTTATATCGTGGTTGCTTGGGCAAGAAACCAATGCGGGTGGTCTTTTTTTATTTTTTTGAAAAGAAATAGTTGATTGTCTTTGTTTTGACATACGAAGAAGAAGGCAGCACCGGAACCGGTCATTTGGGCGGGGATACCGATTTTTTCTCCGTAGCTTTTTATTTCTTGTAATTCCGGATACAAACGACAAAGGGGTTTTTCAAAGTCGTTGTGAAAATAGGAAGTGGGAATAGGTATATTTTGATTGATATGTTGAATCATTTTATCGGTCGATTTTTCGTGAATGGTTTTTCGTTCGGTTGAATTGTATTCATCGAGTATTTTGTATGCGTCTATGGTAGAGATGGATAAGGGCGGTTTGATGATAATCAAAGGAAGTGACAGGGCAGGGGTAAGAGGGGCTATTTTTTCACCGATTCCTGTGCATAAGGCAGCACCGGAAAGGAAAGAAAATGGTACGTCAGCACCTAATACTGCTGATTGTTCACTCCAATAGGATAGAGAAAAGGGGATTTCATATAGTTGGTGAAGTCCATAGATGACTGCCGCCGCATCGGCAGAACCGCCACCCAGTCCGGCGCCGGTGGGTATTTCTTTATGAAGCGTCATATGCACGCCGCCGGATATGTTCATTTTTTTTAGAAATAGTTCTGCTGCGCGCCACATGAGATTATCCGAATCGGAAGAAATATTTCCTTTCATCACGTTAAGGGAAATGTCCGGCGCACGAGTGAGTTGAATTTTGTCATGGAGGGAAATGCGATGCATGATCGTTTCCACTTCGTGATAACCATCAGGGCGTTTTTCACCGACAAAGAGTGTCAAATTGATTTTCGCAAAAGCTTTTAATGTAATCATAAAACCTCCTGAAATATTATACCATGAGAAAAGACACCTGAAGAAAGGTGCCTTGTTTATGAAATATTAACGCTGTGTTTCCGGATAAAGTGTATCGAAGAGAGCTGTGCAGGATCGGTGGATATCCGCATAAGCGGTTTCGAAATCTCGGGTGTACCAAGGATCTGCTATTTCTTCTCGCTCACCGCACCAGGATAAAAGGAGAGAGATTTTTTCTTTCGGGTCACCGTCCGTGAGATGATATAAATCTTGTAAATTCTCATAATCCATGGCTAAAATATAGTCAAAAGCGATATAATCTTTTGCCGTGAATAGTCGTGCTTTGCGTGGTTCAAAGGAAATATTTTTGTCTGACAGTAGTTTTTTTACCGGGGGATATATATCATGGCCCAGTTCTTCAGTTGTGGCGGCAGCGCTTTCTACATGAAAGAAATCATCTGCATGCCGGTCATGGATAATGTCTTTCATGACAAATTCTGCCATAGGTGAGCGGCAAATATTTCCGTGGCAAATAAATAGTAAAGAAGTCATCATATGTTCCTTTATTTGAGTAATTTTTTCATAAAATCATGGGAGTTTACGATAAATCTTGTATGTTCTGCTTCGCCGATGTCTTTTTGCGTATCTTTGGCGGTGATGTGGTAATGAATTTTTCGTCCGTCTACTTTGGTGACGGTGGCTATGACGGTCACCCGGTCACCTACTTTTGTGGGCGCTTTGTGCGTGAGGGCGATGTATCCGCCTACCGTGGTTTCGTCCGGCGGTAAAAATGCGGCGATGGTTTTTACCGCTGCTTCTTCCATAAGGGCAGAAAGCACCGGTGTCGCTAATACGTCAAGTGTACCGCTTTTGACGGTTTTTGCGGTATCTTTTGTTGTTACTGAATGAGTGACAGTTCCGATTTTTCCTATGAGTGTATCCATATGAAGCTCCTTTCATTTTCTTTAATTGTAACTTATAAGGAGGAAATAGGGAAATTTTCTGATGGGTGGAAATAATTTCTCAAGTGGTGGGTAAGAGGATGATAATTCGTGAGGAGCGGGGTTGTTTTCTTTTCTGTTTCTATGGTGGTATAATGACAAAAGAAATATAGTTGTCTATCTGCGAACCAACTTAAAAAAACAGGAGGGAATATGAAAAAAGCTATGATATTATCCAGTGGCGGGGTGGATTCGACGACTTGTCTCTCGCTGGCTGTGAAGAATTTGGGAGCGGAGAATGTGTGGACTGCTTCCGTTTTTTATGGGCAAAAACATGACAGGGAACTTTTGGCCGCTCGTCAAGTGGCGGCGTATTATCATGTGAAGCATGATGAATTTGATTTGTCTTTTTTGATGAAATATTCTCATTGTCCGTTGCTGTCTTCGTCGTCTGAGGCTATTCCGCATGAGAGTTATGCGGATCAAATTCGTCGTAATGGTGAGGGGAAGGTAGCGACTTATGTGCCTTTTCGAAATGGTCTCATGCTTTCGGTGGCGGCTACTTTGGCATCCGGAATGTTTGAGGGTGTTGATTGTGATATTTATATCGGAGCTCATGCGGATGATGCAGCAGGGAATGCATATGCTGATTGTTCGCCGGAGTTTCTTTCGGCTATGGGGAGTGCTATTTCCATAGGTACTTATCAGCAGGTGCATTTGGTGTATCCTTTTGCCGGGAAGAGTAAGGCTGAGGTTGTGAAGATGGGTATTTCTTTGGGTACGCCTTATGAATTGACGTGGAGTTGTTATGAAGGGGGAAGTCGTCCTTGCGGTCGTTGTGCGACTTGCATTGATCGTGCCAAGGCTTTTGCGGCTAACGGGATGGCGGATCCGGCGTTATAGGAAGGGAGTAGGAGATGTATACGGTAACGAAACGGATGGAAATTAGTGGAGCGCATTTTCTGCATTTGGATTATCCGAGTAAGTGTCAGTCATTGCATGGTCATAATTGGGTGGTGACGGTGACGGTGCAGAATGATTCGTTGGATAAGAATGGCATGGTGGTGGATTTTACGCAAATCAAGGATGTGGTCAATGAGTTTGATCATCATTTGGCGAATGATATTATGAAGGATGTGAATCCTACGGCGGAGAATATGGCTAAGTGGATTTATGATCGGATCCCTCATTGTATTCGTGTTTCTGTGCAGGAAACGGAAGGAAATGTAGCGACGTATGAAGAATAAGTTTCCGGTGGTGGAAATATTTGACAGCATCGACGGCGAGGGCAAGCGTACGGGGTATATGGCGATTTTTGTTCGTTTTGCCGGGTGCAACATTCGTTGTACGTATTGTGACACTTGTTATGCCTTGTCGCCGGAGGATGCTTTGTTTTATTTCACGAAGGATGAGCTTCTTGCGAAAATTCGGAGTTATCCGTGGAAGCGGATTACTTTTACCGGCGGCGAGCCTTTGCTTCAGCCATTGGAAGAGATTTGTCGCATCTTAGGTGATGAGGGGTATGATATAAATATTGAAACGAATGGGGCTGTGCCTTTGTTTCGTCATCGTCCTAAGGGTGTTTTTTATACGATGGATTATAAGTGCACCGGGAGTGGTGTCAGGAAATATATGCGCACGGAGAATTTTCGTGATTTGACGCAGGATGATGTATTGAAGTTTGTGGTAAGTGATCGCAGGGATTTGGATGATATGAAGTACATATTGGATACGTATTTCCCTACCGGCGGGCCGAAGTTCTATGTGAGTCCGGTGTGGGGACGTATTGAGCCGGTGGAGCTTGTGGATTATGTGAAGGCGCATGGGCTTGATCGGGTTTGTGTGCAAGTGCAGCTTCATAAGATTATTTGGAGTCCCACTAAGAGAGGGGTTTAGTATGGATATAAAGAAATTGGAAGAGGCGGGTCGACTTATTTTGGAGGCTATCGGAGAGGATCCTTTACGGGAAGGTCTTGTAGAAACGCCCGGACGTTTTGCGTCTATGATGGCTGAGCAAATGGCGTACACGGAAAAATCAAATGAGGATATTGCAAAGGAATTTGATAAGACTTTTGTGTCACCGGGAAGCGATGTGGTGATTGTGAAGGATATTTCCCTTTTCTCTCATTGTGAGCATCATTTGGCGTTGATGTATCATATGACGGCTTCGATTGGTTATATTCCGAAGGGGCGTGTGATTGGTTTGTCGAAGGTGGCACGTATTGCTGAGGCTGTTTCTAAACGTCTTCAGATTCAAGAGCGGATTGGCAGTGATATTCGTGATATCATGGAAAGAATTACCGGAGCAGAAGATATTATCGTGTATATCGAGGGGGAGCATTCGTGCATGACGGCTCGGGGAATAAAAAAGCCCGGTTCGGTGACACAGACCTTGTCATCGTCCGGACGGTATCGGACAGATCCGGTTCTTCGTCAGGAGTTCCTTCAAACGATTGGGCTTTAACTTGATTTTGGTATATAAAAACCACCGATGATGTGATCGGTGGTTTTCTTTTATTTTTTGATGATTTCTGTATTTCTTTGAAATTCTTTTGTCATGTCGTGATGCCCGGTAAGGCGTTTGATTTCTTTTCCGTCAACTAAGAATTTCACGCCGTGAATCTCTTTGGATTCAGTGAGGGTATTTGTGACCATGGCGATGAATAGGTCTTCCGTGGTTGATCCTTTCGCCATGTGGAGAAGTTCTTTGGAGAAGTTTATCGTAGCCATGTTTTTGTCTATGGTGACGTTTAGGATGGATACGTTTTTCGGGAAAATCGGATAAGCTTCGGCTTGATCGGCTTTTATCAGTTCTTCTAAGATGGTTTTTTCTTTGTTCTTCGTTAGTGGGACGGTTATTTCTTTTGGCTCTATTTGAAGAAAGTCTTTATCGGGCAAGTAGATGGTGGCAGTGATTTCTTTCGCCTGTTCTGCCTGTGTGTTATTTGTTTTGGTATCGTTTTTTGGGGTGGTGACGTCGCAACCGGTGAGTGTGACGGCGGCGGCGATCATAAGGGCGGTAAGAGAAATATATTTATTCATGAGTCCTCCTAATTTTAGTCAGCAAAGTAGTCTACAAAGCCTTCGTATAGACTGATGGCAATTTTTTGTGGGGCGCCTTTGGATGTGAGCCAGCGGAGTCTGTTTTCGTTGGTAATATAGCCTAATTCCATAAGAACTGAGGGCATTTCTGTATGAGCATTGACGTAGAAATCATTTCCTCTGACACCACGGTCTTTGTAATTTGATATGCGACTGATTATGGCGTTATGAAGCATATGCGCCAATACGAGAGAAGAGTCACTGCCTACATAGTAGTATGCTGTGCATCCATCTACGTCCGGATTGGCAACGGCGTCAATGTGTATGGAAACAAAAGCATTGGCGTGAGCTTCATTGGCAATATCGCATCGGGCTTGCAGTTCAGGGATATCTTCAGCATAAGGGCCAAAAACATCTTTATCGGAATTTCTTGTCATGACCACCTTGGCACCGGCGCGGGTAAGAAGTTCCCTTAACGGTTTAGCGATGGCTAAGGTAAGATTTTTTTCGTATATTTCCTGTCCGTTTAAATGGCCGATAGCACCGGAATCTGTTCCGCCATGTCCCGGGTCGATACAAATAACCTTGCCTTGAAGGGCTTTTTTGGCTCTATCGCTGATGACGTAGTCTGAAACCGGAGTGGTTATATCTATGATTACCGATTTGTTGGATGCGTTTTTGGTTGCTCCTGTTGTTGACGTTTTTGCCGTTATGCTCTGCTGTAAGCTACTTTTTTTCGTTTGCGGTGTTTGCTTATAATAGGTGCGTTTAGCGCCGATGATAGGAATATCTACGACTAAGCGATGAGGTTTTTTTGCTTTTGCGTCAGGGCGAAGAGCAAAGACACGGATGTCGCTTATTTTCTGTGGTTTTGTGAGAGCAATGTCTAAGTAAATATTTCTATCATTTTCAGATAAAGTAGCAAAATCAATGGCTCGAGAGTCCATGTCGTATTGATGGGCGATATTTTCTTTTTTGGTGGTGTTTTTTAAAACGACTTGGAAGTTTTTCCCCGAATTGTCAATGGCTGCTTCCGCTTTGACCGAGCGGGATAAGTCAAGAACAATACGAACAAAAGGCGGATCACCGTCGTTTCGTGATGTCCATTTCATGTCGGTCACAATGCATTGAGTTTCCGCAGCCATGGCAGGTGTTCCCCAAGTCATGAACATGCTTATCAAAAAAATAAGAAAAAGAAAGATTTTTTTCATTGTGGTTATCCTCTGTTATCAAATGATTATTGTTTTATTATACCACGGATAAAAAGGAAAGGCGGACAAAAAAAGAACGGGAGAACCGTTCTTTGATATACTATTATTTCTTGGAACCGTAAAGATCTTTATGAATGAGCCTCGGCACGTAGCGATTGATATGCAGGGGCGGCTTTTCCGCATACCCTATCGCGATGGCACAGAAAGGATCTTTGTTTGCCGGAATGTCTAAAATGTGGGATATATGAGCTTTCCGATCGCTGTAAGGATAGATTTGCATCCAAAGGGTACCTAAAGCAAGATGCGTTGCTTCGGTGAGAATATTTTGGGCGGCCGCGGCACAGTCGAAACTCCATTCTTCCGGGAAAGAAATATTTTCCTTATTACCGATAATGACGATTACGGCGGCAGCTTTTCGTGCCGGACCGGCGATGATACTATTGTGAGAAATTGCTTTCACCAAATCTTCACGAGTAACGAGAATAAACTCACGGGAATCTTGATTTCCGCAAGACCGTCCTTGCATGCCGGCTTTGATGAGAGTAAGTAAATCTTCTTCTGCAACGGGAGTTAGTTCTTTGAAGTGACGACAATCGCCACGTTTGAAAATTTCCTTCATGGTTATTTCTCCTATGGAATCATTATTATTATTATCTATATCAAGTATAGCATAAATACAGAGACTATTCTTTATTTATAGAAACGATACGCTGATTTCTTTTGCGCGAAAATATAAAATAATTGATATTCATAAGAATACAGTATAAAATAATAAAGTATGATTTACGAAGGAGAAGAACATGTCAAAAGCAAAGAATTTATTTTTTGGAGTGGCTATTGCCTTTGCGCTTTGGAATGTCATGAATCATGGTCTTTCAGTGCAGTCCGGGGCAATTGTGTTGCTTGTATTGGTTTGTTTTGCTATTAATATTTACAACAGCAATCAGAAAAGAATAGCCATAGAAAAAGCCGAGGCAAAAATTCGCGAAAGGGAACAAATTCGCCGAATTCGTGCAGAGGCACGACGTAAGCAAGGCAGAAAGAAAAGTAAGAAAAATACGATAGAGGCGGATAAGGTAGATAAGGGCTAATTCGCATAAGGAGGATTTGTATGGAAATAGCACTTTTGTACCGTTGGTTCATTTTCGTGCTACTTATTGTAGGGCTTGGATTGCTCATGAAACATGGAATTTTGACGCCTTTTGTGTATTGGTCGAGGATTCAATATTATACATTTACCGGGTTCACGCTTTTCTTTGTGTGGCTTGCATTGACACTTTTTAAAGCAGATATCCCGTGGCTTTATACAGCAGATTGTCGCTATTTAGTCGCTACCTCATTAGTGACACTATCAGTCATGTATCACATTATCGTGCGTCCCGGCGCGATTAAGACACATCGACTGAATGATATAAGTTATGAACATTTTTCCTTTTATAACTATGTATTTCATTACTTTATTCCGGCACTCATGACCATTGACTACTTAGTTTTTGTCGATCGCAGAGAGATGCATTGGTATATGATTTTCCTGTGGATGGTTTATCCGACACTTTATGTCGTTTTTGTGTATTGGCGCGCATGGATGACCATTATTACCCATGGAAAATCTCATTTATATCCCTATACATTTATGGACCCGAGAACAAATTCTATATGGAGCATCACGAAAGGCTGTCTTACCGTGGGATTTCAATTTTTTATTATCGGGATGATTGTTTATATAGTAGGCTACGGATTGTCGTTTGTGGGCTTTCCGCCGCTTACATGGACATATAATGGTTGATTATATAAGGAGTTACTATGTCAGATAAAAATACAACGGTAAAGATAAGAGATGTTTCTATTCCTTGTAGGAAATATTTAGTAATAGCAGGGATAGCCTTTATTTTTCTTATGATTTACGCAAGGCGACTTTTTTGGGTTTATGAAACGTATCATCATATACCGCTCCAAGGAGTTTGCCTGCTCTTGTTGGGACTCTTTTTCCTGTTGCATTTTGTGACGGCAAAATGCACTTACGAACTTCATGATGACGAACTTGTCTTGGTGAAAAGAAGTTGGTTCCGTCGTAAAAGATTGCATATTCCCTACGATAAAATTTACGGTGTGCATCATTTCAAAAATCAATTAATGAAACCGACGACCTATCGGTATACGTATCATATGTATAATCAGTTGGACAACAGGGAAATATGGTCGCTTCTTTATGATATCGGGGAAATAGAGAAAATCGGGCGAGTGATGATGACCGGATCGGTGGATTTTTGGCATGAATTATCACTTATTTTGCCTGATAAAATAGGCATTCCGCAAGAAGAAGTCATTGCGTATGTCTATCAAGACCAAAGACGTAAATTGATAGAGTCGGGGAAAGTGCCTCCGGAAGTTTTGGAAAAATTGAAAAGCGTAGAAGAAGAAGATAAAGAATACGATATGACTTTCGAAGAAGGAATCGAGCAACTCCGTCAGGAAGGAACGGATATGGGCGGTAAAGACTACGAAGTGACATTGGATGATATCAAAGAGAAAGAAAAAGAGAAAGAAAAAGAGAAAGAAAAAGAGAAATAGAGAGAAAAATAATTGATAAAAGAAAATCTCTTGCAGTGATGCAGGGGATTTTTTTGTGACTTATTTTTGATAAAAATGACTGTCAAAAAATGGAATATATCGAATATCGAAGAAATTAAGAGAAATAAGAAGATAAAACGAGGAAAATCAAAATGAAATGTCTATAAAAAAGGTATACGAGGAAATATAGAGATAAGAGTTATTGCTATAAAGTAGCAACAACTCTTGAAATAGGCATAAACACTGAGTATTTCATGGTATAGAATATTGTAATAGGAACATATAGGGGTTAGCTATAATAACGATTTTTTAATCTTTATCTTATGGAAAAATAAAGAAGGAAGATATCCCCTATTCTCAATAACTACAAAAAGCCAAAAAATAGGAGAAGTTGGAAAGGGTAATGAAATAGGGCATTTTCCCGGTATTTGAAGATTTTTAAATGAGAATGGAAATATAGCGCACTATGCAACATGAAGAAAACATTAGTTGCTGTGAGAATATAGTATACTATGTAAATGAAATGCCTTAAAAATGTCCAAAAACGTCCAAAATGTTGATATTTCGTTCAAAATCATGTAATATTTGTAGCGGAGATATGTAAGTGAGGACATGTTTTCTAAAAGGAAGTGGAAAGGAGGTTATGGCAGGGCGTATCTATTTATTTATTCATGCAATCATTTTATTTATCTGATACGACTCTTGGAAGGTGAAGGCTTGTTATCAAGCAAGTCATGTTTTTTTAAAGGAAGGTGAATTTTATGGATCCCGCTATTATTACATTATGCGTACTGGCTGTGGCAGCGTTTCTTTTTGTGACGGAGCTTATTCCTCTCGCAGTAACGGCTATGGCTGCATGTACAGCATTGGGAATTTTAGGCGTTTTGCCGTCAAAGGCAGTGTATGCCGGGCTCTCAAATTCTACGGTTGTTTTGTTTGGCGGTATGTTCGTCATTGGTGCGGCTATGTTTAAGACAGGTCTCGCTGAAGCTATCGGTATCACGGTAGTAAAGAAAGCCGGAACGAGTGAAGTGCCGCTTATGGCAGCTATCATGCTCGTAACTATCGTTTTATCTGCGGTGTCTTCAAATACCGGTACGGTAGCATGCTTAATGCCGGTTATTATCGGTATCTGTCAGGTGGCAAAAATTTCTCCATCGAAGGAATTGATGCCTTTGGCTATTGCCGCTAACGTAGGTGGTACAATCACGATGATTGGTACTCCGCCAAACGTTATTGTTACCGGTGCTTTATCGGCAGCAGGTCTTCCGACATTCGGATTCTTTGAATTTGCGTATATCGGTATTCCGCTTTCAATCATTATTTTGATTTATACGCTTTTCATCGGTCGTCATTTTATCCCTGATAAACAAGCCGGTGAAATGGATGAAGAAGCTGTAAAAGCAGCAGCAGAAGAAGCCGGCGCAACAGGTG
>KQ960868.1 GCA_001553355.1 Veillonellaceae bacterium DNF00626
GAGACTGGATGCAGGAATTCGATTTGCTTTCTAAGAAGAGTTAAGTATTTTGTAATTTGTGTGTTATTATTGTAATTGTTGTGATTTTAATTTTAGGAAAGGAGAGAGCTTGTCGAATGGTAGGCTCTCTTCTATGTATTTTAAGCTTAGGAGGGATTATGAGTAATCAATGGAAATTGCAGTTGAAAAGTGCGATCGTGTTTAGTTTATTGGCAGGGGTTGCTTTTATGACATCTTTGTCACAGGTACAGGCACAAGAAGAACCGGCCGGGCAACAATCATCAGGACAAGCGGAAAAAGTTTATGAGAATCATCAAATAACAGATCTTAATGAAGAAGAAAAAAACTTTTGGCGACAAGAAGGTTTACTGACGGGGAATAGTTATGCATTGAAAGAAAATACAAAAGTTGTCCTTGATTGTCGAAAAAAGCATTTGGCACAAGCAGGATTTGGTGATTATAAAGATCCTGATAGAGCTACATCAGCTTTAGTTTGGGGATCTATAAATGGCGGAAGTTTAGATCTAAAAAATCACAACTTATCTTTAGTTGCGATTGGCGGAAATAGATCTAAGTTGAATGCAGATATGTGGCAAGGGACGGTTACCGTAGGACTTGCTTTGGGTATGGGAAGCTTGACCATTAGTAATCCCGGAGATATTGATTTGTACGGGGAGTATGGGGGTATAGATATCTCTACCGATCGGGAAGAAGGCGGCGGATTTGATGCCAGTCTTTATATAAAAAATGGAGGTACAAATAGACATACCGTTAAAATACGTATGAATAACCCTAAGCAGGGGGGAGCACCGAGTATCAGCCCTAGTTATATAGGTCTTCATACTAATGGATACGTTGGTAATGGACGCATCTTTATTGATGGTAATGTAGATATAGAAGCAGGAACCGGGGCTTATTCTCATTGCGGACCTATTTCTATAGGAGGAGGAAGGATTATTGCTAACGGTAATGCAGCATTGAGAGCAGAATCAAAAGGTAAGCTCTTGGTAAACGCTGATGTGAATTCTTCTGATGGAACTATAAAGCCACATGATGCGACTCGGGATGTTTATATAGAAGGAGATATTACGTCTATACAAGAGTCTGTAATAGGAGTGGCTTTGCCGACAAAAAAATCTAAATTAGTTGGTATTTTTACTACTAATAGTCATGTACACGTGGTGAATGAACCTGAACTTTTAGGATCTTATGGATATTTATATTTAGGAGAAGGTGCAGTTTGGGAACATCGCAAATATGGGACCGGAAGGGATTATACAGGAACTAATGGAGAAGGACTTGTTGATTTTGGAAATAGTAAGTTGACAACTTTCTGTAGTAATGATGGTGTTATTTATCAAAGAGATAAAAGAGATATAGTTATTAGGGAAGCAAGTGGTGATGGAGTAACTGTTATTTACGACCACAAGAATAATGGGACAAAGCCGGAAGATTATGAAGCCGGAAATGTTTGTTTTGGAAGCTTGCCGAATAATTATTTTACTGTTATGACAGATGCAAGTGGCATAGATATACATGATAAGACAACTGTGATTAACGTATTAAGTCGGTTGGCAGAAAAAATACATTCAAATAATACGAGAGTAGTTGGTCGTGCAGTATTGGGAGATAGTTTGACTTCGTCTGCTTTTGTTATTGCAAAGGGATATGTTGAATTTGGTGAAAAAGGTGAGTCCGGAGAGATAGGGCAGTTGCAGAAGGACCATGAAACAATAGAAATATTAGATCCGCCGAATCCAGGACAAGGATCCATTACCGGTGATTCGACAAAGGATCAATATTATACATTGAATCATATCCGTACCGGGGAAGGAACGTATACATTTAATAAAGATGAGTTAATTACCTTATTCGGCAAAGTGCCCGGTGTGAATGCGTTACAGAAAGTAACTATTGATGCAACAGGGCATATATTGGCGTTCAAGGTGCGAGGATATGATGATTCATTGGAAGGTATTGTGCAAGCGAGCGGAAATCCATTGGAAATAAAAGCTAAACAATTAAAGGTGACTGTTATTAATAAGAATACGGTTTCGACATCGAGTGGTGCAATGGCACGAAGAGTAAAGGGGATTTGTAATGACGGAGATATGAGAGATCGAACTAAGCTTTTTACGACTGAAATTATGGGGAATGTCAGTGTAAAAGCTACAGGAGCTGATTATGTGATAGGTATGTTTTCTAAGGGGAAGTCGCTTATTCATGTGACAGGAAATGTAGATATGGTTGGTGAGGATAATGATTGGGGAATTGTGAATGAAACTGATTCCGGACATTATCATACAAGCGGTTTATATGCCGGCGCAGCTTATGCAGACGATTCAAAGGGTCCTGAAGTAGGTGGTCAAATTACTATTGATGGTGCTGTAAATTTGAGAGTAAAAGGAAGTGGTATTTTTGCTAATGGCGGTACATCGACAGTAAGAGTTAAAAAAGGAGGGAAAATATATATTGGGGAAAATTCTGAAGTGTCTCACTATGCTATAGTTGCCGAGTGTGGGAGTGTGTATTTTAATGTTAATGATGATGGGAGTCAAGGGGGCACCGCAGATGTTGAAATTGATGGAAATGTAATTACGGATCGGGGTGCTGTAAATGCAAAATATGAACCGGAACATAATAGTAGGGTGTTCCTTGGATTGACAACAGATAAGTCTTATCTGCATGGGATGATACTTGATGATCATAGAGAAGAAGATAATAATGCAGGATTTTATGGGCAAAATACAGTATATCTTCAAAATGGGGCTCGATGGATTCATGAGATGTATGGAAAATTACCGGATAATGTTAAGGAAAGTAAAGTATATAAATTGGTTGGGGGTATTGATGATGCTCATGCCGGTATTATTGAACAAAAAAATGGAGAACATGGAAATATAGAAATACAAAATTATGAAGGACATAGTAAAGTCATATATGGTCATGTGAATAAAGGGGATCAACCGAATGATTACGGGAAGCCTTATAATGGTGGAGAAGATGTCGATCTGTATGGAGATATACATATTAAACATGCTGAAAAAGGTGCTACAATTACATTGATTACGGATAATACAGGAATGAATGTATCTGATAAGGAAGAAGTACGAAAAGTTTTACATTCTCTGGCAGGAAAATTATATTATGATAATTATG
The DNA here is from genome assembly GCA_001553355.1 of Veillonellaceae bacterium DNF00626. Classification (GTDB taxonomy): domain Bacteria; phylum Bacillota; class Negativicutes; order Veillonellales; family Dialisteraceae; genus Dialister. Next base: position 3,160 of record KQ960868.1, read on the forward strand.
TACAAAATGAAAGAAATTTAAAAGGTCGAGCAGCTATTGCAGATGGACTTTTGTCTTCGTCAAAAGTGTTGGATATAAGTGAGATGGGATTTAAGGATGAAAACGGACAAGGAAAAGTAGATCAGCCGAATCCGCCACAACCGAATCCGCCGCAGCCGAATCCGCCACAGCCGAATCCGCCGCAGCCGAATCCGCCGCAGCCGAATCCGCCGCAACCGAATCCGCCACAGCCGAATCCGCCACAACCGAATCCGCCGGAATGGCAGAATAGTGAAAAAATTAAAAATCAGTTATTTGATTTATGGAAAACTATACCCGGAAATGAGAATAAGACAAGAGAACAATTTGATATATTCATGAAGGGGGAAACCCTTTTTGATACATGGAAATCGATGCCGGGAAATGAAGGAAAAACGCAAAGTGATTTTGATAAATTTTTGAAGGGTCCAAGTGGAGATCCGGGACAATCGGAAGTACCGGGTGGTTCCGGTGGTCAAGTTATACCTGGTACATCGGCATATCAAGAGTCTTCTTATGAAACGAGTATCATGAAAGGAACAAGAAGTACAATGCTTTCTTCTGCATTACTTTGGCAAGTTCATAATAATGATGCGCTTCGTCGATTGGGGGATATTAGGCTTTCACAGACCGAGCGTGGCGTATGGGCAAAATATGAAGGAGGAAATACGGAATTTATCGGTAAAGATAATTCTGATAAGCAAGTAGATATTAGTCAGAGATACAATTTTATGGCTATTGGATATGATACGAAAGTAGGAGATTGGACAATCGGTGGAGTGATAGATCATGGAAAGGCTGATGATAAATATTTTGGAGAAGGTGATGGACTGATTGTAAAAGGTATTATGATGAATGGGGTAGGTAAAGTTACATCCACCGGTATTACCTTGTACGGAAACTTACAAAACAAAGATGGTGCATATATTGATTTAATTACTAAATATGGGCAAGTAAAGAGTGAATATGATTTAAAAACAGCAGTCGGACTTGATAGTGTTCATGGAGAATATAAAGCACCTGTTTCTTCTTTTAGCGTAGAATACGGGAAAAGAATGATAGAGAAAACCGGACTTTATTATGAACCGAGTGTGGAGATGACGTTTAGTCGAGTAGCAAGTAGCGATCATACTGTTATTTCTGCCAAAAAGGTACATATGAACATACATCAGGATGAAATGACAAGTACCATAGCAAGATTAGGCGTAAGCATTGGGAAAGAAACGAACGAAAGTCATATCTTTGCTAAATTAGCAGTAGCTCATGAATTTAATGGAAAGTTGAGAACGGCTTTTGCTGTGGAGAAGAGTAATGCTAATCCTAAAGGTGATTTTAAAGAAGTGAAATTAGATTTTAGCGGGACATGGCTCGATATAGAATTGGGAGGAAGCT
>KQ960869.1:0-1875 GCA_001553355.1 Veillonellaceae bacterium DNF00626
AAGGTGGAGATACGCATATCAAGACAGCTGTGGACGGTGCTCATATAACGCTTGTGACAGATAATCGGAATATTGATATGTCAAATAGCAATGAAGTGAATAGTGTTTTAAATACGTTGGCAGGGAAATTATATTATGATGCTTATGTGAAAAAAGGTAGTGTAGATGGAGAACGTAAATTAATCGGTAGCGTCATGATTGCAGATGGACTTACAGCGTCATCGAAGAGTATAAATTTGTCGGATATGAAGTTTAAAGATAAAGATGGTCAGGGATATATAGAATTATTGACGCCGTCGGCACCGAGTAAACCGAATACAATTACCGGTGATGAAACAGAAGATACTTATTATGTACAAAAAGGCATTTGTCAAGCAGATGGTACTTATCGCTTCTTGCAAGATACGACGATTTCTCAGACAGATGGTAATCCGGCGATTAATGTAAAGAAAAAGGTAGTCATAGATGCTAAGGGACATACATTGACATTGGATGTGAAGGCCGGTAATCCACAACTATTGGATGGTGTTTCACATGTTAGTTCGCCAAATGAGTTAAAAATGACCGTAGGGAAGTTGAATATTCGTGTAACCAATACCAAGAGTCGTGCAGAAGGCATTAGTATGCGGAATAATAATGCAAAGTTGTCAACTACGGAAATTAATGGTGATGTAGATGTACAAGTAAGTGGTAAAGGATATACATTGGGGATGTATGCCGTCGGAAATAGTCATTTGACAATCAATGGAAATGTGATTATGCGCAAAAATGATCCAAGTTCACCTTGGGGAGTTGATGGGGGTGCATCAACCGGAGAATGGGCATATTATTCAATAAGCGGAATATATAGCGGTAGTAATTATGGTAATCCACCAAAAGGTGGTCAAATCACTGTTAATGGAGATGTTGACTTAGCTATACGCGGTACAGGTATTCTTGCCAATGGTGCAGGTAGTCAAGTTATTGTCAAAGGCGGCGGTAAGATAGAAATTGAACGGAATGACAGTGGTATACATTACGCAGTTGATGCTCAAAGCGGTACGGCAATGGTGAATGTTAATGAAGATGGAAGTGCAGCTGGAACGAAAGATTTACAAATTAAAGGAAATATCGGCGTTACCAATGGTTCAGTTAATCCCGCAGAACCGGTCAAGAATAGTATTGTTACTATTGGATTGGCAACAAAATCTTCACGTTTGGATGGGGTTGTTGTTAATAACCATACTAAGAAAAATAATCAAAGTGGATTTTATGGAATCAGCACGATATATTTGCAGAATGGCGCTGTGTGGAATAATGAAGCTTATGGTATGACTGATAAAGGGTTTACAGGTAGTTATGTGACAAAGTTGGTTGGCGGAAGTGCGATGACACCCGATAAAGCAGGTTTCATACAACAGAAGGATACAAAGCAATTGACGATTGATGAGTACAGTGGTCATACTTATTTGGCTTATGAACATACGAATGATGGTAGTGAAGCTTCGTACTATACTGCAGGAGATACACATATTAAGACGGCAACATCAGGCTCAAGTGTTACCATGATGACGAATAATACGGGTATCGACATGGGGAACTCAGATAAAGTGAATAAAGTGCTTAATGCACTTGCCGGAAAACTTTATTATGACGCTTATGCGACACCGAATGGACAGCGAGCTCAAGGAGAACGTAATTTGATTGCTAAGGTAATGATTGCGGATGGACTTACGGCGTCATCGAAGAGTATGAATTTGTCGGATATGAAGTTTAAAGATAAAGATGGTCAGGGGTATGTAGAATCATCAACACCTCCTACGCCATCACCAAAACCGACTACATCTGAGTTTACGAAAACGATTAATCTGCGTAAACAGGATAATAAAGAATATA
>KQ960869.1:1975-2693 GCA_001553355.1 Veillonellaceae bacterium DNF00626
GCCGGTGTATGGGATGGTAATGGTTCGGTATATCGTTTTGTGAAGGATTCTATTGTTAGTATTAAAACATCGTCAGAATCCTATGGTGTGAATTCGGGACAAAATGAACTTAATGTAGATGCCGGTGATAAAACTATGACCCTTGATATTGATGGTGTAACTAAGGCTATCGGTACGATTATTGGTCAAAATAAATTTGATTGGAAAGCAGCACATACCGTAATGAAAATTAATGCTCAAAATGGGGATGCTAATGGTATTGAATTTTCAGGTACGGATACGGGTGAAATAACCGCACGTTTTTATGGAATGACGGAAATGAATGTCAGTGCAGGTGATAATGTAGCGGGTATTCATGCTTATGATGGTGGTTTATCATTAGAGGGATGGAAATTTGTTGGTGCCGGAAAGAAAGTATTTGCCATTCATGCAGAAGGTTCTTCTAATATTTATGTCAATTATGATGATAAGGAAGCTAAGACACACAAAGCGACAAATCATTTGGTACAGGTGACCGGTGATATTATGACGACTCATGTGGAATATTCCGGAGATCCTTCGTCTCCTTATGGGACCGTAGCCTTAGGGCTTGGGACAAAAGATTCATATTGGCGAGGATTGAGTGTATATCAAGACCGTACAGAAAAAGAAGATGAAGAATCTGATGAATCTTCATCGACTATATACAGTATGGGACGTATGTTGCTTGCTTTGCAAA
>KQ960870.1 GCA_001553355.1 Veillonellaceae bacterium DNF00626
TAGGAATTGACGGTAGAGGTAAGCTTGCGTACAACGAGTTTTTTCTCACGTACGTTGTAACAACCTGCTCTATTTGTGAGCATGCTCAAAGTAACTAAAAACGGTTTATCTATTCTCAGTCGAGTTTGAAGTACCCGGTCTACTCAAGCTTACCCCTATCCCCGGCTAAAGCCGGTACTTTCCCCGATTCGGGGAAAGTGAACGTATGGTGCAATCTCTGATGTTGTAAGACCGTTGCAGTCATTTGAAATCCCCGAAAAATCGTATTCATGCATTTGAGAAAATCAAAAAAGCGTAGACCTTCCCCGTGCGCGGGGAAAGTGAACAACTTGTGTATTCTCTGACGTAATAAAACGGTTGTCGTCATCAGGAATTACTTTAAAAGGCAAGATTATAACAGCCTATTCTTGAAAAGTCTATGAAAGGCTATGATTTACATAGTTTTTTCAATAAAAATCCTGCCAAATGTTTTATTTGTTTTGACAGGATTTTGTTGGAAGTATATTTTATTCGATGACCAAGAGCAGATCTCCTGATTCAATGCGTTTCCCTGCTTTTGTTTCAATGGAAGTGACTGTTCCGTCTATCGGTGATGTCATCGTGGTTTCCATTTTCATGGCTTCTGTGACGAGAATGGGTTCGCCTTTTTTTATTTGTTGTCCTTTGGCTACTAATATTTTCACTACCGAGCCGGATAGTGTGGCGCCCACTTCTCCTATTTTTCCGGGATCTGCTTTTTTGACTGTATCTATTTTATTTGTTATATGTTTGTCCGCTATGATAATTTCTCGCGGCATGCCATTGAGTTCAAATTGAATGGTGCGTTTGCCTTGTTCGTCCGGTTCTGTGATACTGTCTAAGTGAATGAGAAGCATTTTCCCCGGTTCAATGGTGACGTAAATTTCTTCTCCCGGTTTCATGCCAAAGAAAAAGGTGAGTGTGTCTAATACTGATAAATCTCCGTATTTCTTGTAGCGTGAGATGTAGTCTTCGAATACTTTGGGGTAAATAGCATATGATGCTATGGCTTCCGGAACTACCGGCATGTGTTTCGCTTTCATGTCTTGTTTCATTCGTTCAAAGTTGACGTTTTCCGGTATGCTTTCTTTTTGCAGTTCTCCGCCACGTAGAATGATTTTTTGTAGTTTCGCCGGAAATCCGCCGTAGGGTATGCCTAATTTACCTTTGAAGAAGTCTATCACTGATTGCGGAAAGTCCAGGGTTTCGCCTTTTTGGTAAATGTCTTCTTCCGTTAATTCGTTTTGTACCATGAAGAGTGCCATATCGCCTACTACTTTTGATGAGGGCGTTACTTTAATAATATCGCCAAACATCATATTCACTTTGGCATACATGCGGCATACTTCTTGCCAACGTTCTCCTAAGCCTACTGCTGTGGCTTGTTGTTTTAGGTTGGAATATTGTCCGCCGGGCATTTCGTGTTGAAATAGCGTGGTGTTTGGATTTGTCATTTGGCTGTCGACACCGGCATAGTAGGGACGCACGTTTTGCCAGTAGCGATCAATATTTTCTAAAGCGTCTATATCAAGTTTCGGTTGTCTTTCATGGTTTTGTAGTGCGTAATATACCGATGTCATGGATGGTTGTGATGTGCCATTGGATAAAGCGCTTGTGGCAACGTCAACGATGTCTACGCCAGCGTCAGCGGCTTTCGCGTAGGTGTATAGTGTCAATCCGCCGCCTTCGTGGCTATGCAGGTGGATAGGAATATTAACAGCGTCTTTTAGCGCGGAAATAAGGGCATAGGCTGCTTCGGGTTTGAGTAGTCCTGCCATGTCTTTGATCGCGATAATATTCGCCCCTGCTTTTTCCATTTCTTTGGCTAAGTCGGTGTAGTATTGAAGGGAGTATTTCTGTCGTTTCGGATCCATAATGTCTCCGGTATAGCAGAAACATGCTTCGGCTATCTTTCCTTTTTTTCGTACTTCGTCTATGGATACGTACATGTGATTCAGTTGGTTAAGACAATCGAAAATTCTGAATACATCGACGCCATTGTCTGCCGCTAAGTCAATGAATCGGCGTACTACATTTTCTGAGTAATTGGTATATCCCACTGTGTTTGCACCACGTGTAAGCATTTGGAATAAAATATTCGGCGCTGCTTTTCTCATTTGTCGCAGGCGTTGCCACGGACTTTCGTCTAAAAAGCGATAGGATACGTCAAATGTCGCTCCGCCCCAGTTTTCAAAGGAGAAGAGTTGCGGTACGTGAAGGGCTGTATAATGAATGGCTTTCATCATGTCGTATGTACGCATGCGTGTGGCCAATAGGGATTGGTGTGCGTCACGATAGGTCGTATCCATGAAGAGAAGTTCTTTTTGTTCCATGACCCATTTGGCGAGTTTTTCGGGGCCCCAGGCGTCTAATTTCTGTTTCGTGCCTTCCGGTGTAGGTACATCGGCTTCTCCGAGTTCCGGCGCTTTGGGCAAATTCGGTTTTATTTTCGGCCCTGCACCGGCATAACCATTCACTGTGATGTCGCCGATATAGTGAAGTAGTTTCGTTCCTCTATCGCTAATCACATCAGGTGCTTCTAAGAGCCAATGGTTTTTGTCTATGTAATTAACGTCACAGCATCCGCTTTTGAAGTCTTTTGTTTCTAATACGTTTCTGAGAAAATAGATATTTGTCTTTACGCCGCTGATACGAAATTCATTCAGGCAGCGGAGCATGCGGCTTACGGCATCGCCTGCCCGAGATGCATGAGCGGTCACTTTGACTAAAAGGGAATCGTAGTAGGGACTAATCACTGCTCCTGTATAGGCTGTGCCGGCATCTAAGCGTATCCCCGGGCCGCCGCCACTTCGGTACGCCACGATTTTCCCTGTATCCGGCATGAAGTTATTTTGCGGATCTTCTGTGGTAATTCGACATTGGATGGCTACGCCTTTGTAGGATACATCTTCTTGAAGACCAATAGCCACTTCCGGACTGTTCAGAGCATATCCTTCGGCAATTAATATCTGGGCTTTCACGATATCCGCATCGGTAATCATTTCTGTTACTGTATGTTCTACTTGAACGCGAGGGTTTACTTCAATGAAATAGAAATTTTTTTCGTTTTCGTCAACCAAAAATTCTACTGTGCCGGCATTGATGTAGCCGACATTTTTCATGAGTTTCACTGCCGCATCGCATATTTCTTTACGCAATTTTTCGGGAAGTGACCATGCCGGTGCCATTTCAATAACTTTCTGATGTCTCCGCTGAATGGAGCAGTCTCTTTCAAAAAGATGGATAATATGTCCTTCTTCATCGCCTAAAATCTGCACTTCTATATGTTTCGGATTCATGATGCATTTTTCTACATACACTGCATCGTCGCCAAAAGCCATTTTTGCTTCGGATTTAGCTCGATGATAGGCTTCTTCTAAGTCTTCCATGTGATCTACATTTCGCATGCCTCGACCGCCGCCGCCATTCACGGCTTTGATCATCACCGGGAGTCCGTAGGTATCTACAAATGCTTTCACGTCTGCGAAGTTTTCTACTGCACCTTTCGTACCCGGTATCATAGGAATATCCGCTTTTTCTGCTTGAATACGAGCATTGACTTTATCACCGAACATCGTCAGGTGTTCTACTCGCGGCCCGATAAAGATAATATTTTCTTCTGCAAGCCGTTCTGCCAATTTGGCATTTTCCGCTAAGAATCCATAGCCGGGATGTACCGCATCAACTTCATGTTCTTTACATATGCGAATGATGTCTTCTACATCCAAGTATGCGTCAATGGGTTTCTTCCCTTTCCCTACCAGGTATGCTTCATCTGCACGATTGCGATGAAGGGAAAGCACATCTTCTTCTGAATAAATAGCTACTGTCTGAATACCAAGTTCATGACAAGCCCGAAATACACGAATGGCAATTTCTCCACGGTTAGCCACAAGTACTTTACGAATTTTTCTCATACATCCCCCTATTCTGAATCGCAATCAGCGATCATCAAGGCAAATTCCTATGCTAAAAAACTGTATTCTCCATTCTTATTAAGAGGAATTCACCTTTTATATATAATATGACTTACGCCTATATTAGCATAACAAATATACTATGTAAATTACTTTCATTCATAAAATAATGATTTTTGTGTCGCTTTATTTGTCGCAATAAAAAGAAGCATTCGTTCGAAAATTTTGCAATTGATTTTCTAAAAAAGTTTCAAAATATACATGATACCTTCGTTTTACCTGTCAATTCATTGGGAATTTCTTATAGCTGTCATGAAAATATCGCTAAAAGCGTAGACCTTCTCCGCGCAC
>KQ960871.1 GCA_001553355.1 Veillonellaceae bacterium DNF00626
AGGGCGGTGTCTTAACCACTTGACGAACAGGCCATATGGTGATCCATCCGCGACTCGAACGCGGGACACCTTGATTAAAAGTCAAGTGCTCTACCGACTGAGCTAATGGATCATTTTGGCAGGGGTAGCAGGATTCGAACCTGCGCATGACGGAGTCAGAGTCCGTTGCCTTACCGCTTGGCGATACCCCTATTGGCTCCTGAAGCAGGGTTCGAACCTGCGACATCGTGATTAACAGTCACGCGCTCTACCGGCTGAGCTATTCAGGAATTTATAGAAACATCTTTGCAGATGAAGCTAACTATGTGGAGCGGAAAACGGGACTCGAACCCGCGACCCCAACCTTGGCAAGGTTGTGCTCTACCACTGAGCTACTTCCGCGTCTATGTCAGCAACGTTATTATTATATCATTACAAGTCTATTTGTCAAGCTATGTCGAAAAACTTTTGCTGTAAATAGCTTGTCGATCAACGTCATGTTCAATAGATTATCATATATATCCCAATGATGTCAATATTTTTTACCATACTTTTGTGTTTTTTCTTTTTATTTTCATTATTTCCATGAAAAAACCGTGAACCGGATATTTCAAAGCATTCCTTTCACGGCTTTCTATTTTATGCTTTTGTCATTTGTCCTGATTTCATTATGTAATGCCGATCGGCATAGGGAAGTAAATCTGTTTCATGAGTAACCACAAAAACGGCTTTCCCTTCATCAGCGGCTCTTCTAAGCATCTGAATGACGATATTTGTATTTTCATCATCTAAATCTGAGGTGGGTTCATCTGCCAAAATGATGTCTGTGTCCTGATAAATAGCACGAGCAATGGACATTCGTCGAAGTTCACCGCCGGACAGTTCTCCGGGATAGGCTTTTTTCTTGTGATACATGTCCATGTCTTTTAGGATTTTATCTATATCCTGCGTGCTTTGTCGCCCATAAATCATATCGGGAAGTTTGATATTTTCTTCTACTGTCAGGCTATAAATCGCAGCTTCACCTTGAGGAACTACGCCTATTTTCCGGTTGCGGAAAGCACTGAGCTCTTTGTCATTCATCTGATAAATGTCCCGTTCTTCGATGAGAACATATCCGGATGATGGTCTGAGCAGTCCTGCCATGATATGAAGCAGTGTCGTTTTTCCGCTCCCGGATTTCCCGGTGAGAATAACCATTTCCCCTTTATCAACAGACAATGTGGTACTTTCGAGTGCATACTCCGCACTCATTTTTCTTTTCTCCGTATCATATCGCTTAGATACTTGCACAGCTTCTATCATCATATTAATTTCCCTCCCTGAAAATAGTAGCCGCATCTACACGAGATAGGCGAAGTGTCGCATATCCTGCTGCTAAAGGCCCTACCACACAAATCACAACAACTGTTCCTATGGTAAGTAAAATAATTTCTTTCCACCCGGGAATTAAGAATGGCAAGTGAAGTACCGTTTCGATATAGCTGCCAAAGGGTAAAACGGTCAGAAGTCCCATAAATACGCCTGCCAAGCCGCCAATAAAGCTCAATATAAACGATTCAGCCAACATAACCGAGGCTAATCTTTTTTGTGACATGCCAAGCATTCGCAGAACGGCAAATTCCTTCTTTCGTTCTCCCACTAAGACAGAGAATGAAATAGCCAATATAATGAACGCCATAACCCAAATAGAACCAATCAGAAAACCGATAGTCCTTGATACGCCGGTAAGACCTGTCCCTATTTCGGACAACATTTCTTTCATCTGAATAGCTTTCACTCGCCGCACTTGCAGATTAATATTATCCGTCACTTTTTTAGCGGAATATCCGTCCTTCACTTTAATGTAGACAGAAGAAATAATATCATTCACATCACCATTAAACGCCTGATTAACTCCCATTTTGGCCGAAGCATCAATCAGGCTGCGGATAGTGTCTGCATTGGTATACACCGCCGTATCAAGACCTGTCCCGGTGGCCTGAAGTTTTGCCACGATATGACAATTTTGATTATAAAAACGAATGGTATCCCCTACATTAGAAACGATAGAAGCCCCTACCACTACATCACCGTGTTCAAGCGGTTTATGATAACTCTCCTGTATCCACGGTTGAACGATGAAATCGCTCTCCGGCTCAAAGCCGATAATTTGCACCGGTATCGAACAACAAGACGCACTGAGCGAAGCGAGAAATATCTGCGGTGACACCTTATCCACACCTTCTACATGTTCAATCAAATTCATTTTTTCCTTATCCATGTAAAAATATCCCGGTGTGCCGTTTAATATGAGATTTTTCGGATCAATTTTCTGCTTGGCTTTATTAGGCACGACAATAACATCTGCGCCCAAACGACTTTCCAAGCGATCCAAACCGTTTTGCAAACTCCAAATCACGGCAGATCCGGAAAAAATTGTAAAAGCCAGAAAAAATGTCAGTACAAATAATGCTGCCGTCCGTAATGGTTTATGAAATAAATTCCGAAGAGGCAGTTCTTTCATCTTCATGAGTCAGGTTATTCTCCTTCTTTTTGATTTTCTTTTTCTAATTCCTTACGACGTATAAAGAAATCTACTACTGCTGCAATCACGAGCAAAGCACCGATAACAGTAACAAAAGGTTTCATTACCGTATGACACATCATGTGATTCATCATGCATAAATTAATGAAATGGCCGGGAATACATATCACTAAAAGTGAATTTAGAATAATTCCCATATTCAACCCTTGTTTGAAGCAATGATTTTTTGAAACAACATGCAAAAGAGATAAAATCACAAGCACGATACCGACACCTAAAACAGCTTGACCGGCCCAGTGACAAGTCATAAATCCGCCGTTCGGTTTCGGCCCGCAAGGTCCGGCAAAAGTTTGCTCACCAACGACCAATAAAATACTGAGAATGAGTAATATGATACTGCCAATACGATTTTTCATATTAGGCCTCCTTAAAATAAATAATAAAAAATACTGAAAAGAGTAATTGAAAACCCTTTTCAATATTATTTATTACCATATATATAACAAAAAGTCAATTTTATTAAGATAAAATAGGAAGTTTTACAATTCGTTTTCCCAAAAAATTCAAAAAGTGAATGTAAGTGCAATCTCAGATGTTGTAAAACCGTTGCAGTC
>KQ960872.1:0-797 GCA_001553355.1 Veillonellaceae bacterium DNF00626
GCGCGGAGAAGGTCTACGCTTTTAACGATATTGTCATATATACGAATACGATTTTTCTGAAATTTAAATAACTAAAAAAGTTTTACAATATTTAAAGTGGCACAATATATATTTTCACTGTTCAGAGATAAGCTGTGATATCTATAATGGTTTTCCGAGATTTCTGATGACTGCAACGGTTTTACAACATCAGAGATTTCACCATACGTTCACTTTCCCCGCGCACGGGGAAAGTACCGGCGTAGCCGGGGATAGGGTTAAGCTTGAGTAGACCGGGTACTTCAAACTCATTTGAGAATAGATCACGTTTGTAGCGCATTTGTGTTTCAACGGTTTAGTGTTATCACTTTTACCGTTTTTAGTCACTTTGCGCATGCTGACGGATAGAGCAGGTTGTTACAACGTGCATGAGAAAAAGCTCATTGTACGCAAGCTTACCTCTACCGTCAATTCCTACTGAATTGATGAAAGATGCAGATATCATGTACATTTTAAAATGTTTTTCTTATCAAAAATAATATTTTTACCACATGTTTGAAAATGTGATTTTACCATGTAAGAAGTGGGAAAATTCCCCTTCTTTTTTTGTGCGTTTTTGATTTTGGGAAAGCGAGCGGGAAGAATTCCGGGGTATAAAAAAGAAGAATGAGAATATTCATTCGTTATACTTTTGTACGATTTGTATGAATAAAGAATACATAATATATATTAAGCAATACATAAAAATAAAGAAAATAAAAAATATATAAACAATTAGAAAAATGCTTGACAAACATCGGGGGGGGGGGGGAACTTTT
>KQ960872.1:897-1891 GCA_001553355.1 Veillonellaceae bacterium DNF00626
GGGGGGGGGGGGGGTAACTTTAGGTTAATGTAATATGAAGAAAATGCATAATACAAAAATGACAAGAAGGAGAGCAAGAAAATGAATAAAATTTTACGAAACAGTATAGTTGCAGCTATGGTTTTGGGGACTGTCGGCACATCAAGTTTTTATAATTATACGTATGCAAAAGGTGAAAATGCCGTTCAAGAGGGTCCTGAGGCAAATGCGAGCGGAAAATGGTCAGTGGCAATAGGTTATTCGCCATCTGTGGATAAAGCACGCGGAGTGGGAATTGGAAGTTCTACAAAAGTGCATGGAGAAGACGGAGTGGGAATTGGAAGTGCTACAGAAGTGCTTGGATACGGCGGAGTGGGAATTGGAGCTTGTGCAAAGGTGAAGGCAGAACAAGGAACAGCAGTAGGAGCATGTTCAGAGGCAAACGGAGAGAACTCCGTAGCATTAGGAATGTGTTCCATAGCAAACGGAAAGAACTCCTTAGCATTAGGATCATATTCCGTAGCAAACGATGAAAATGAATTTTCAGTAGGAATGGACAAAGACCAAAATCATAGCTATCATCCGGAAGCTATATACAGACGAATAACGCATGTGGCAGATGGGACGGGGGATCATGATGCCGTGACCCTTTCACAGGCGAAAACACTCATAAACGAAACGATCATAAACGGAGAAATTGATTCTTCCAATACGACAAGCAGTGTCACGGGCGCTAAAATCAAAGCGGAATTGGATAAAAAGGTGGATAAATCTGCTTTGACAGGATACGCAAAGAGTAGCGAATTGGCAACAAAAGCAAACACATCAGATTTGGATGCATACGCAAAGACATCTGATTTGAATGCTTACGCAAAGAGTACCGAATTGACAACAAAAGCAAATACAAATGCGGATAATATCACGGTAAGTGATTGGGCAACGAAACTCGGCACAGGAGCAGTAGCAACCGGAGATGCCAATCTTGTCACCGGCGGAACGGTTTATACAGCTTTGA
>KQ960873.1 GCA_001553355.1 Veillonellaceae bacterium DNF00626
TAAAAAGGCGGAAGAGGATAAAAGGGTGATAGGGAACAATATAATGTAAATATAAATTAAAGGGGGCGCATCGGCAAAGGGTAGGGGTGGAATATTTTTTTGCGGTTGAAAAGTTTAGAAAGATTTTTTATATTTCTTTGAAAATAGAGAAACGCACGGAGGCGTGTTAATCAAATATTACAAAAATATAAAATCGAAAAAGTCAGTATTTATCGTTTACAACAAGTGATTTTTTGAAAATATAAATTTTTTATAAAATAGTTGCAACGTGTGCTGTTAAATAGTATCATATAAAGGCTGGACGTAAAGGCAGATTGTCGGCAAAAGTCTGTATTTATCGTCTAAATCTAAACTATGAAGTGGAAGGTGGCCTGAATACAGGGAAATTTCCACGGAGCAGTTCATTCGAGAAATGAACGTAGGAGGTTAATGTAATGTCGAAACAGGAAAGAATCAGAATTCGCCTTAAGGGCTATGATCACAAAGCGATTGATCAGAGTGCGGCGAAAATTGTGGAAACGGCTAAGAGAACGGGTTCTCGCGTTTCCGGTCCGATTCCGCTTCCCACTGAGCGGAATGTGTATACTATTCTCCGTTCACCGCATGTTAATAAGGACAGCCGTGAACAGTTCGAAATGCGTATTCACAAAAGATTGATTGACATTTTGGATCCGTCAAAGAAAACGGCGGATGCGCTGATGAGACTGGAGCTCCCGGCCGGCGTCAGCATTGAAATTAAAGTGTAAGGAGGTGCAAAGATGTCTAAAGCTATTTTGGGAACAAAAGTAGGTATGTCTCAGGTTTTCGCTGAAAATGGCGACTTGGTTCCGGTTACCGTTATTGAAGTTTTGCCGAATGTGGTAGCAGGAGTTAAGACTGTTGAGTCTGACGGCTATGATGCTGTACAGTTGGGTTATGGTTCTGTCAAAGAAAAGCATTTGACCAAACCGGTAAAGGGTCAGTTTGAAAAATCGGGAATTGATCCGGTGAAGTTTATCCGTGAGTATAGACCGCTTGAAAAGACGGAATACACGGTAGGCCAAACTCTGGCTGTTGATATCTTCGCAGCAGGAGACATTGTTGACGTAGTAGGTACGAGTCGCGGCAAGGGTTTTGCCGGTACTATTAAGCGTCACAATCACCAGCGTGGACCGGAAAGTCACGGTTCTAAGAATCATCGTCAGACGGCATCCTTGGGTGCGCGTATGTCCGGTGGCGGCGGAAAGGTTTTCCGCGGCAAGAAAATGCCTGGACAAATGGGCGGTGAACGGGTGACTGTTCAGAATTTGGAAGTCATCAGAGTCGATGCGGATCGTCGCATCATGCTGGTAAAAGGCGGTATCCCCGGAGCCAAGGGAAGCCTTATCATGGTAAAGACTGCTATCAAGTCTGTCCAATAATATTGTCCGGAACAACAGAAAATTGTTCTTAAGTAAGGGAGGAACATCTCAATGCCGAAAGTAACACTGTATAATATGGCCGGTGAGGCAGCCGGTGAGATAGAGTTGAATGACGGCATCTTCGGTGTAGATTACAACGAAGCTGTTATTCATCAGGCAGTGGTGCGTCAGATGGCTAATGAACGTCTTGGCACACATGCTACAAAGACCAGGGGTCTTGTTCGCGGCGGCGGCAAGAAGCCTTGGCGACAGAAAGGGACAGGCCGTGCTCGTGCAGGTTCTATCCGTTCTCCACTTTGGGTAGGTGGTGGTACTGTATTTGGCCCGACCCCCAGAAGTCATGCAAAGGATATGAACAGAAAAGCACGTCGCTTGGCTGTAAAATCTGCATTAAGTGAAAAACTTCGTGCCGGTGAACTTATTGTCCTTGATTCTATTCATTTTGAAGCTCCTAAGACTAAGGATGTCCTTGCTATGTTAAAGAGTTTTGATGTAGCAGGTAAGGCTTTAATCATTGACGGCGGTGACGCTGTAATGAATACGGTCTTGGGCGCACGTAATATTCCCGGGGTAAAAGCAATGGCGCCTTGCGGAATGAATATTTATGATTTGGTTCATTATACCAAGTTGTTCTTAACACAGGATGCTGTGAAACAAATTGAGGAGGTGCTGGCATAATGGAAGCACGTGAAGTCCTCATTCGTCCGATCGTGACGGAAAAATCAACCGCTCTTATGGAACAGGGGAAATACACGTTCCGTGTATCGCTTAAGGCTACGAAAGTTCAAATTCGCCAAGCGGTAGAGCAAATTTTTAAAGTAAAGGTACAGTCTGTCAATACTATGCGTTATGAAGGAAAGTTGAAACGTATGGGACGTAGCGAAGGCCGTCGTAGTGATTGGAAGAAGGCAATCGTCACCTTAAAACCGGGTGAATCGATTGAGCTCTTCGAAGCGTAAGGAGGAGTAATAGTAAATGGCTTATAAATCATTTAAACCGTATACCCCCGGACGCCGTCAGATGACAGTTTCTACTTTTGAGGAAATAACAACTGATAAGCCGGAAAAATCCCTTCTGGCTCCTCTTCATAATCATGGCGGTCGTAATATTTCGGGAAGAACCACCGTTCGTCATCAGGGCGGCGGTCATAAACGTCAGTATAGAATTATTGATTTTAAAAGAAATAAAGATAATATTCCGGCAAAAGTGGCTACAATCGAATATGATCCGAACAGAACTTGTCGTATAGCACTTTTACATTATGCCGATGGTGAAAAGAGATATATCTTGGCACCGAAGGGACTTAAAGTCGGTGATGTCGTTACCAGCGGTCCTGAATCGGATATTAAGGTAGGAAATACACTTCCGTTCCGGAATATTCCCTTAGGTACCATCGTTCACAATGTTGAATTGAAAATAGGTAAGGGCGGACAGATGGTCAGAAGTGCCGGCGCATCTGCTCAGCTCATGGCAAAAGAGGGAGATTATGCTCTTCTTCGCCTTCCTTCAGGGGAACTTCGTCGAGTACATATCCGTTGCCGTGCGACTATCGGTGTGGTAGGCAATGAAGATCATGAAAATATTACCTTGGGTAAAGCCGGTAGAAATCGTTGGCTTGGCGTTCGCCCGGCGAACCGTGGTGTTGTCATGAACCCGAACGACCATCCGCATGGCGGTGGTGAAGGTAAGTCCCCGGTAGGACGTAAGCGTCCGGTAACACCGTGGGGTAAACCGGCTTACGGCGTGAAGACCCGCGATAACAAGAAAGCGTCCACGAAGTTAATCGTGAAGAGACGTAAGTAAGATAAGGAGGAGTCAAAGTGTCCAGATCTGTAAAAAAAGGTCCGTTTGTCGCATTTTCTTTAGTAAAAAAGATTGATGCTATGAATGAAGCCAATGAAAAGAAAATTGTTAAAACCTGGTCCCGTGCTTCTACTATCCTGCCGAGTTTCGTAGGTCACACCATTGCGATTCACGACGGAAGAAAACACGTACCGGTATACATCACCGAAGATATGGTAGGCCATAAACTTGGCGAATTCGCTCCGACCCGTACATTCAAAGGTCATAATAAGAGCGATAAGTAATAGGGAGGATAGACATGGAAGTACAAGCTATTGCAAGAAACGTCCGCATTTCTCCCCGTAAGGTTCGCATTGTGGCTAACCTCGTTCGCGGTAAGAATGCCGGAGAAGCACTTGCCATTCTGCGTCATACACATAAAGCAGCATCAATTGTTATTGAAAAGGCTTTGAAAAGTGCTATGGCTAATGCAGAAAACAACAACAATATGAATATTGATAATTTGTATATTTCTACTATTTATGTAGATGCAGGCCCGATAATGAAGCGCGTACACCCACGTTCACGTGGACAGGCTTTCGGGATTATGAAACGTACCAGCACACTGACGGTAAAAGTTTCTGAAAGAGAATAATCGAAGGAGGGAAACGTTTTGGGTCAGAAAGTTAATCCGCATGGAATGCGTGTAGGTGTAATCAATGACTGGGATTCCAAATGGTTTGCAGAAAAAGACTATGCCGACCTTTTAGTGGAAGATGCTAAGATTCGTGAATTTCTGAAGAAGCATTTATTTGCTGCAGGCATTTCCAAAATTGGGATCAAACGCGTAGGCAAAAGAGTAAAAATTGCCATTTATACGGCTAAACCCGGCATGGTTATCGGCCGTGGCGGCACAGGCATTGAAGACATTAAAAAGGCTTTGACGGTAGTCACTGATAAAGAAGTGGATATTGATATCTTAGAAATCAAATCTATTTCTATGAGCGCTCTTTTGGTAGGGGAAGATATTGCTTCTCAATTAGAAAGACGTGTCAGCTTCCGTCGAGCAGTGAAACAAGCGGTAGGCAGAACAATGCGTGCCGGCGCTAAGGGAATCAAAGTAATCGTATCCGGCCGTTTGGGCGGCGCAGAAATTGCTCGTTCTGAAACGGTGAAGGAAGGATCGATTCCTCTTCAGACGCTCCGCGCAAATATTGATTATGCCGTAGCTACCGCTCACACCACTTATGGTGCTATCGGCATCAAAGTTTGGATTTACAGAGGCGAATTGGCGCCGGGACAGATGGTCGATGAGACTGAGAATGTCCGTACAAATAAAGACCGGGGTAATCGCAATGAAAATAGACGTGGCGGACGCCGGGGCGAACGTAGAGAACGTAAACCGAGACATAATGGTGAGCGTGCCGAAAGGAGTGATTCCTGATGTTAATACCGAAGCGTACTAAGTACCGCAAGCAGTTCCGCGGCCGTATGAAAGGCAAAGCACATCGTGGAAACACGGTCATTTACGGCGAATACGGTTTGGTGGCATTGGAACCGTCATGGATTACCAGTCGTCAAATCGAAGCAGCTCGTATCGCTATGACACGTTACACAAAGCGTGGCGGTAAAGTTTGGATAAAGATATTCCCCGATAAGCCGGTAACGGCAAAGCCTATCGGTACTCGTCAAGGTTCCGGTAAAGGTTCGGTAGAATATTGGGTAGCAGTAGTGAAACCGGGACGCGTTATGTTTGAAATGGGCGGTATTTCTGAAGAAGTCGCCAAAGAAGCAATGCGTCTGGCAGGGCATAAGTTGCCTATTAAAACAAAATTTGTAGTTAAAGGTCAAGAAGTGGCAGGTGAATAAAATGAAGGTCAATGAAATTCGTAACCTGAGCACTGCCGAAAGAAATGAAAAGGTTGCCGGCTTAAAGGAAGAACTGTTCAACCTCCGTTTTCAATTAGCTACCGGTCAGCTTGAAAATCCGATGCGTATTCGTCAAGTGAAGAAGGACATCGCAAAAATCAAGACCGTTCAGCGTGAAGAAGAGTTGAAGGCTGCCCAAAAGGCATAACGGTTATTCCATAAGGAGGATCTCATGGCAGAAGAAAGAAATCTGCGCAAAGTGCGCCAGGGAATCGTAGTAAGTGACAAAATGGATAAAACCGTTGTTGTTGCCGTAGAACGTAAGGTTCCCCATAAGCTTTATAGAAAAGGTATTAATACCACAACCAAGTTTAAAGCCCATGACGAAAACAACGAATGCCGCATTGGTGATACGGTGCGCATCGTCGAAACTCGCCCCTTATCTCATGATAAACGGTGGAGAGTGGAGAAAATCGTTGCCCGTCAGGATTGATTAATAGTTTTATAGGAGGATTGGCACGATGATTCAGCAGGAAAGCAGACTCAACGTTGCAGATAATACCGGAGCAAAGAACATCCTGGTGATTAAAGTCTTAGGTGGTTCTTTCCGTAAAAGCGGAAACATCGGCGATGTGGTAGTAGCTACAGTCAAAGATGCATCACCCGGTGGCGTTGTGAAAAAGGGCCAGGTGGTAAAAGCTGTTGTGGTTCGTAGCGTAAGCGGCGTAGCCCGTTCGGACGGTTCTCATATCCGTTTCGATGAAAATGCAGCTGTTATTATAAAAGATGACAAGAGCCCGGTAGGAACACGTATTTTTGGACCGGTAGCAAGAGAACTCCGTGAAAAGGATTTCATGAAGATTATTTCCTTGGCTCCGGAAGTGCTCTGATAGGAGGCAAATATGAGTCAGAAACTGCACGTAAAAACCGGTGATACAGTAGAAGTTATTTCCGGTAAAGACAAAGGTAAACAAGGTAAAATTACAGCGGCTATGCCTAAAGAAGGACGTGTTATCGTCGAAGGCGTAAACGTTGTAAAAAGACATACCAAACCGTCTCAGGCAAACCCTAAGGGCGGAATTATTGAAAAAGAAGCTCCGATTTATGCATGTAAGGTCATGATTGTGGATCCGGAAACAAAGAAACCGACCCGCATTAAGAAAGTACAGCAGAAAGACGGTTCTTATGTAAGAGCCTCAGTTAAGAGCGGTGCTATCTTAGACGAAGTAAGGTAAGCGGGGAAGGAGGATAACAAGTGTCCAGATTAAATGATTTGTACCAAGAAGAGATAAGAAAATCCCTTCGCGAAAAGTTCGGCTATAAAAATGAAATGCAAATTCCGAAGTTGGAAAAAATCGTTATTAATATCGGCGTTGGCGAAGCAACAGAAAATTCAAAAACTATTGATGCAGCCGCATCCGATTTAGCAACGATCACCGGACAGAAGCCGATTATTTGTAAAGCACGTCGCTCTTTGGCAGCTTGGAAAATCCGTGAAGGAATGCCCTTAGGCTGCAAAGTGACACTGCGTGGCGAAAGAATGTATGAATTCTTAGATCGCCTTATCAATATTGCACTTCCCCGTGTCCGCGATTTCCGCGGTATCAGTGCTACAAGCTTTGATGGTCGTGGGAATTATGCTTTCGGTGTAAAAGAACAACTTATTTTCCCGGAAGTAGATTATGAAAAGATTGATAGAATCCGTGGTATGGATATTATCATTGTAACGACGGCTAAAACCGACGAAGAAGCAAGAGAAATGCTTACTCAATTCGGTATGCCGTTTAAGAAATAATGAGGAGGACAATATGGCAAAGAAGTCTATGCTCGAACGCGAAAAGAAGAGAGAACTTTGCGTAGATAAATATGCAGCGAAGCGTAAAGCTTTGAAAGAAGCCGGAGACTATGAAGCGCTGAGCAAATTACCTCGTAATGCATCTCCCACGCGTTTACACAACCGTTGCAAACTGACCGGTCGTCCCCACGGTTTTATGCGTAAATTCGGAATTTGTCGTAACCAATTCCGGGATTTGGCTTACCGAGGAGAAATTCCCGGCGTGAAGAAAGCCAGCTGGTAACAGGATTTCGGAAGGAGGATTAGAATATGGTAACAACCGATCCGATTGCGGATATGCTTACTCGTATCCGTAATGCGAACGACGCATATCATGAAAAAGTAGATATGCCTGCTTCTAAAATTAAGGCCGCTGTGCTTGAAATTTTGAAGAACGAAGGCTTTATTAAAAGCGTTGAAAAAGTAGAAGTAGAAGGACATCAAGTATTGCGCGTAGCTTTGAAATATGGAGCTAATCGCGAAAAAGTTATTAAAGGTCTGAAAAGAATTTCCAAACCGGGTCTCCGTGCTTATGCAGGCAAAGATGAATTGCCGAAAGTATTGGGCGGTTTAGGAATTGCAATCATTTCCACATCTAAAGGCATTAAGACAGACAAGGCTGCTCGAAAAGAAGGTCTTGGCGGAGAAGTCCTTGCCTATGTTTGGTAATCCGTAGGAGGTAGCATATGTCAAGAATTGGCAATAAACCTATTACGGTTCCTGCCGGTGTGGAAGTCAAATTTGACGGTCATACCGCAACCGTAAAAGGACCGAAAGGCACATTAACACGTAAACTCAATCCGGAAATTGCAGTAAAATTGGAAGACGGTCAAATCATCGTCACCCGTCCGGATGATGAAATTAAACATCGTTCTCTTCATGGCCTTACACGCACACTCATCAATAACATGGTAGTTGGCGTTACAGAAGGTTTTGAAAAGAAATTGGAAATTCAAGGTGTAGGATACAATGCACAAATGCAAGGTCAGAATCTGAAATTGGCATTAGGATTCTCTCATCCGGTTATCATTACACCGCCGGCAGGGATCACTATTTCCACACCGTCAGCTGTGAATATCATCGTATCCGGAGCTGATAAAGAATTGGTAGGACAAGTGGCATCAGAAATTCGTGACTGGCGCCGTCCGGAACCATACAAAGGAAAAGGAATCCGCTATGCCGGTGAACATGTTCGTCGTAAGGCCGGTAAGACCGGAGCAACGAAGTAAGGAGGAGGTAGAAATATATGCGTACAAATAAAAGTAAACAAGCTCTTCGCCGCCGCCACTTGCGTCTTCGTCAGAAGATTTCCGGTACTACCGCACGTCCTCGCCTGAACGTATTTCGTTCCTTAGCTAATATTTACGCACAGGTTATTGACGACGAAAAAGGAGTAACCATTGTTTCTGCAAATAGCTTAGATAAAGAACTCAAAGAAAAAATATCTTATGGCGGAAATATTGAAGCGGCTAAAGCTGTTGGCGAATTAGTAGCAAAAAGAGCTCTTGAAAAGGGCATTGAAACGGTCGTATTCGATCGTGGCGGTTGCATTTATCACGGCAGAGTTAAAGCTTTAGCTGAAGGCGCCCGTGAAGCCGGCCTCAAATTTTAAGATAAAGGAGAAAACACATGGCAAGATTTGAAAAGCAAGAATCCGACTTACAGGAAAACGTCGTTTTCATTAACCGCGTTGCTAAAGTCGTAAAAGGCGGCCGTCGTTTTTCCTTTGCTGCTGTTGTCGTAGTTGGCGACGGAAAAGGTAAAGTAGGGGCAGGCCTCGGGAAAGCATCTGAAGTGCCGGAAGCTATCCGCAAAGGCGTAGAAGATGCTAAGAAAAATATGATTTCCATAGCATTGAAAAATGGCACCGTACCTCATGAAGCATTAGGTATTTACGGTGCAGGAAAAGTCGTTATGAAACCGGCTGCTGAAGGTACCGGCGTTAAAGCCGGCGGGCCCGTTCGTGCGGTTCTCGCTATGGCAGGCGTTCGTAACGTACTTACCAAATCATTAGGCTCATCCAATCCGATTAATATGGTGAAAGCTACTATCAACGGATTGGCACAATTACAAAACGTACAAACCGTAGCAGCTCTTCGTGGCAAAACGGTAGACGAAATTTATAACTAAGGGAGGGCGCGGTCATGAAAGTACTCATTACATTGAAAAAAAGCGTGATTGGCTCAAGACCCGAACACAAAGCAACCATTAAAGCACTTGGTTTGAAGAAAACCAATTCCTCTGTGGTGAAAGAATTAACTCCACAGATTGAAGGCATGATTCATGCTGTTCGTCACTTAGTGGAATGCAAAGAAGCAGAATAAGAAGGAGGTGCACGAATGAAACTGCATGAATTGAAACCGGCCGAAGGATCTCGTAAAGTACGTCGTCGTGTAGGTCGTGGTCTCGGCTCCGGCATGGGTAAACAAGCTACCCGAGGAACCAAAGGCCAGATGGCAAGAACCGGTGGTGGTACCCGTCCGGGATTCGAAGGCGGACAGATGCCTTTGTATCGTCGTCTTCCTAAACGCGGATTTAAGAATGTTTTTGCGAAGAAATATGCTGTTGTCAATGTAGAAGAATTGAACGCTTTTGAAGACAAATCCGTTGTCGATCCGGCAGCTCTCGTAGAAGCAGGTATTCTCAAAAACGTTTTAGACGGTGTTCGTATTCTGGGAGATGGTGAATTAACCAAAGTTCTTGACGTAAGAGCACAAGGTTTCACCAAGACTGCACAGGAAAAGATTGAAGCAGCAGGTGGAAAAGTAGAGGTGATCTAATATGAGGTCTCTTCTAGCAGAGTTTATGGACAATACAGAACTGAAAAATCGTATCCTCTTCACCCTTATGATGTTCTTCGTATTTCGTTTGGGTGTACATATACCGGTTCCCGGTGTAGATACGTCTGTTCTGGAAAGCTTATTCTCATCAGGAAACCTATTCGGATTCCTCGATTTATTCTCCGGTGGTGCACTAAGTAAATTCTCCATATTTGCTATGAGCATCACGCCCTACATTAACTCATCCATTATCATGCAATTGATGACAGCCGTCATTCCGAAATTGGAAGAATGGAGAAAAGACGGACAAGAAGGAAATAAGAAAATACAAAAAGTAACTCGATACTTTACCATTTTCTTAGCAGTAGTACAAGCCTTCGGGATGACCTACGCCCTTCGCATCAACCATGCATTAGTGGACAACAGCTGGTTATATTTCTTCTTTGTCATCCTCATCCTCACAGCAGGCACATGCCTTCTCATGTGGGTGGGAGAACAAATTACAGAACATGGCATCGGAAATGGTATATCACTTATCATCTTCTGCGGGATCGTTGCTCGATTCCCTGAAGCCATTACCACTGTCGTAGATTACATTAAGGTAGGAACAATCAGTCCTTTCCAATTGGTACTCTTTACCATTATTGCCCTTGGAATGACAATTATGGTTATTGAAATCAATGAAGGACAACGGAGAGTTTCCATACAATATGCAAAACGAGTGATTGGACGGAAAATGTACGGTGGACATTCCACTTTCCTGCCTCTGAAAGTCAATCAAGCAGGCGTTATCCCCATCATCTTTGCATCATCTATTATCATGCTGCCTGTCACATTGGCACAATTCGTTCAAGTCGGATGGGTACAATCCATAGGTAACTTCTTTGCCTGGGGATCTTGGCCCAATACCATATGCTATGGCGTGTTGATATTCATCTTCACCTATTTCTACACAGCCATCACCTTGAACATCAAAGAATTAGCAGACAATATGAAAAAATACGGTGGATTCATACCGGGGATACGCCCGGGTGAACCGACAATGAAATACATCGACAAAGTTATGAGCCGGATCACACTTACCGGTGCACTCTTCCTTGCATTCGTTGCCATTCTGCCGAATTTTATCGGAAATATGACCGGTATCCAAGGTGTATATTTCGGTGGTACATCTATTTTGATTGTTGTCGGTGTAGCCTTGGACACGATGAGACAAGCACAATCTCTGATGGTGACAAGAAACTATCAGGGCTTCATTAAATAAGGAGAGGGACATGTTTATTTTATTAATGGGACCGCCCGGTGCAGGAAAAGGCACACAAGCGGAAAAACTCATTCGTGATTATGGCATTCCCCAAATTTCCACCGGTGACATGTTTCGCGCAGCCGTGAAATCAGGCACCGAACTTGGAAAAGAAGCTAAAAGCTACATGGATAAAGGGGCATTAGTGCCTGACAGCGTTACCATAGGAATCGTGGGCGAAAGACTCGCACAAAAAGACTGCCAAAAAGGCTGGATACTTGACGGATTCCCACGGACAGAAGCGCAAGCCAAAGCATTAGATGACATACTGAAAGAAATGAATATTTCCCTTACAGCGGTATTAGAAATAAAAGCTGATGCTAAGGGACTTATCAAAAGAATTAGTGGACGCCTTGTATGCAAAGGCTGCGGAGCCTCATTCCACAAAGACTTCCGCCCGCCGGCAAAAGAAGGCATCTGCGATAATTGCGGAGGCGAACTCTATCAAAGAGCCGACGATAACGAAGCAACCGTAGGCGAAAGACTGGAAGTCTATGAAAAGTCTACCAGACCACTCATAGACTACTACAAAAAAACCGGGAAACTTTATGAAATCGACGGCGACCAAGAGATGGACAAAGTCTATGATGACATCTGCGGCGTATTAAAGAAGGTGTCCCGATGATCACCATTTATTCCCCTGAAGAAGTGGAAAAAGTGGCGGCAGCGGGGAAACTGACAGCAGAAACCCTATCCATGCTTGAAAAAGCAGTGGAACCGGGGATGAGTACCAAAGACCTCGACCAATTGGCAGAAAAATTTATTCGAGAAAGAGGTGGCATACCGGCATGCAAAGGATATCAAGGATTTCCTGCAACCATATGTACCTCAGTCAACGAAGTCGTCGTACATGGTATACCATCCAATAAAACCATCCTAAAAAAAGGCGATATTATTTCCTTAGACTTAGTGGTGGAATTAGACGGATACATGGGAGACTCGTGCATCAGCGTACCCGTCGGACACATAAACAAGAAAAATGCTGAGCTTCTGAAAGTGACAGAAGAAGCACTATTTGCCGGAATAAAAAAAGCCATACCCGGAAATACCGTAGGAGATATAGGGCATGCCGTAGAAAGCTACGTTAAACCCTATAAATTCGGCGTACTACGGGACTATGTAGGCCATGGAATTGGCATAGAAATGCACGAAGATCCGGAGATTCCAAACTATGGAACACCGGGACACGGACCACGATTGGAAGAGGGGATGTGCATTTGCATCGAACCCATGATAACCATGGGAAAAGCAGATGTAATGACCCTTAGAGATGGATGGAGCGTAGTGACAGCAGATGGACTTCCGGCGGCACATTACGAACACACTCTCGTAATCACAAAGAATGGTCCCAAAATTCTGACAATGCGCGACTAAAGCGAACCGCTACGACAGAAAAGCGCAGTTATCTAAGCCAAAGGAGGCTTGAATGAGCAAGGCAGACGTTATAGAAGTGGAAGGAAAAGTGATAGAAAAACTTCCGAATGCCATGTTTCGAGTAAAATTGGAAAATGGTGGCCACATCGTACTGGCAACAATTTCAGGGAAAATGCGTATGAACTTCATACGAATTCTACCCGGAGACAAAGTCACTGTAGAACTTACGCCTTACGATTTAGAGCACGGCAGAATTACCTATCGTTACAAGTAAGCAAGGAGGTACCAAGATGAAGGTCAGACCGTCCGTCAAAAAGATATGTGACAAATGCAAAATCATCAAACGCAAAGGCCGCGTCATGGTCATTTGTGAAAATCCGAAACATAAGCAAAGACAAGGTTAAAAAGGAGGTAAAGAGTAGATGGCACGTATAGCTGGTGTAGACTTACCAAGAGATAAGCGCGTTGAGATCGGCTTAACTTACATATTTGGAATAGGCCTTACTCTATCCAAAGAAATATTAAACAAAACAGGAATCAATCCCGACATACGCGTGAGAGATTTAACGGAAGACGATGTGGCAAAGATCAGAAATGCCCTTGCCGACTATAAAGTAGAAGGCGACTTACGTAGAGAAGAATCCCTCAACATTAAACGATTAGTAGAAATCGGATCCTATAGAGGCCGTCGTCATCATGCAGGACTGCCCACTAGAGGACAGCGGACAAAAACAAACGCCCGTACCCGCAAAGGACCGAGAAAAACCATCGCAGGCAAAAAGACTGCGACAAAGAAATAATGTTGAAGGAGGGATAACATGGCTACGGTAAAAAGCAAAACAAAAAGAAAAGAAAGAAAACATGTAGAATCCGGTGCAGCACATATTCGATCCACATTCAACAACACGATTGTGACGATAACGGATTCCAACGGAAATACGATTGCCTGGGCATCTGCCGGCGGATTAGGCTTCAAAGGCTCAAGAAAGAGTACACCCTTTGCCGCACAAATGGCCGCAGAACAAGCAGCCAAAACGGCTATTGACCAGGGCATGAAAAGTGCAGACGTATTTGTTAAAGGACCGGGAGCAGGAAGAGAAGCTGCGATCCGCGCCCTTCAAGCGGCAGGCATTGAAGTATCAAGCATTAAGGACGTCACCCCCATTCCGCATAACGGTTGCCGTCCTCCGAAACGCAGAAGAGTATAACACAGGACAAGATTTACTTAAATAAAAAGTAAATCACAACTCCTTTTCACTTGCGTATATTTTGGCGCCAAACGGCGCAGAAGGAGGACTTTGGATGAACGAAAATACAAGCTTCACCATAAAAACCGTAGAACTCCGTGACGACGGAACCTATGGGAAATTTGAATGTGAACCATTAGAACGTGGCTACGGGATTACCTTAGGAAATAGCCTAAGACGCGTACTCCTCTCCTCATTAGACGGAGTAGCCATCACATCCATAAAAATTGACGGCGTACTTCACGAATTCTCGACCATGGAAGGCGTTCGCGAAGACGTCACAGATATGATTCTGAACCTGAAAAAAATTCGTTTCCTGGCCCATCCGGAAGCAGAATTTCCCCTTACAGTGAGAGTAGACATTACCAAAGAAGGGATCTTCCATGCAGGAGACATCGAACTGCCATCAGAATTAGACATTCTGAACAGCGACTTAGCCCTCTGCACACTTGATGCTGATGCCCATTTAGGAATGGAACTCACCATTGATCGCGGACATGGGTACGTACCCTTCACAAAGAACAAAAAAGAAGGAGACCCCATAGGAGTCATACCCATTGATTCCATCTACTCGCCGGTAGTCAAATGCAACTACGACGTAAGCGATACACGAGTAGGGAACGAAATGGACTACGATAAACTCACACTTGAATTAGAAACAGACGGATCCATCAAAGCAAACGATGCCGTTGCCACAGCAGCAACCATACTTATCAACTGCTTTGAAACCTTCAGACCCTTAGCGACGGGACCCATCCCGGACACCAAAGAAATCGGGGCAATAGAAAACATAGAGGAACAAAAAGAAAACGAAAAGAACCAAATCGACCTCTCTATCATCCCCATAGAAGATCTGGAACTGTCCGTTCGCGCCTTCAACTGTTTAAAACGAGCAGACATCAATATGCTTGACCAGCTCACCGAAAAAACAGAAGACGAATTAGGACGCGTAAGAAACCTTGGTAAAAAGTCCATAGATGAAATCATAGAAAAATTAGGCACATTCAGAGCCTTAGGACTTCATTTGAAAGACGAAAATGATAGGTAACATAGGAGGAAAAGATGGCACGTAGTAGACTGAGAAGAGTGAGCGGAGCGCGTAAAGCCCTACTCCGCAGCCTTGTCACCGCTTTGTTTGATCACGGTAGAATCACTACCACAGAAAGCAAAGCCAAAGAACTTCGTCACGTAGCAGACAAAATGATTTCCCTTGCCAAAAGAGGAGATCTCCATGCACGTAGACAAGCAGAAGCATACATCATGGATAAAGGGGTCACAAAGAAACTCTTTGACGAAATATCAAAGAAATACACAACCCGCAACGGCGGATACACCCGTATTTACAAAACGGAATCCCGCTTAGGCGACAATGCACCCCAAGCTATCATTGAACTGGTAGACTAAAAAAGAGAAAAAATGACTTCCGACAAGGGAGTCGTTTTTTTATGGAAAAATATATGATAAAACATGGAATAATGGCAGTGAAAAAATACGAAATGATAAAAACATATGTCATATAAAGAAAAAGACAGTTCATTCAAATAAAAAGTTGAACGGAAGAAAAAAAGAGTGTAATATAGATAAATATCAATATAATGGTAAATAATAAGGAGACATTATGAAAGAAATATACTTAGCCGGCGGATGTTTTTGGGGGATGGAAGCCTATTTCGATAAAATTTTTGGCGTGATAGCCACCGATGTAGGATATGCCAATGGATATACAGAAAAAACAAATTATGACATTGTGGATACGACCGGTCATGCGGAAACGATCCATGTAACTTATGACGAAAAAAATATTTCTCTAAGAGACATATTACTCTACTACCTTCGTGTGGTAGATCCCACAGCGCTTAATCACCAAGGAAATGATTACGGAAAACAATACAGGACAGGTGTATTTTATGTAGAAAAGGAAGACGAAGAAGAAATACGAAAATTTTTTGCTGAAAAACAGAAAAATTACAAGAAAAAAATAGTAGTGGAAATAGAACCGCTGAGAAACTATATTTCGGCGGAGGAATATCATCAGAAATACCTGGCAAAAAATCCCGGCGGATATTGTCATATTGATATCGAAAAAGCGACAGAACCTTTGATTGATGATGAGAAATATACAAAGAAAAATAAAGAAACATTGAAAGAAGAACTGACAGAAGAACAGTATGAAGTGACGCAGGAAAATAAAACGGAAATGCCATTTAAAAATGAATATTTCAATCAATTTGATGAAGGTATTTATGTAGACGTCACCACAGGAGAGCCGCTTTTCTCCTCAGATGATAAATTTGAATCCGGTTGCGGATGGCCGGCATTTTCAAAACCCATTGCCGATGAAGTGGTGACGGAAAAAGAAGATGACAGTTTTGGCATGGAACGTACAGAAGTGCGGAGTAGAGTGGGTGATGCGCATTTAGGTCACGTCTTTAATGACGGCCCGAGAAATTTAGGCGGCTATCGCTATTGCATCAATAGTGCCGCATTACGATTCATTCCGAAGAAAGATATGGAAAAAGAAGGGTATGGGTATTTGTTGAAAAAAATAAAATAATTTTTATTTCCAAATGATGCTAAGACATGGTGACGTAGCAAGAATAAAAGCAAGAGAAAAGGAAATATGTAGAAACACGGTGACTTTGTTGTTAAAAGAAAAAATATTTCCTTTTCGAGATACTTGCGATGATTAAAGGGAAGTGTTATAATTTATTCGTCGGGAAACCCCGACCTTTTTAAGTGGTTTTATTGACTCTTATGGCGGACTGTGTTATACTTCATTAGTATGTTATAAGGGTGAGTATGCCCAATGAGTTGAGTGAGGTGTATAGAATGCGTGAAGGAATTACCATGGCATGTCCTGATTGCAAGCGTCGTAATTATCGTACGAACAAGAACAAGAAGAATAATGCTGAACGAATTGAAATGATGAAATATTGCAAGTGGTGCCATAAACATACCCTGCATAAGGAAACAAAATAATTATTTCATAGAATGAGGGTGTAAGAATGGCGAAGCGTAAACAATTAACCAGACAAGAAGTGGCAGATGAAAATAAAAATGCGTGGAGTCGCTTTTTCCGTGAAACGAAAATGGAAATGAAAAAAGTCGTCTGGCCGGATAAACAGCAGCTTTTACGGTATACCATCGCAGTTATCGTATCTGTTATTCTTGTGTCCTGTCTGATCATCGTAGTTGACTTCATATTCATGCAGCTCTCCCATTTATTGGTTAATACTGTAGGCTGAAAGGAGAGAGTGTATGTCGGCTAAAGAAATAAAGCAGAAACAGACAGGCGATTTGTCAGACGTGAATGCACCGACAGAAATCGGGCAGCCTAAAGAAGGTTCAGATAAGGACATTCGTTGGTATGTGATCCATACGTATTCAGGGTATGAAAATAAAGTCCAGGATACGCTTACCCGTAAAGTGCATTCCATGGGCATGGATGATACCATTCTTCAAATAGTCCTTCCTATGCATGATGAGGAAGAAATGAAGGACGGTCAAAAGAAGGTAGTGTCTCGGAAAGTATTTCCCGGATATCTTCTCATCCAGATGGAAGTAAATGATAGAAGTTGGTATGTTGTAAGAAATACGCCGGGGGTTACCGGATTTGTAGGTACGACTACGAAGCCGATACCTTTGTCTGATGAAGAGGCGGAGAAAATTATTCATGGGGACTCAATGAAAGTGTCTGTGAAAACTGAAGCAGCACCGGGTGATACGATTAAAATCACTCAAGGGCCTTTTGAAGGGCGTAGTGCTGTGGTCTTGGAAGTTTCTGATGATAAGAGCAAAGTGAAAGCAGACATCAGTAATTTTGGAACTACAACGACTATTGAGTTAGAAGCAGGGGTTTTTGAACTGTTTCATAAATAATTTCTGTGAGACTGTCTTGTACTTGGCTTGTCTCACAAACGTGGGAGGGGAGTTACCCCCCGACAACCACATTCCGATAAGGAAAAGGAGGTGTAACAATGGCAAAGAAAATTGCAAAAGTAGTAAAGCTGCAGGTTCCTGCAGGGAAAGCTACACCGGCACCGCCCGTAGGTCCTGCATTGGGCCAGGCCGGAGTCAATATTATGGCTTTCGTCAAGGATTTTAATGATCGCACAGCAAAACAAGCGGGTCTTATTATCCCGGTAGAAATCACTGTATTTGAAGACAGAAGCTTTACCTTCATTTGTAAGACGCCGCCGGCAGCTGTTCTCTTGAAAAAGGCTGCAGGTTTGGAAAAAGCGTCCGGTGAACCGAATAAGAATAAAGTCGGTAAAGTCACCAAGGCACAGGTCAAGGAAATCGCTGAAACGAAGATGCCTGACTTGAATGCGAATGATGTAGAAGCAGCAATGAGAATCGTCGAAGGGACAGCCCGTTCTATGGGCATTGTTGTAGAAGATTAATGACTGTACGTGACATTGTCACGAAGGAGGAAACTATGGCAAAATTGACAAAGAAACAAAAAGCCGAAGCTGCCATCGTTGACAGTCATAAACTCTATGATGTCGACGAAGCGGTGAAATTGGTAAAAGAATTAGCGAAAGCAAAATTTGATGAAACCATTGAATTGGCTTTCCATTTGAATGTTAATCCGAAGTATGCTGATCAGCAACTTCGTGGTGCGACCGTTCTTCCTCATGGGACAGGCAAATCCAAGAAAGTGTTGGTATTTGCTAAAGACCATAAAGAAGATGAAGCAAAAGCTGCTGGCGCTGATTATGTAGGTGGTAAAGAATTGGCAGACAAGATTCTCCAAGGATGGATGGATTTTGATGTTGTCGTAGCTACACCGGACATGATGGCTGTGGTAGGTCGTTTAGGTAAGACATTGGGCCCGAAAGGACTCATGCCGAACCCGAAAGTGGGTACGGTTACACAAGATGTGACAAAAGCTGTTACTGAAATCAAATCAGGTAAGGTAGAATATCGTACCGATAAAGCAGGTAACGTTCAAGTCATCATCGGAAAAGCATCTTTTGATGAAGTGAAATTGAAAGAAAATTTGGTTGCTATTTATAATACGATTCTGAAAGCTCGTCCTGCCACAGTAAAAGGGCAGTACATGAAGAGCCTTACGGTTTCTTCAACAATGGGGCCCGGAATCCGTTTGGATACAACGAAAGTAGTAGCTCCGAAAGCAGAATAATAAGTTATTTACACTTAGCTTAAGACCGGCGGTATTTATAATGGGCGCATGCCCGCCTCCCGAGGCTGAGTACTGAAGACAGTACACGACCTCGCAATTAGCGGGGTCATTTTAGCTAATGTGATAAATATAAAGAATGCTGAGGCATTTTATCAATACATAGCAAAGGAGGTGTACTATGAGCGATACATACAAATTAAAAATTCGTCCTGAAAAGGTAGCGATTGTTGAAGGTATGAAAGAAAAATTATCTTCTGAAGGGGTAGTTTTGATAGCTTATGACAAATTAGACGTAGCCACAGCTATGAAACTTCGTCGTACTTTCTTAAAACATGGAGTAGAGTATAAAGTTATCAAAAATACATTGACCCGTATTGCTGCCAATGAATTGGGCATCACTGATTTGGACGATGCCTTGCAAGGGCCAAACGGCTTAGCAGTCAGCAAAGAAGATGCCGTAGCACCGGCTGCCGCTTTGAAAGAATTCTTAAAAGAAACAAAGAGCGAAGCTATTACAATTAAAGCAGGCCTTTTGGACGGAAAAGTTATTGACGAAAAAGCTGTCAAAGCATTGGCAGATTTGCCGTCGAAAGAACAAATGCTTGGTATTTTGGCAGGTACTTTGCAAGCACCGATCACCGGTCTTGCCCGTGCCCTCAATGGAAACATTCAGAATTTGGCTTATGCTTTGGAAGCAGTGCGTAAGCAAAAAGAAAGTGCGTAATTGCGCTTAATATTTCAAAAATTTGGAGGAAAATAAAATGACAAAAGAAGAAATTTTAGAAGCCATTAGTAATATGTCCGTACTCGAATTGAGTGAATTGGTTAAGGCTATTGAAGAAAAATTCGGCGTATCCGCAGCAGCTCCGGTAGCAGTAGCAGCAGCAGCTCCGGCAGCAGCAGGTGCCGCAGCAGAAGAAAAGAGCGAATTTGACGTTATTCTCAAAGACGCAGGCGCTCAGAAGATTCAGGTCATCAAAGTTGTTCGTGAAGTTACAGGCCTCGGCTTGAAAGATGCTAAGGCATTGGTTGACGGCGCACCGAAGGAAGTTAAGACCGGCGTAGCTAAGGCAGAAGCTGAAGAACTCAAGAAGAAATTGGAAGAATCCGGCGCAACCGTAGAATTGAAATAATTTTATTTCATAGAGAAGAGATCCGAAAGGGTCTCTTTTTTTTATCCCCTTATATTTTCCTTAGGTATGTTGTAAAATGAAAGTAATATGAATGAAATAAAAAGAGTGAAAGGTGCATTATGGAAAAAACAGAGGGTTTGTTTGAGGAATTGAAGGCGCATATGGCGGAAGATAATGATGGGGAAGTCGGGTCTTTAAATAGAGAGTTGACAGCTTTGTATAATATCTATGCCGGTATCGTCGGTGGCGATCAGGTTCTTGCGACGGCCGGTCGATTTGATGCGTTGAAATATATTCATGATAAAGATCCTTATGTTCGCCTTTTGGGCATGGAACGTCTTATATTCGAGAAGCGAGATTTGAATGATGTGCCTGAAGATGATGATATATCGGACATTTTAGGAGAAATTAAGGATAAACTGGCGGATCTTTTGACTCGTCGCAGTGTAGAAGAACAGTTGGAGCAGAAAATTTCCGATCGCATGGCGGAGAAGCATAAGGAATATATTAATGAAATTAAACAGGAACTGATTGAAGAAGAGTCTGATTCGGTGGAAACGACTCAGAGCCGTCATAAATTAGCGAAATTAGAGGCTATGGATTCTGTTCATCTGACCAAAACAGTTATGGAAGTGGTGCGTCCGAGAGATTTATCCGAAATGGTAGGGCAGAGTAAAGCGGTGAAAGCATTGGCATCTAAAATAGCTTCGCCATATCCGCAGCATGTGATTCTCTATGGGCCTCCGGGGGTGGGGAAAACCACGGCAGCTCGGTTGGTATTGGAAGAAGCCAAAAAAAGAGAGTGGACAGCTTTTCAAGAAGATGCACCCTTTGTAGAATGTGACGGAACGACACTTCGTTTTGATAGCAGAGATATCACGAATCCGCTTTTAGGGTCTGTGCATGATCCTATTTACCAAGGAGCGCAGCGTGAATTGGCGGAGGACGGTGTGCCTGAGCCGAAACCGGGGCTTGTCACCGATGCGCATGGCGGTATTCTTTTCATTGATGAAATAGGAGAGATGGATCCGCTTTTACTAAATAAATTGCTCAAAGTGTTGGAAGACAAACGTGTTCACTTCGAGTCTGCTTACTATGATGAAGATAATCCGGCTGTTCCTGCCTATATCAAAAAATTATTCCGAGACGGAGCGCCGGCAGATTTCATTTTAATCGGGGCAACGACAGAGTCGCCGGATCACATTAATCCTGCCATTCGATCACGTTGTGCGGAAGTATTCTTTGAACCCTTACAACCTGAGCATATTCAGGAAATAGTGAGACATTCTGCGGATAAATTGAAAGTCGTTTTAGATGACGGTGTAGCAGAATTGATTAGTGATTACACAATGGAAGGCAGAAAAGCAGTGAACCTTTTGTCCGATGCGTATAGCTTGGCTGTGTATGAAACGAATCGCACAGAAGGAATCCATATTACGATGAATATTATGCGTCGCACAGCGCAAGAAGGAAGACTTTCCGCAGGGCATATAAAAGTCGCATCCGATGTGCCGGTAGTAGGTCATATTTACGGCTTAGGCGTATCAGGATTTTGGGGAAGTACTATTGAAATAGAAGCAGCGGCGTACCCGGCGCATACGGCAGGGAAAGGACGCATACACTTCAATGATACGGCAGGCACGATGGCGAAAGATTCTGTGGCTACGGCATCTTCAGTCGTTCGTGCGATGACAGATAAAAATTTGAGTGACTACGATTTGCATATTAATATTGTCGGGGGCGGTCAAGTAGACGGGCCGTCAGCCGGGGCAGCCATCACGGTGGCTATTATTTCCGCCTTAGAGAAAATACCTGTCCGCCAAGATATGGCAGTGACAGGAGAAATATCCCTTTCCGGGCATATCAAACCGGTGGGCGGAGTGTACGAAAAAGCCTTTGGCGCGCATCAAGCCGGCATGAAAGGGATATTTATTCCCTTTGACAATAAGGGCGATATCGAATGTCAGCACTTGGGCATGACCGTGAAAGCCGTCAAAGATATTAAAGAAATTTTAGATGATATGCTGGTAAAAGGTTGATTGGTGGGAAAGATGGCAGATATAAAAAAGAATGAAAAATATAGAAAAAAAGAAAAACCTGATACGGAAATACTAACGCTCGGACGCATGCCGCCGCAAAATGTGGAAGCGGAAATGGCGGTTTTAGGCGCTATGCTTTTAGATAAAGATGCGATCATTGAAGCGGAAGATGTTTTGACCTATGAAGACTTTTATCGTGAACAAGACGCTATCATCTTCCAGGCGATTTTGCGCCTATCCCATGCAGGAAAGAGCTCAGATATTTTAACCGTTACAGAAGAATTGCGACGCATGGGACAATTAGACGATGTGGGTGGTATCTTATACATTAACGAATTGTTGGAACATGTCATCACCACCAAAGGTGTGTCACGGCATGCAGAAATCGTATCAGGAAAAGCGAAACTCCGCCGACTGATTGACGTAGCAGGCACTATTGCCGATGCGGCATATACAGAAGAAGACACCGTAGAAGATATAGTTGATGATGCAGAACGATCAATACTCCAAGTGGCGAAAGACGACCGAAAAGGGAACTTTATTCCCATCGGCGAAGCAGTGCAATACACCTTAGAAGATATTACAAAGAAATTCCAAACACACGAAAGCATTACCGGATTACCCACGGGCTTTGCACGACTTGACTCCTTCACCGGAGGATTTCAAAAAGGAAGCCTTGTTATTGTAGCCGCCAGACCGTCCATGGGAAAAACCGCCATTGTTTTAAATATGGCGAAAAATATGAGCCTATCACAAGAAAGAAAAACAGTAGCCTTTTTCTCCTTAGAAATGGGAAAAGAAGAACTGGTACAACGTCTTTTGAGTGCCACCTCATTAATTGACAGCCAAAGACTTAAAACAGGTCGCATCAATGGTGAACAAGAATGGCAAAACCTGTCCGAAGCAGTAAGCGTTTTCATGGAAGCACCCCTTTACATCGACGACACACCGGCAGTGACAGTAGGACAAATCCGATCAAAATGCCGGCGCCTGAAAGCCGAACACGGACTTGACGTGATTATGGTCGACTACCTGCAACTGATGACAGGAAGAAATAATAAATACACTGAAAGTCGGCAACAAGAAATATCAGAAATATCCCGATCACTCAAAAGCTTAGCCAGAGAATTAGAAGTACCGGTTATTGCACTATCGCAACTTTCCCGCGGACCGGACTCCCGACCCAATCATCGGCCACTCCTTTCCGACTTGCGTGAATCCGGATCCATCGAACAAGACGCAGATATGGTATGTTTCCTCTATCGTGAATCCTATTACAATAAAGAACTCGAAGAAGGAGACCCGAAACAAAACGAAACAGAAGTTATCTTAGCAAAAAATAGAAACGGCCCTACCGGCACAGTGCGTATGTATTTTGCCGGGCAATTCACACTTTTCTACGAAATGGACGATAGAGAAGCACCGCCGGACATGGAATAAAGAAATAAAAAAGCAGCGACTGTCCGTTATAGACAATCACTGCTTTTTCTATTTCACTACTTCAATAAAATAGGGAGCAGGACATGGAGCGAGCCATAGCTGAAAGGCGCTACATCGCCGGGCTGATAAAGCATTGCTAAATGCCCATCCTTCGTGAGATAAAAATTATTAACCATACGTAAAGGCTTGAAAGATGAATCATAATCGACCGATTGATCCTGTTCATTCAAGAGAACATACTCCTTATTAGAAAGACCTTTTAAAATAGACGCAGGCGAAGGCCATATCACCTCAGACGACAAATCCGCACGATCGCCGGTGCGTTTATCAAAAATGAGACCATACGCATAACTTTCCGGATGCGCTAAATATTTTCCCTGATACAAAACATGAAGAATCACCGATACATAGCGATCATTCTCGAAGGTCGTTTCATAGTGCATGGACACTTCATCATAACGATTACTTTTATACGCTTTTATCGCTTCATCCGTATAAAGGCGTATAAATTTATTAATAGTTACCGTGGTGGATGCCTTATCCGTATGGATAGCAGGGTAAGACAAATGAAGATTGAAACCGTCATCTTGCGTAGCTGTCGTTACAGAGGCAGAAGCGGAGAGAGAAAGGGACAATGCCATCAATGTTCCTAATAAAATCTTTTTCATCATATCCTCCTTAAGAAATATAAAACTACATCGAAGTATATCATAAAGCTAAGAAAAAAGAAACGAACAAATTGTTTTTCCCCGAGCAGCGTGATATGATGAATTTGATAAAAATAACCTTTTGTGAAGGCATATTTCCTTAGCAAGAAAGAAATAGACGAGAGACAATTCCGAAAGGAGCAGACATATTTATGAAAAAATATATATCATCTACCTTATCAAAATGGATATTTGCGGCGCTTCTTTCAGCGATAACTATCGTCATGTCGCCGCTTTTTTCCTTACCGATCGGCGTGAGTCGCGTGTATCCGCTTCAGCATATGGTGAATATCTTTTTGGCGGTTCTTTGCGGAACAAGATATGGCGTGTCGGCAGCTTTTGTAACATCATCCATACGAAATATGATAGGCGCCGGGACAATATTAGCTTATCCCGGATCAATGATTGGCGCATGGCTTTCCGGGTATTTGTATCATAAGACAGGAAAACTGTGGGCGGCCGTCATAGGGGAATTGATAGGCACATCACTCATCGGCGGACTCGTAGCATATCCCGTGGCTTTATTCCTCTTAGGAAGTGATAAAGGCGCGTTCTTCTTCGTGATTGCCTTCTCACTTTCATGCGCGACCGGTTGTGTTATCGCCTATGCGATACTGCAGGGATTGAAATGGTTTTCTCATCAAAAATAATAATTTTTTACAACATGTTTGAAAATGCAATCGTTTACCATGTAGGAAGCGGGGAAATTCCCTCTTCTTTTTTTGTGCGTGTTTGATTTTTTGAAAAAAGTGAAAAAATAAATATTTAAAAGGATTTTATGCTATGTGTTGAGATTTGACACGTTTCTTTTTATCAGTTATAATATGTCCGTTTATATATGTTTTTTTCATTCTTTAGAATAAATTTGTTTAACTTTATTGTGATAGAAAGGATATCAAATGAATAAAAAATTTTTGACAACAGCATTGGCTATTTCCTTGAGTGCTATGGCGTGGACAGCATCGGCAGCACAGTCTTTCAGCGATGTACCGGAAGATTCATGGGCTTATCAAGCTGTGGAATCATTAGCAAAGCAACAGGTTATTGAAGGTTATCCGGATGGAGAATTTAAAGGGGATCATGCGATTACACGTTATGAATTGGCACAAATGGTAGCTCGACTTTTAGCTAAAAAAGAGACGCTTACGCAAGAACAGCAGCAGACGGTGCTTCGTTTGGCGCAAGAGTATAGTGCTGAATTAAAAAATTTGGGCGTTCGTTTGAATGAAATAGAAAAGAAAGCCGGAAAAACTCTTTTAATTACCGAACTTCGTGTACATGGTATTAATCGTTATGATAATGTGTATCGTGGGAATATTTCTAAACATTATGAAACCGGTGTGCGTCTTCGTGCGAATACCATTACTACGTTGAATGAGCGTGTCCGTTTGTATGGACAGTTGGAAACATACATGTCTATGAATGGTACGCCTATGTATGATGTGAATGGCACTTATAATGCACCGCATAATAAAGATAGTCAGCTTCATTTGGGTCATCTTTTCACCACTTATCAATTTGGACAGGTGACACCATCGAAATCTCTCATGGGTGCTACTAAAAATTTGATTGGTATCGGACAGTTCCCGGTAAAAATGGGGGTAACCGGATATACTTATGACGGGCATTTCAAAGGCGCTTTCATTCAATTGGGTGATGCCGAAAAAGGCGGTCATTTCCGTTTTGCGGTAGGTCGTGTGACAGATATTAATTATGATTACACAGCACCGATGATGAGAGGTGTGAAAATCACAAAAGAAGAAATAGGACAATTGGCAGGAAATGCTGCCGCTGCCGGAGCTCTAAAAGCCGGAAAGACACCGGAAGAAGCGAAAGCTTTGGCGGTTCAGACTGCAAATCAGATAGTTCAGGGGTTTGCAGGAGATCCGAAAGCAACGTATCAGATATTAGCCCAAGTTCTTGGAAATCCTCAATCTCCATTGGCACCTATGGCGAAGAAGTTAAAACGTACGGAACAGGGAGATGCGCCTTTCATTTACTACCCGATGCGGGAAAATGTAGAAATGGCACAAGGAAAAGATGAAGATGTACCGGCAATATATGTTTCTTATATTTACAAAAATCCCGGACAATTTGAATTTCATGCGTATGGAATGAAAGCGACAGGGCCGGTGGGACATATTTGCAGGGCTTATGGCACAGCATTGTCTTACCATGTGACACCGAAATTTGAAGTGCATGGTGAATATGTAAAAAATATGCAAAAATTGCCTTTAAATAATGAACAGCCTTATAATTATGTTTATGGTATTTCTTATGGGAAAGCAAATATTCTTCAAGGCGGATCATACTCTTTCGGTGTAGATTATGTATACAGTCAGGCAGGAAGCTATTTCGGCGGATCGGGAAGCGACATTGCCGACCAATACATGGGTCATATCTATACAGACTGGAGAAATAGAGGCAAAAAGTATGGCCCCATGCCGGCTTATTTGGCGGATAAAATGGGTGCGCTTCTGGCAGGTAAACCGAGTGGAAGAGTGGGCGGTGCTAAATTTTATTTGGCGAAAGTTTCCTATGTTCCTATGATGGGACTCATTTTGGAAGGTAGCTATGGATTTAATGCTTCAGACATGGGCGGACGTAAAATGGATAATATATTCATGTTCAAAGCCACTGCATTTATAAAATAGAAATAGAAATAGAAATCTCGGTGCTTATACGGCATCGGGATTTTTATTGATAATGTTGTTTTGGAATTTCAAATGACTACAACGGTATTACCACATCAGAGAATGCACCATACATTCACTTTCCCCGAACATGGGAAAGTATGCTGATTTATCATCTCACGCTTAGTATCCGACATCACTTTCCCCGAGCACGGGGAAAGTACCGGCTTTAGCCGGGGATAGGTTAAGCTTGAGTAGACCGGGTACTTCAAACTCGACTGAGAATAGATCACGTTTATAGCTCATTTGTATTCTAACGGTTTAGCGTTCTCGCTTTTACCGTTTTTAGTCACTTTGAGCATGCTGACGGATAGCGCAGGTTGTTACAACGTGCGTGAGAAAAAGCTCATTGTACGCAAGCTTACCTCTACCGTCAATTCCTACCGGAATTGCCACCTTCTCCGTGAGCGGAGAAGGTCTACGTTTTTAGCGATATTTTCATATATACGAATACGATTTCTCAGGGATTGTAAATGAGCATAACGGGTTTGCATCATTTGAGATTGCACGATACATGCACTTTCCTCATCACGGAGAAGGTCTACGCTTTTTTGCGATATTTTTATAAAATAGCCACAAAAAAGACTCAATGAATTGAGAAGGAAAACTCAGATATTATGCATTGCATTTATAAAATAGAAATAGAAATCCCGGTGCTTATACGGCATCGGGATTTTTATTGTGCGTTTTATAGGCATTTCAAGAAAAGGGTACACATATTTTCATGGTATACTCTTTTTGCTTAGCGTATTTTCTTGATTTTCAGGAAAAAGGCATATTATTTTGCTCTTTTATGAATAAAAGTTATAACATTTTGCTGAATTTATGTTAAAATGGAAAAGATGTCATCAAATAGTGTATATTATGATAAAATTGATAAGGAAATCTTTTTATTTGAAAGGGGATGTTTTTATGAAGTGGAAGGCGTTGCTTGCTTGTGCAGTAGCCGGAGCAGCACTGATGATGACAGGCTGCGGTGGTGACAAGACTGCTGATAAAGCGGCGGCAGGGCAGGATTTAAAGGGACAAAAGCTCGTTATGTATGTATCTTTCCATGAAGATACGGCAAAGGAATTGGCTGAATTATTCAAAAAGAAGACAGGGGCTGATGTGAGCTTTATTCGTTTACCTACCGGTGAGGCGTTGGCTCGTATTATGGCTGAGAAGGATGCGCCTAAGGCGGATATTTGGCTCGGTGGTACAGCAGATGCGCATGCAAAGGCAGCGGCTGATGGCCTTTTAAAGGCTTATAAGTCTAAAAATGCAAAT
The DNA here is from genome assembly GCA_001553355.1 of Veillonellaceae bacterium DNF00626. Lineage (GTDB taxonomy): Bacteria > Bacillota > Negativicutes > Veillonellales > Dialisteraceae > Dialister. The sequence continues at coordinate 28,017 of KQ960873.1, forward strand.
ATGATTATGCCGGAATATCAAGATAAAGATGGATATTGGTATGGTACGTACTTGGAAGTTATGTCTATCGGATATAATGAAAAACGGTTCAATGAAGAGTTTAAGCCGAAAGGTATCGAACCGCCGACAAAGTTGGAAGATTTACTTAAACCGGAATTTAAAGGGGAAATTATTATGCCTGATCCGAGAAAATCCGGTACGGGTCTTACTTTCATCAGTGCGATTCTTCAGAAGATGGGCCCTGAAAAGGGATGGGCTTATTTGAAAGCATTGAAATCTCAGGTAGCACAATTCACTCCATCCGGTTTTACTCCGGGACAGAAAGCAGGCGCAGGGGAATATTTAATTACTTTGAATTTCCTCTCTGATCAGCATTTGGTAAGTAATAAAGGACAGAAATTAGTTAGTACGATTTATGAGGATGCCGGTTGGACGGTTTGCCCGGTAGGAGAAATTAATAATAATGCACATTCTAAAGTGGCAGAAGCATTTATTGATTTCGTTTTGACTAAGGAAGCAGGAGACATACTGGTTAAAACGACGAATGGTATTGCTTGCAATCCCGATGTAGCTCCGCCGAAAGATACGCCGGCGTTAAAGGATTTGACACTTTTCAAGGCTTATGATTTGGTGAAGGCCGGTGCTGAAAAGATGCAAAACTGTGAGAAGTTTTTTGCTGAATAGTTGTAATGAGTGAGAAAGAGCCTCCGCCTCGGTGGGGGCTACTTTTTTGAGGGATCTCATGTAATGATGAGGTCATCCTGTTTCTTTATGAAATAAGAGAATAAAGACTTTTTTAGATGAGGAATGGACATGAATGAAAAAGACACCGGGCATGAACATACCGGTATACGATCAGAGTTGAAGGTGCTTTTTCGGGAACCGCCGTTATTGATTAGTATCTTGGCGGTATTCCTGTTATTTGCTGTTTTTATTATTTATCCGTTTGTAAAAATATTGTGGGTACCGTCGGCGGCGGATTGGATGCGCACTGTGACGGGATCTGAGTTTGCGGAAGTTTTTTCCCATACGATTATTTCTTCTTTGTTGGCGACTACTACGGCTATTATTTTTGGCTTTATTTTTGCTTATGCCGTCAATTATACGAATATGCCGGGGAAACGTTTTTTCCGTGTAGTGGCGCTTTTGCCTACTATGGCGCCGTCAGTGGTGAGCGGCTTGGCGTTTATCATGCTTTTTGGTCGGCGTGGATTTATCACTTGGGATATTCTGCATTTGCAGGTGGATTTGTATGGGCCGGTGGGTCTTTGGGTGGCACAAACTATCGCCTTTTTCCCATTGGCGTATATTACTATTTCCGGGGTATTGAAAAATATCAGTCCGAATTTGGAGTTGGCAGCACAAAATTTGGGCGCGCGCGGTTGGCATTTATTTCGTACTGTTACACTTCGTTTAGCGACACCGGGTATACTGAGCGCCTTCCTTTTGGTGGCTATTAATTCATTGGCAGATTTCGGGAATCCTATGCTTGTAGGCGGAAATTATCACGTCCTTGCTACGGAAGCTTATGCACAGGTGACCGGCGCATGGGATATGCCTATGGGCGCTACGCTATCCGTATTTCTTGTCATTCCTACATTGATTGTATTTTTCGTGCAGCGTTATTATTTAGAAAAACATTCTTATGTGACGGTGACAGGAAAGCCGGTGGCAGGATTGATTCGCATTACAGTAGGGCCCGTAGCGACTTGGCTTTTTTGGCTTTTCTGTATGCTTGTTTCACTGACCATATTAATGATTATCGGGATCGTGATTCTCTTTGCCTTTACAGTGGCTTTTGGCGCTGATTACACCTTCACTTTGAACTATTTCAAAGAAGGCGTAGTTAATTCGGGAGTCATGCTCAATTCTTGGATAGCATCTATGGCGACAGCAGCTATTTCTACTATTTTTGGTATTGCTTTGGCGTTTCTTACCATACGGAAAAAATTCCCCGGTCGGCGCATGATGGATTTTCTCGCCATGCTTCCGGTATCACTTCCGGGGACATTTATCGGCTTGGCTTTGATATTGGCCTTTAATGACGGGCCACTTGAATTGACAGGTACGTTGGGAATTATCGTTTTAGGTATGACACTTCGTCAGCTGCCCGTGGGATATAGGCAGGCGGTGGCAGGGCTTTCGCAAATTGAAAGCTCTTTAGAGCAGGCATCCACCAATCTGGGGGCGAATAGCTTGACGACCTTTAGGAAAGTGGTACTTCCGATGTTGAAAAATTCCCTTTCTGTGAGCTTTGTTTATGCCTTCATGCGGTCTATGAATACTTTGAGTACCGTCATATTTCTTGTATCACCGGAATGGAACTTGGCGTCCATTAATATCATGAGCCTTGCCAATCAAGGATTTCTTCCCACAGCCAGTGCGACGGCGGTCGGGATCATGCTTGTCATCTATGTCACTTTTGGCGTAGTTAAACTTATATTCCGTGATAAAATTAATATTTTTGATTTATAATCCATGCGAGATAGAGGTAAAAAAATGTCGGATTTAGTATTGCAATTGAAAAAAATTAATAAATATTTTGGAAAGACTCATGTCATTCATGATGTGAATATTGATTTCCGTAAAGGAGATTTTGTTACTTTCTTAGGCCCGTCAGGTTGTGGAAAAACCACACTTCTCCGCATGGTGGCAGGATTTTATGAACCGGATGATGGGGAAATACTTTTGAAAGGCGAACGCATTGAACGCATACCGCCGTATGGAAGAAATACAGCGATGGTATTTCAAGAATATGCTTTATTTCCGCATATGAATGTTTTTGATAATGTGGCATACGGACTCCATGTGAAAAATGCGACAAAAGAAGAGGTAAAAGAAAAAGTAAAGAATGCCTTAGTTCTTATGCAATTGGAAGGAATGGAAGACAGATTCCCGAACCAAATGTCCGGTGGGCAGCAGCAACGTGTAGCCGTGGCGAGAGCCCTTGTCATGGATCCGGATGTGCTTCTTCTTGACGAACCCCTTTCCAACTTAGATGCCAAATTAAGAGAAAAAGTGCGCGTAGAATTAAGAGACATACAAAAAAAGATGGGACTTTCAACCATTTACGTCACCCACGACCAATCGGAAGCCCTTTCCATGTCGGATATGATTGTCGTCTTAAAAGATGGTTACGTTCATCAAATAGGGACACCGCAAGAAATATATTTCCAGCCGAAAACTCCTTTTGTGGCAGATTTCATCGGCACAACGAATCTTCTTGATGTGACAGGAAACGGAAAGACCGAAGTGATGTATCAATCGGTGAAAATACCGATGGAACGAGAAGTAAAAGATGGGCAAATATATTGTCTGAGCATTCGCCCGGAATCGCTATTTCTGTCCTTCTCACCTTTAGAAGAAAATGTCAATATCCGTGTTACCGTAATGAATCAAATGTTTTTAGGCGAGAAAGTGAGATACTTCGTTCAAGATGATTTTGGAAAAGAATGGATCATCGACATGTTTGACCCCGGGAGAACGATATTAGAAGGCGAATTATACGCCACCTTCCCGGCAGAAAAAGCATGGCTCATCGAAGACTTAAAGAAATAAAACGAAGACAAATAAAAAGGACTCGAACAAAAGTCGAGCCCTTTTTTCGTGAAATAAAATCATTTTACTCATGTGGAAGTGTAATTTTTGCAATGGAATCGATAGCGCGATGAAGTTCCTGCACCGTTTCCGTTTCCGTTGATGTATAATACATTTCCTTTCCGTCACGTTTAGCCGTAATCAGACCGCAAGCCTTTAACAGACGAAGATGATGAGATACCGCCGGACTACTCATATCCATCATAGCGGCGATATTGATGACACACTCCTCTGTATGGCACAGAATCCAAAAAATCTTTAGCCGAGTAGGATCAGATAACTGCTTGAGTAGAAGTGATACATCCTCAATCGTTTTCTTTGATGGAACATGCTCCATGACTGCTTTTTCACCTTCCCCGTGATAATGGGGGAGCTGTGTGATTGTTTTTATCATTTTTATTTACCTCTTTGTCATAATGTAATATCTTTATTTTACGTGTACTTTCAGAAAAATTCAACAGGGATATATGATTTTCCTAACAATAAAATGATTTTTTGATAAATACATTTGACAAAAACAAAAAAGAAAGGTATTATAAAGAAAATAATTAATTAACTGTTTAATCGTAGAAACGGAGAAAATATAAAAAAGAGTTATCATATAGAATTAGACTGTGCCGGTTGTGCCGTGAAAATAGAAGACGCGGCGAAAGCGATTGCCGGCGTGAAAGATTGCGTTGTAAATTTCATGATGGGAAAGATGTATGTGGAATTTGACGGAAAACCGGACGTGAAAACAGTCATGAGTGAAGTTTACAAAAATTGCAAAAAAGTTGAAAGTGATTGTGAAATTGAGTTGAATGAATGAACGGAGAAAATGAAGTATTTCTTTTCGCTTAACGATTAAACAAATGCTTAATTATCTGGAGGCTATCTTGAATAATAAACAAAAAAGAAATCTCATGCGGATTATCCTTGCTGCCATGATGATGGCGGGCTTTTATTTCATCGAAGTAGAAGGCACATTACGTTTTTATTTGTACCTGATTCCGTACCTTGTTATCGGGTATGATATTTTATGGAAAGCCGTTAAAGGAATCAGAAATAAGCAACCTTTTAATGAAAATTTACTGATGGCTGTGGCTACCTTAGGGGCGATTGCTTTGGGCGTTTACGGTGACGGCGATTATACCGAAGCGATTGCAGTTATGCTATTTTATCAAATCGGTGAATGGTTTCAAAGTTATGCCATCGGGAAGAGCCGGAGAAATATTTCCGATCTTATGGATATTCGCCCTGATTACGCCAATGTGGAAGATGAAAATGGACAGTTGGTAAAAGTCGATCCCGATGAAGTGGAAGTGGGTACGGAAATTGTGGTTCGCGTCGGAGAAAAAGTGCCTATCGATGGCGTGGTGGTGGAAGGAAGATCTACATTGCACACCGGGGCGCTTACCGGGGAAAGTATTCCTCGTGACGTGGAAGAAGGCGATGATATCGTCAGCGGTTGTATCAATCTCTCCGGTCTATTGAAAATACGTACGACCAAAGAGTTTGGTGATTCTACGGTATCAAAAATATTGGAATTGGTGGAAAGCGCCGGGACAAGAAAATCAAAAGCTGAGAATTTTATTACTCGCTTTGCTAAAGTATATACACCTATCGTCGTGGCGGCGGCGGTGGCATTAGCGATTATCCCGCCTATTATCAATAGCGGTTTCTTAGGTGCCGATGCTAATTGGAGTACGTGGATTTATCGAGCATTGACGTTCCTTGTTATCAGTTGCCCTTGCGCCTTAGTGATTAGCATTCCTCTGACATTCTTCGCCGGTATCGGCGGTGCCGGTCGGGAAGGAATTTTGATCAAAGGCTCTAATTACATGGAAATTTTATCTCAAGTAAAAACGGTGGTATTTGATAAAACGGGTACACTGACGAAAGGTGTCTTTGCAGTCACAGCAGCACATCCGGAGACCATTAAGCCGAAAGATTTACTGCATTTGACAGCGCATGTCGAACGATACTCCACACATCCTATTGCAGCGTCCCTTCGAGCAGCCTATCCTAATGAATCAGATCGTTGTCACGTAACCAAAGCAGAAGAAATAGTCGGTCAAGGCATTCGTGCAGATGTGAATGGTGATGTCGTTTGTGTAGGAAATACGAAAATGATGAAAGCCATCGGTGTCGAATGGAAAGATTGCGACCGCGTAGGAAGTATCATTCATGTAGCGATCAACGGTACTTACGTAGGGCATATTGTCATCTCCGATGTGATTAAAGACACATCAAAAGAAGCCATACAAGCACTAAAAAACATAGGCGTGAAGAAAACAGTCATGCTTACCGGAGATGCAGATAATGTGGCACAAGAGGTAGGTAAGGCATTAAATTTAGATAAAGTATATAGCCGTCTTCTCCCGGGCGACAAAGTAGGACAAGTAGAGCGTCTGTTAAAAGAAAACAAAGGCAAAGGGAAATTGGCCTTCGTCGGTGACGGTATCAACGATGCACCTGTACTGACAAGAGCAGACATCGGAATTGCCATGGGCGCTATGGGCGCTGATGCAGCAATCGAGGCGGCGGATGTAGTACTCATGGACGATAATCCTTTGAAAATATCCGAAGCCATCAAATTATCACGGAAATGCATAGGTATCGTGAAAGAAAATATATGGCTCTCCATCGGCGTAAAAGTGATTTGTCTCCTTTTAGGTGCGGTAGGCATTGCGAATATGTGGTTTGCCATCTTCGCCGACGTCGGTGTCATGGTCATTGCCGTACTCAATGCGATCAGGGTACTTTTCACCGGAAAGAAAATAGAAATTATCGAAAAAACAGCATAACAATAAAAAATTCTGCGGAATTCCCTGCCGCAGAATTTTTTATTGCCTCTTTTAGCGTTACTATTTCCTTTATAATGTAAAATCTTGTGCCGCTTCGCCGGGTTTGTCCAAGTGGGTGACTATTTCCGCATACTCATTTTGAAGGAAATAAGACACCAAATTGAGGAGCGTGCGAAGAAGATCCGGCTCGAAATGATTCGGGCGTGATGTGGTGGTCATGTCTAAAAAGACGTGATTTTCCTCATCTACGGAATATTTGAAGACACCGTGCCGCTTGTTGAGTTGATTGAGGTAATGAAAAAAATCTTTCCGGCGCTTGTCGGTCGGGGCGGTGCCTAAGTGGACACGAAGAACAGTATACATGCTGTTGTCCGTGAGAATGGTAGTGACTAAGCGGTGATCTCCTGCCGGTAGAGTAGTGAGAAATGCGATGGTATCCATGGGCCCGCCTAAGGCTTCACGACGGAAAAAATTGAGATTGTTTTCTTTCATATATGTTTCTAATGCATCGGCTTTTAGATTTTTGCCGGGTGTAAACGATGTGGACATAAGTGCCTCCTTGACAGCGTTTTTTGTTTTATGTACGCTACTATTAGTTATATTTATTATAAAGGACAAGGAAATAAATTAATAGTGAATTTTTCATTGATGTATTTTTGGCTTTTTATGAATATCGCAACTTTTTTTCTCTATGCTTGGGATAAGAGACAGGCAAAGAGAAAAGCGTGGCGAGTGTCGGAGCGTAAACTTCTTCTGTGGGCCTTTCTTGGCGGTGCAGTGGGAGCATTTTTTGCCATGTTTCTTTTTCATCACAAAACACGGCATCGGACATTCATGTACCTTGTTCCGTGCTTTATATTTCTCCATCTTTTTCTTCTTTTGTCGTAGGGAAATAGGTTTATACATTGTCAAGAAAATTTTTCCGGGGGATAAAACTATTTCTTTGGGTAAATATATTAAATGCGTACTAAATTTGATTTAACTAAGGTCTGTATATATAATTGTATGGAGAGAATTGATATGAGGTAAAGGGCATTTTTGGGGAAGTGTTTGGAATGAAGGGGTATAAGTTGATGATGACATCAGGGAAAGAGGATTATTTGAAGGCGCTTTATATGATTAGCGAGGAGCATGAGATTGTGACGAATAAGGAGTTATGTGAAATGCTCCGGGTATCGCCGCCTTCGGTGAGTGAAATGATTGCGAAGTTGCAAAAAGACGGGTATATAGATTATACGGCGTACAAAGGAAGTCGCATGACATCTAAGGGATTGAAAGAGGCCGGTAGGTTATTTCGTTATCATGCTTTGTGGGAAGTTTTTTTGGTGGATAAATTACATTTTTCATGGAGTGATGCTCATGAACGGGCAGATGCTTTAGAGCATCAGACGAATTATGAGTTGGCTAAGCGGTTGGATGAGTTCTTGGGGCATCCCATGCATTGTCCTCATGGGGATCCTATTCCGGAAGAAGACGGAAGGCGAGAGGGGATTACTCATCGTGTTCTGTCTGAAGCTGATGTGGGTGAAAAAACAAAAATTCGCCGGGTGGTGGAAGATTATTGTTTGATGGATTATTTACAGAGTAAAGGTATTGAGGCCGGCATGGATATTGTCGTGGAAGCAAAGGAGCCTTATGAGGGTCCGGTGACAATTTCGTGTAAGAAGGGACATATTTCTTTAAGTTATAAGGCGGCGCAGCAGGTATTTATTAATGATTGAGGAAAGACTCCCTTGGTGGAGTTTTTTTATGATTTTTTGGATGAGGGAATAATGAATTTCATTGAAAAACGATTGCAAGAAGTGCCTTTTCTTATTTTAGATGGGGCTGTTTCTACGGAAATAGAGCGGCGCGGTGTGTCCGTGTCGGACAGTCTTTGGGGCGCGTCGGCACTTGAGGATCATCCGGGTGTTGTGGAGGCGGTGCATGAGTCTTATTATGAGGCCGGTGCGGATATAGTCACGTCTGATAGTTATCAAGCAACGGTACAGGGATTGACGGAAAAGGGATATACGGAAGAGGAAAGTAAGGAAATATTAAGAACGTCAGTTGCGTTGGTGAAAAGGGCGCAGAGGAAATATAAGGAGAAAAGTCAAGATAAACGACCTTTGTTTGTGGCGGCGTCGGTGGGGCCTTATGGGGCTTATTTGGGAAATGGCGGAGAGTATCGTGGTAATTACGGTAAATCTGTGGAAGAGTTGAAAGCTTTTCATCGTTTGCGGTTTTCTTTATTGGCAGAAGCCGGGGCAGATGTTTTGGCTTGTGAAACGATTCCGTCTTTTAATGAGGTGAAAGCACTTGTTTCACTTCTTCATGATTGGCCGTGTGCAATGGCGTGGTTTTCGTTTTCGTCTGTGGATGGAAAACACATGGCTGAAGGGGTAGATATAGGGGAAGCGGTACGTTATCTGGATAGGGAGAAGCAAGTCGTTGCTATTGGCGTGAATTGTATCGATCCTTCCTATGGTGAAGGGTTGATAAAACAAATTAAAAAGAGTACAGAAAAACCTATTATTATTTATGCCAATAGCGGAGAAGTGTGGGATCCGAAGTGTGGTGAGTGGATCGGTCATGCTGTATCTATCGGTAGGTATGCGGAGAAATGGATATCTGTCGGGGCAAAGATTATCGGCGGTTGTTGTCGAACTACACCGGAAGAATTGAAAGAATTGAAAGAAATAAGAAATCGTATGATGTGTAAAAGGTAGCCATATCTGTATGTTACGGTTTGGCGGTGCGGATAGGCTCAAATAATTTATTTTTATCGTAATGGAGATATAGTCTAATAGGATGGTGAGATTTTTTAGGACAGGATGGTCAAATTTTCGTATTCCCATTTCATGTCCGGAGGGCGGTTATTGACGGCAAGCTTTTTGAATATTACACTATATGGTAAATAAATAAAAAAAGATAGGATGAGGACAGTGGTTATTTCTTTGCGACGTAGTTTTATATGGATGGTAAGCGTAGTTATTTTCGCTTGCCTTTTTTTATCCGGTTGCAGCATGAAAAAGGTGGAAACTACGACAGCTGAATCGTATAAGGTGACTGATGCTATCGGCGAGGTAGTCACTATTCCTCATAAACCGATGCGCATCATGGGTACGTCTCCGGCGATAGATACGATGCTCTTAGGAGTGGTGGAACCTTCTCGTTTGGTGCTTTGCTATGATTCCGATAGAGATCCGGTGATGTCTTATATTTCCGAAGACGTGAAAGATATTCCGGTGACTGTTCCTTTTCGCGGTATATCCATGGAAATAATAACGCGCATGAAGCCGGATTTGATTGTGGCGTCTACTTACGTGAAACCGAAAGAATTGGAATTGTGGAAGAGTATGGGATACCCGGTTATAGTCATCAGGGGCCCTGTATCAGTCAGCCAAGTCAAGGATGCGGTGACACTTATCGCGGCTGCCGTAGGAGAAAATGACCGAGGGGAGCGAGTTATCGGCGAAATGAATCGTCAATTAAAAGAAATAGACGATACTATTTCGAAATTGGATCGCCCGAAACCATCGGTCTTTTTAGTGTCACAAATGACTAAGTACGGTGGCCCCGGTTCGATGTACCATGAACTTCTTACTCATGCTCATATACGAAATGCTATCGAAGAAGCCGGAGCGGTTAATGGTGAACTCTTAGCACAAGAACTTTTGGTTAAAGCCGATCCCGATTTTCTTATCGTGTCGACTGATCGTGCCGGTGATAGTACCGGTGCCGGTGCATTTCGGGATAAGTTTCTTAGCAATCCTGCCATTCAAAAAATGCGTGCATCGCAGCATATTATTGCTTTAGATGATAAATATATTTATGCGTCATCACAAAATTGCGTATTTGCCATAAAAGCGTTAGCCAATGCAGTTTATGGTCCCCTTTTCGACTTATCCGATGAAAAACAAATCAAAGGCTTTTAAAAGAACCGGTGAAGGAGGATATCTTGAAACAAAGTGTCAGTTATTATGTCATGAAAAATGATACGGAAAATGAATTAATAGCCAAAATTCACGCATTAGGGCTTGATGGCATTGAAAACCTGATTTACGGTTATGAACCGGCGGAAAATATTTGTGCCAAAGCCACTGTTGGAGCACATCTGAAATATTGGCCCACATGGATGGATTTTTATTTAGGAAAAGAAGACATTTATCGTAAAGATTATCCCACCGACAAAGATTTGATTGATTATTACGGGGCTACCACGCCTGATGGATGGATAGAACATATAAAACTCAATATCAAAGCAGCATTGGCAGAAAAACCGGAATATATAGTTTGGCATGTGGCAGATTGTCGAGTAGAAGAAACTTGGACACGACAATTTCGCTATACATCTGAAGAAGTATTAGAAAAAACAGCAGAAATTTATAGTCAAGTGGCATCGATAGTGCCTGATGACGTTTACGTTCTTTTTGAAAATATCTTTTGGCCCGGCCTTTGTGATTTGACACCGCATGAAGTAGACTATTTATTTTCTCGACTCCCCTATAAAAACGTGGGAATCATGCTGGACACCGGACATGTGATGAATATGGATTGGACGATAAAAACGGAACAAGACGGTGCCGATCGAATTTGCCGGATAGTGAAAGAATTAGGAGATATGAAAAATCTTATCAAGGGGATACATTTATCTTGTTCCTTTTCCGGTGAATATCAAAGAAATTTAGAAAGGAATCCGCCGAAAAATCCGGATATGGGAGTCATACTAAATCACGTGACATCTATTGATGAGCATAAACCTTTTAAGACTGAAGTGACGGCACAAATTGTAGACACCATAGAGCCGGAATATCTTACGCATGAACTTTTCACCAACGGACATTCGTTACCTGTCGAGGAGTTAAAGGTGCAGATGAAATATTTGTAATTTCGGAGGAAAGACCAGCTAATAATTCTATCAAAGGAGATTGACATGAATCATGAGGAGGATGTATTAAAAGACGGTATTTACGAAAAAGTTATTTCCACTCATTTGGCTGAAAAGTTATTAGAAGCTTTAAAAAATGATGAAATATGGGTAGCGCGGGAAGATGTAGATCCACAAGAGGCATCGAGTTATTTGTCTCGCTATTTGGCACGTCTAATAAAACTTTGTTTGTGTGATATAGCGGATAAAAATGAAACCACGGTAGAGGAATTACTTTCGAATGAAGTGGGGTTAGTTAATGAAATAGTAGCTCTTTTGCGTCATAGATTGCCTTATATGGGAGATGGGCAAGAGGTAGTGACGGATAAATTTCTTCTTCGCTCTGTTCAGCATAAGATTAATTCGATCAAACCTACCCTATACGTAGCACCGGAAACCTCTTTAACAAAAAGTTTCCTTTTTACTGGTGGTATGCATGATATTTCTTTAGTGTCTGAATTGATAAGGGAAATAAAATCGGCCGATCGAATTGATTTATTAGTATCTTTTATTAAACGAAGTGGATTATTATCTATTTTGCCTTATTTGCGAGAATTTACGAATAAAGGTGGTAAATTAAGAGTATTAACGACAACGTATATGGGCGCTACTGATCCGGTGGCTGTTACAACATTGGCAGAATTGCCACATACAGAAGTTCGTATATCTTATCAAGTGAAATCTACTCGGCTTCATGCGAAATCTTATATTTTTCATCGTGATACTGGTTATTCTACAGCTTATATTGGTTCGTCTAACTTATCTCATGCTGCTATTACAGATGGTTTGGAATGGAATATGAAGATGACGGAATCAGATACGCCTTCAGTGATGGAAAAAGTGAAAGCGACTTTTGAGACGTATTGGCATTCTGAAGAATTTCAACCATTTACAATGGCAGATGAAGAAAAATTAAAGCAAGCGATTCATTATGAAAAATATGGAAAAAATGATTTAACTGCATCGTCAGTATATACTTTTGCTGTTAAACCTTATTATTATCAAGAAGCTATATTAGATCATTTAGAAGTAGAACGAAAAGGAAATAATCGTTGGAAGAATTTAATTGTAGCCGCTACGGGAACAGGAAAAACAGCGATTTCGGCTTTTGACTATGCACGTTTCGCTAAAAGTCGGCTTCCTGAACCCACTCGGCTTCTTTTTATTGCACATAGAAAAGAAATATTAGAACAGAGCCGATCTTGTTTTCGACAAGTATTGCAAGAACCAAATTTTGGGGAATTATGTGTTGGAGAATATAAACCATCTTCAACAGAACATCTCTTTATGTCTATACAGTCTTTTCATAGTCAGGCTTATTGGAAAAATATGAATCCAAGTTTTTATGACATGATTATCGTTGATGAATTTCATCATGCGGCTGCTCGTTCTTATCAAAAACTATTAACCTATTTTCGACCTAAAATATTATTAGGTCTGACAGCTACACCAGAACGAATGGATAATCAATCCATTTTAACTTATTTTGATGGTTATATGAGCGCTGAGATCAGATTATCTGATGCCATAGAAAAAAGATTACTTTGTCCGTTTCATTATTTTGGCGTTACTGATGCGGTAGATTTATCTCAAGTACATTGGCGTGGTGGCGATTATGTTACGGCAGATTTAGAGAAATTATACGTTTTTTCTGATACGGCTAAGCAAAGAGCACGTCAGGTTATAGATGCGTTGCAACATTATGGTCTTGATTTTCAAGAAATCAAAGCATTAGGATTTTGCGTTTCACAGAAACATGCAGCATATATGGCAGAATATATGAATAGTCAAGGAATATCATCAGTAGCCATAGATGCTCATTCTACGCCAGATGAAAGGCGAAAGGCTAAGCAGAATTTAGAAACAGGGAAAGTTAAGATTATATTTGCTGTGGATATTTTTAACGAAGGTGTGGATATACCTGCGGTTAATACGGTATTATTCTTACGCCCAACGAATAGTATTACGGTATTTATTCAACAATTGGGAAGAGGACTTCGCTTAGCTGAAGGGAAAGATTTTTTGACAGTGCTTGATTTCGTAGCACAATCTAATAAGAAATATAATTTTTTTGATCGGTATCGAGCTTTGACCGGGAAACCAGATATTTCTGTGAAAAATGAAATAGAAAATTATTTTCCGCATGCACCTAAAGGTTGTTTTATCCAATTAGAAAAAATGGCTGCTTCCTATATTTTAGAGAATATTCGAAAGCAAGTGGGGAAATATAAATATTATATAGAGCGATTGTATGAATTGTATGAAACTATGGGAAAGGTCGTACCTACGGCAGAAGAATTTTTTCAGGCGACGGGCATCGATCCTCTTGAGTTTTATAATGGGAAAAGAACATATACGAGGCTTTGTATAGATGCCAAAATTGTTGATCAACCATTATCTGATGAGAGTGAAAAATTGATGCAGAAATTAGCGTATCGATTATTTTATATAGACTCTATTCCTTGGTTAAATTACATTATTAAGCTTTGGGAAAATCCGAAACTTTTAGACAAAGAGGGGACAATAGAGGAAATAAAATATCAAGATATGTGGAAATGGACATTACATGATAAAAATGAAGAAACGGGAGAAATGTATTCTTTCAGGAAAAGTATTCAGCATTTGAAAGATGTGAAGGGGGAAATTTGTTCTCTTCTTTACTATCAAATGAATCATTTAGATTTGCAAACAAAGAAGATTGAGTTGCCATATCCTTCTGTCATGGAAGTATATGGTCGGTATACAAGGGATCAAATATTTTCCGCATTGGGATTTTCTAAACCGGAAAGTATAAAGGAAGGCGTAAAATATTTACACACTAAAAATAGTGATATTGTTACGAAAGATACAGATGTATTTCTTGTCACTTTGAATAAGTCTGAAAAAGAATTTTCAAATACGACATTATATCAAGATTATTCCATTAATAAATATCTTTTTCATTGGCAATCGCAGCGTCTAACATCTGATACATCACCAACGGGAATGCGTTATAGAGAACAGAACAAAAAAGGGAATATAGTACTTTTGTTTGTTCGACAAAGTAAAAAAGATAATTATGGGCATTCATTGCCTTATACGTTTTTAGGGCCGGTACATTTTGTCAAATATGAAGGCTCACAACCTATGACGATTATTTATCGTTTGGAAAATCCTATTCCTGCAAAGTATATTTCTATGACGGATACGGCTGGTATGATTTGATAAAGTTTATTTCCGTAGTGGTATTACATATTTCAAAAGTAGAACGCATCGATTTACCTGATCGGCGTTCTTTTTTGCGTGAAAAATAGAGTATGAGTTATCGTTTCAAGAGGGGGGAGTTTACAGAAAATACGAAAAATTTCTTAGTGCTTGTGTTATAATTGATATGAAAAAGTGCATGTATCGGGGGGATTATATTGAGCTTATTAGAAAAAACGGTGGAAGCTATTCAGCCTATCCGGCGAGATGTGATGAGTGAGGCACAAAAGCGTTGGAATCGTTTGTATATCGGCATGGGTGACTTGGGGCGTTTGGAAGATTTGGTGATTCAATATGCCGGGATTACCGGTGAAGTTGTACCGGAGATTCCTAAGTGTTGCATGGTGGTCGCTTGTGCGGATCATGGTGTGTATAAGCAGAAGGTGTCGGCGTATCCTCAATCGACGACGGTGGGAATGGCTCGGGCTTATGTGGAAATAAAAGGAGCATCGGCGAATGCGGTGGCGCATTATTGCGATGCGGAGTTGGTTGCTGTGGATATGGGAATCAAGCATGATATGTCTGATGTGCCCGGTCTTTTGCAACGGAAAATCGCTTGGGGTACGAAAGATATTACGGAAGGACCGGCGATGACAAGAGATGAAGCTATCCGGTCTATCGAAGTGGGTATTGAAATAGCAGAGGAAAAAATAAAAGAGGGGTATAAAGTATTTACTGTAGGTGAAATGGGTATTTCCAATACGACAGCGTCAGCGTGCATGTTGGGCGCGTTTAATCATTGGAATGCGATTGAGGTGACCGGTCGGGGGACGAATATTTCCGATGAACGGCTCAAGCATAAGATCGATGTGGTGCAAAAAGCTCTTGATGTGAATCAACCGGATCCGAATGATGGCATTGATGTACTTTCCAAAGTCGGGGGATTTGAGTTTGGTTGTATGACCGGTGTCATGCTCGGGGCGGCGGCACATCATTGTCTCACGATTATTGATGGATTTAATTCCACGGCATCGGCGTTTGTGGCGAAAACCATTAAACCTGAGGCTGTGCAATATTTGATGTCATCTCATTTGTCTTTAGAGCAAGCGCATCAAAAATCGCTTAAGGCGATGGGACTTTCGTCTTATATTGATTTAGATATCCGCTTGGGCGAAGCCACCGGCGCAGGGATTCAGAAAAAAATGCTTGATATGGCACTGACCGTGTATCGGGAATGTGCGGATAAGGAAATAGAGGTGCATCATGAGTGATATTCAGCCATTGCAAAAAGACGTGATGGAGCGTAGTCGTCTTTATGTAGATAATTTGATTAAGCCTCTGCATTCGTTAGGGCAGTTGGAAGAAATAGCTATTCGCTTAGCCGGTATTACCGGAGAAGTGAAACCGGGGGCATTAAAGAAAGCTTTGGTCGTTATAGCAGGCGATACAGCCGTTGATGGTGAAAATATCACCGGAGGAAAGAAGAGTTTGCAGGAGTTAACGGCCGTAGCTAAGGGTTTGGCACCTGTCAATGCGGCGGCGAGAGATTTAGGTGTGCCGGTGTATGTAGCTGATGCAGGATTGCAATTAGATACGGCACATATCGAGGGCGTATTGGTGAAAAAAGTGGTGCACGGGACTCATCGAGGACAGCCGGCAATGACGGAAGATGCGGCAAAAGAGGCTATTTCTTTAGGAATGTCTATGGCACATAGTTTGGCGTTGGACGGTATTCAAGTCGTGGGATTAGGAAATATCGGTGAACGTAGTATGCTTTCTGCTTTGGCTGTCACGACAGCGGTTCTGAAAGAAGATTTGGCAGGAAGTGCGAAAGATAAGGGGCTATCTTTTGAGTGGCAAGAGGTAGGAAATATAAAAGATGAACCTATACAAGTATTGAGTCGTGTGGGTTCAGCGGAAATAGCTGCGCTTTTCGGATTTGTTGTACAGGCGGCGAAAGAAAGAATGGCTATTGTCTTTGATAATGCAGTGACCGGAGCGGCAGTATTGGCAGCTGTTACCGTTTATCCGGAATGTAAGGATTATATATTTCCATCAGTGTACTATGATGAACCGGTACATCAGATGCAAATGCAAAAATTAGGAATGAAAGCATTCCTCCATTATGATTTTACTTTAGGAGAAGGTTTTGGGTCTGCTATGGGATTATCCGTTATTGATGCGTCGTTATCCATGATCAATGTCATGAAAACATTTGGCGAAGGAGGTGTCGACGTAGCAGAGGACGGGCCCGGCAAGAATCGTCAAAGAGAGGATGTGCGTCTATGAAAGCTTTATTTGTGAAATGTCACGGGAAATTAACGACGGATATGCTCATCGGCGGATTGATTGATATGGGTGTGCCGGTAGAATATGTGAAAATGAAATTGCAAGAAGCCGAATTAGATTTTCAATTCATAGAAAAAAATCGACCGTCAGATAAAATTCCGGCTCGCTATTTCCATGTCGTGGATAAAGCGAATAAGCCGTTACTTTTGCGGCAAGGTGATTTATTCCGCATTTGGAGACACATTTGTGATACGGCAGCATCGGAATGGGAACAGATCGGATGGAAAGTATTTTCCATATTAACCGCCGGTGCGTCAGATGCTTTGGACGAAATACCGGCCAATATTGTTGGACTTCGGCGTTGTAATGTACGGGAAGAAGATGTGGTATCTCTGTACTGTTTCCTGGCATGTTTAGACTATTTAGGCGTAGAAAGCCTTTTTACCGTGCCATTTTCTCTTAACCCCGGTGAGGATGAAGCCGGTAAGACGACTTATAAAATACTCATTCGAGCTAAAAGCTCATCGGGAGTGCCTCTTTCGCCGGGAGATATAGATCCCTTCGCTGCTGCGGTATTGGAAGGGCTGTCAGCAGAATTTATCGACATGGATGGGCGTTTCATTTCAGAAAAAACTACTTATGGCGCATATAATCCGGACGAGATAACAGGAGATAATACAGTGGCTTTGCATTTAGGCTATTTTAATGACAAAAATAGTACCATATTCAGCAGGCAACTCAAGGTATTCGGCGTCAATGTGGGAGAATCGTAAGGACATAATGAAAGGAAATAGAAAATATTCATAGCCTTTGTCACAAACATATATTGTTGGAACTATGGCAAAATGGATAGATTTTATCTTAATAAAATTGACTTTTTGCTATATAGGGTAATTGTCTTGCTTTTTATGTTTTTACTTACTTTGAGCATGCTGACGGATAGAGCAGGTTGTTACAACGCACGTGAGAAAAAGCTCATTGTACGCCAGCTTACCTCTACCGTCAATTCCTACGGAATTGCCCACCTTCTCCGTGTGCGGAGAAGGTCTACGCTTTTAACGATATTGTTATATATATAAATACGATTCTTCGGGGATTTAAATCACTATAAAAGTTTTACAACGTTTATAGTGATACAATATATACTTTCACTGTTCAGATATAAGCTGTGATATCTATAATGATTTTCCGGGGATTCCTGATGACTACAACGGTTTTACAACATCTGAGATTGCACAAATGGTCCACTTTCTCCGCGCACGGGGAAAGTCCCGGCGAAGCCGGGGATAGGGGTAAGCTTGAGTAGAACGAGTACTTCAAACTCGACTGAGAATAGATAATACGTTTATGGCTCATTTGTGTTGTAACGGTTTAGTGCTATCGTTTTTTATGTTTTTATTCACTTTTAGCATGTTTATGGATAAAGCAGGTTGTTACAACGCACGTGAGAAAAAGCTCATTGTACGCCAGCTTACCTCTACCGTCAATTCCTACGGAATTGCCCACCTTCTCCGTGTGCGGAGAAGGTCAGCGCTTTTTTGATGTTCTCAAATGTATGAATACGATTCTTCGGGGATTGTAAATGACTATAATGGTTTTACAACGTTTATAGTGATACAATATATACTTTCACTGTTCAGATATAAGCTTGTGATATTTATAATGATTTTCCGGGGATTCCTGATGACTGCAACGGTTTTACAACATTTAAAATTGCACAAATTATTCACTTTCTCCGCGCACGGGGAAAGTACCGGCGCAGCCAGGGATAGGGGTAAGCTTGAGTAGACCGGGTACTTCAAACTCGAATGAAAATAGATAACACGTTTATGGCTCATTTGCGTTCTGCCGGTTCAGTGCTACTGTTTTAGTTACTTTGAGTATGCTGACGGATAGAGCAGGTTGTTACAACGCAC
>KQ960874.1 GCA_001553355.1 Veillonellaceae bacterium DNF00626
GGCGTTCTAAGAAATGAAATAGGATTGACAATGTAAAGGAGGGAAGAGATGGAAGCTATAGAGCAGATGGTATCTCTTCTTTCCGAAGCATTGATTTTATTTAATTTATTTAAGTGAGGAGTGTATGTGATGAATAAAATAACAGGATTGACATTGGCAGTGCTTATGAGTATGAGTGTGTTTAGTGTATCGGCGGCGCCTATTGATACGACAAAACCGATAGTAAAAGAGAAAACAGGGGAGAATCTTGTAGGTGTAAATATTAAAGAAAATCAAAACATTACTTGGGATAATGATGCGGAGATACGGATTACAAGTAAAAAAGATGAGGATGAAGATGGAAGTGGAAATTATGTTTTCGGTATGAGAGCTAATCCGGGATCTGTTGTGACTATGAATAAAAACCTGAAAATGGTGGTTAAAATAGAACAAGAAACGACAAAAGGATCCAGTAGTGGAGCTGATATACTTCATTACTATATGGCCGGTATTTATGCAGGAAATGGTATGGGTGGATATGCCAAGGATAAGGCAGGTCCTAAAGTGCAAATTAAGGGTAATGTGGATATGGATGTAACCGGCTCAGCTATTCAATCTAACCAAAAATCACAGGTCACGGTAGAAGGCGGCGGTAAGATTATAGCGCATCCGGTGAGTAAATCAGAAGTATATAGTTTAGTAGCAGAGGAAGGAAATATTTATATCAATGCGGGTGTAGATGGAAAAGTACCGGGGACAAATAAATTGGAAATTACCGGGAATATGGGCATCATTAATAAAAATTATGGACTCAGTAAAAATCCGGGGGAATTGCCGACATTGATATCGGTAGGTTTCACAACGAAGGACTCCGTATTCATTGGAAGTGTATTAAATGAATTTGAAGAGAATGGAACGAATCCTCATGCGTCCGGAGTTACTTTGTATTTACAAAATGGAGCGACATGGGAAAATCAATGGTTAGGAACTAAAAGAGTAGCTGCGCCAAGGAATAATGCTGATTCTTATCTTTATACGGGAAGTAAAGTGATGAATCTTATCGGTGGAGAGAGTGAAGAAAAAGCCGGGATTATTCATCAGAATGAAGATAAAGACATTACCGTAAATAACTTCAGCGGTCACGTAAAAGTAATTTATGAGCAAAATAAGACAAATGCTAAGGCTTTCAACGGTGGAGCTATCCGAATCAAGACGGCAAAGGAAAATAGCCAAATTACGTTGAGATCTAATATTAGAGATTTCCAAAAGCCTTCCGGAGAAAATGCAGATTATGATGCTCTTTTGAATACATTAGCAGGGAAACTTTACTATGAAGCAAAAGATAATCATTTGACAGCACAGGCAGAAATCGCCGAGAGTCTGCTTACACCGGCTTATGCAAAGAAAATTTCCTTCAAGTCGGATACACATCAAGGGGAATATAAACCGAAGACTACACCGCCACCTGCACCATCGGTACCAAAAGAGCAAACTGAAACTATATTTAAAAACGGACGTATAGATGGAAATATGAAAGATAATTCCACGGCAGGCGATTTTGAAAAATTTGGGGTGTGGAATAAAGAAAAGAAATCTTATATTTTCACTAAAGACAGTACGATAGAAACACAGTCAATTACATCTTCCGGTGGTGATGCGGTTATATCAGCAAAAGATAAGACATTGACTATAAATTCTACGGATGAATATGGAATTAATGCGTATCACGGCAGGGAATATAAAAAGTCCGGAGCACAGCCTTTTAGCAACATCAAATTAAATGCGAAGAAAATCATATTAAATGTAGATGGCACTAAATTTAATGAAGGAAGAGATACTTTTGGTATTGCTGCAGCAGCAGATAAAAATAAATCAGTAAATATAACGGGTGATGTAGAAATACATGTAAAAAATAAGTATGCTAAAACAGTTAAGCCCGGAGAAAAAGCGAATCAGGATATTCTTGCTACCGGTATAGAAAAGAATGTAACCTTTACAAATGGTATTGCTGCTATTCATCAAACACCGGTAGTTATTCAAGGTAATGTAAAAATTGATGTACAAGCAGAAGGGCTTAATAACGAAAAAGGCGATTCCTTTACTCATTATTTTGTTAATGGTATTTTTGCCGGACTGAATTATAATAAATTCGGCTATGGGCAATTTGTCATCAATGGAGATACTGATATTACTACTAATGGAACAGGGGTTTATGCGGGGTCCAGATATTTTGTACAATTAAATGGAGGAGTAACTATTACAACTGCAGCTCATGCAAATGTGCCGAATTATAGTTTAGTATCTGAAGAAGGGGCTATTTTCCTGAATATGAAGTTTAATGAGTCAGGTGAAGTTATAGGTGCAGGTGATAAAAAGGTTAAAATATATGGTAATATAGGGATTTTAAATCGTGAGGATAAATCTGATTTCATTACAGGAATGTTTGGTAGTAGTGTTAATTTGGGGTTGACAACACCGGAATCTATATTGGAAGGGGTAGTAGTTGATGAATTCCATGAGATGAAAAATCCTTCGTCAGATAAAAGAGAACTTATAGCCGGTTCAGGGTTAACTTTATATTTAAGAAATAAAGCTACATGGCACAATAAAGTCAGGGGAATGGTTGCCGTTAAAAATTGGACCGGAAGTAAAGTGATGAAGGTTACAGGCGGTAAGAATTTTGATGATGCCGGTATTATTTATCAGGAAGATGATAAACCGATAACTATTCATAATTATGACGGATATACAAAGGTTATATATACCGCAAAGGAAAATAATCCTGCTGAGTTGACCGGGGGTGAAATTATCCTTAAATCGGTAAAACGCGGTAGTGAAATTGCGATAAGAACATCCAATACAAAAGGATTAAATACATCTGCTTCAGCAAGTAAAGAGGATAAGGCTGTGGTTGATAAGACATTGGATGCTTTGGCACATAAATTGGTATATGAGGGGAAAGATGGGAATTTAACTGCTTATGCAGAGATAGCTGAAGGTTTAGCAACACCGGCAGTTAGTGTAGTTATTCCTGATTATACAGCAGATGGTCATGGAGAATATATTAAGAAACCTATTGATCCGGCACATCCTCCGGTAAAGCCTGAAGGAAAAGTGATTAAAAAAACAGAACCGGGGGCGGTACAGGCATATAAGATTAAAAATCAAAAATATAGATATGATGGAGATCTTACCGTAGAGGCTTCAGGCTCAGGTATTTCATCAAAAAGTGATCATGGAAATGTGACCGGAATTTATCTTTTAAATGGTGGACAATTGACAGTGGGGGGAGATTTAAAAGTTGTTGTGAAAAATGCAAGACCCGCTGAACATGGTGAACCGAAAGGGAGTGAAGGACCTGCATCAGGTGCGGATACGGCGCATTATTATATGAGTGGTGTATATGCCGGATATGGTGGAGAAAATGATGAAGGTAATTTTAATGATACGGTAGTATATGTAAAAGGAAATGCGGATCTTGATGTGGTGGGAGTAGCACTTCAGGCTAATAAAGATGGATATATTACTATTATGGGTGGAGGAAAAATTAAAACTTATGAATTGAAAAAATCTGAAACTTATGCCATGCTTGCTGAAGAAGGTTCTGTATTTATGAATACGGGGAATAAAGGAAATGCACCGGGAACTTCTGATGTGGATATATATGGTAATTTGGGCGTGATTAATAAAAATTATGGAATTGATCCGAATCCGGATAATCATGGCTCTTTCGTGTCTGTCGGATTGACTACAGCTAAATCAAAATTAGTAGGTGGCGTTCTTAATGAATTTGAAGAGGGCGGAGTTAATACAAATGATTCCGGAGTAGATATTTATTTACAAAATGGAGCTACTTGGGAGAATCGTTGGATAGGAGCTCCGCGTCCACCGGCACAAAGAAGAGGAGAAAGTGAAAGAGAAAAATATCTTTACAAGGGAAGTAAGGTAAGAAATCTTATCGGTGGAGAGAGTGAAGCAAAAGCCGGTATTATTCATCAGAATGAAGATAAAGACATTACCGTAAAGAACTTTAGCGGACATGTAAAAGTAATTTATAAGCAAAATGCGACAAATGCTAAAGCCTTTGATGGTGGAGCTATCCGGATCAAGACGGCAAAGGAAAATAGCCAAATTACGTTGAGATCTAATATTAGAGATTTCAAAATGCCACAGGACAGAGAAGTGGTCAATTATGATGAGGCGTTGAACGCATTGGCAGGAAAATTATTCTATGATGCGAATGATGGACATCTGAAAGGAATAGTGGAATTTGCAGAGACGTTGGATAAACCGGTGTATACAAAGGAAATTTCCTTTAAGTCGGATACGCATCAAGGGGAATATAAACCGAAGACTACACCGCAGGTAGTACCGCCTGTCACACCGCAAGCAGAAGAGACTAAAGAATATACGACTAAGAGTATTGATGGAAAAAAATCGATATGGCATGGTTCAGATGCACTAAAGAAAGCAGGAGTTTATAAAGGTACAGGGGAATATGAATTTACGACAAATGCTATTGTGAAGGCTAAGGTTATTGACGGAACAAGTGGTGATGTCAATATTAAAGCAGATGGAAAAATACTGACATTTAATATGACCGGACCTATCGGTATCAGTAGTTACGGAAAACGTGGATATTCTGCGGATGGTAATTATCCTGATTTCTCGAATGTAACCGTAACTGCTAAAAAAATTATATTGAACGTAAATCAAGCAGATAAATCCGGTAGTGCTGATGATGCATTTGGTATTGCAGCCGGTTCAGGTAGCGGGAAAACGGTAACTATTAATGGTGATGTACAAGCTAATGTGACTAATAAATATTATAAAGATGCTGATGCAACAGGAGAAAAAGAGCCGACATTTACAAATGGTTTAGGGGTTGTCAATAATGGTAAAATCGTTGTTAATGGAAATGTAGAAGTCAATGTACAGGTACCGAAACAAGAAAAATTGCATGAGCCACAAGATGGTGTGGTAACGAATGTAGAGTTTTTAAATCATTATTTCGTTAATGGTATTTTCACAGGATTGAATTATGTGAATAAAAAACCGGGTGGAGAAATTAAAATTACCGGAGATGTAAATATCAATACGAATGGTACAGGTATTCATGCCGGTGCCAGATCAAAGATTACAGTCCTTGGCGGAGGTATTATTAAGAGCGTAAAACATGATGATTTTGCTCAATTTTCGTTGAATGCCGAAGAAGGCGTTATCAATATGAATGTTACGCTTGATGATCAAGATCAAGTAACCGGTGTAGGACAAGGTACGGTAAGGATAGAAGGAAATATCGGGCTTATCAGTCGTGAAGAAAGTGCAAATATTGATAAGACTTTTAGAACTGCGGTTAATTTAGCACTGGTGAATAAGGATTCCTATTTAACGGGTATCATTCAGGATGATTATAGAGAACATGACCGTGATGCAGGTAAAGAGGTCAGTGAAGCGGTAAAGAAAGTTCGTGCAGCAACCGGTGCTACGTTGTATCTGCAAAATGGAGCAACATGGAATAATGAATCATGGGGAGCATTGATTGCATCTCCATGGCGTAAAGTTCATCATGATTTCACCGGGAGTAAGGTAAAAGTTCTTATTGGTGGTGAAAATGCTGATAAAGCAGGTATTATCAATCAGAACGATAACAGAGATATCACCGTGGATGATTATAGCGGTCATGTAAAAGTAATTTATAAGCAAAAT
>KQ960875.1:0-310 GCA_001553355.1 Veillonellaceae bacterium DNF00626
TTCTTTTGTATCTCCGGTAGCCTTGAGTTTCCATGCAGACATTTTACCTGTTACAGTAGTATTATTCGTGATTTGATCACTGATTTGACTGTTCAGCTTAGTTGTATCCATGCTTAAATTGAGACCATTAGTATCTACTTTCGTCTTGATATAATCATCTCCTGTTACCGTTACTACACTTTCCGCAGTAACTGTCTTACTTCCTGCTGTCGGTGTATTTCCATCTTTCAATGTAAAGCCTTTTTGCAAAGTCGCAATATTCGTTGCATTTTGATCCGCTTTATCACTTACCGGTTTCAATGCAGCTTGA
>KQ960875.1:410-2218 GCA_001553355.1 Veillonellaceae bacterium DNF00626
GTACCGAGTTTTCCTGCCCATGCGGTTCTTTCTGCTTCACCTATATTTCCTGCGTCTTTATCTGCTTTATTGTCAAGCAATCCACCGGTCTTCGTGATATTTTCTATCTTAGTATCTAAATTATTAACCGTCGTATTTCCACTCAAATCAAGCGTTTTCAAGTCTACTTCACCGGTAACGGTATGGTTATCTGTGTCGGCAACATTTAATTTCAGTTTTCCGTCAGCTACACTAAGTCCGGTTATCCCGGTTTTCAGGGTCGTGTTCTTACCGGTAATCTTATAGCCGACTTTCTTACCGCCTTCTTCTATGTCAGATACGCTAACACTGCCTTCTCCTGTTATCGTCGGTCCTTTAACAGTAAAGGTATTTCCCTTTTCAGTATCAGCAGTTGTCTTAACAGTGACATAATCACCTGCTACTACCGTCGCTTTATCTTCTTTCAATGTATTATTGATATTTGTAATCGCCGTATTGCTCGTTAAATCAATCTTGCTTCCATCAATGCCGTACTTGATCGTGCTTCCCACACGGCTTACGGACAATCCCTTACCGGATTCCGCCACGTCAAAGGTAACGGTTTCGCCGTTTTTAATTGCTTGTTCATCGCCTGTTCCTGCTTTGACGTTAAAGCCATGCATAGCATCGGTTAAGCCTAATTTTGTGAGCCATACCGACGAATCTATATTTGTTGCGTCTTTATTTGCTTTAGTATTTAATGCATCTGTTGTGGCTTGCGCACTCGCTACATCTTGAATCGTCACATCATAACTACTATCGCCTTTTGCATTTCCATTTTTTACTTTTAAGGTGACATTCCCGTTATTTACTTTGTACGTTCCCCTTTCTAAGGCGAAATCAGATTTTCCGCTTAACTGTTCCGATGTAGTTTTAATGGATTGCTGTAATTCTTTTAACTGCCCTTGTGTAGCGGCTTGACTAAGATCCAAATCATCCGGAATTTCTGCGTTCCATGTCGTATTCGTTAAACCGGTAATCGTTCCCGTCTTACCGTCAATGGTCAGTGCTTTGCTCGTTGCAGTAGGCGCAGCAAAGGTAATGCTGTTCATATTTGTCAATGCATTATTTAATCCATATGTTACCGTCGTTCCGTCTACTTTGCTCGTAATATTTGCACCACCGGCAAAAGTCACGGTCGGCGCTTTTTCTCCACCTAACGATACACTACCGGTTCCTGTGCCGGCATCTTTCAAATTAAATCCGGCGGTCAATTTCTTCGTTATATTGTTTATCGTACTTGTATTGGTAGCAATATTTGTCGTATTATTAGCAACGCTATCTGTAAATGTTTTGTCCAATCCTACTGTCACCGTCGGTGCAGTTGCATCTCCCCCTACGGTAACAGTCGTCTTACCTTCTTCACCTAAGAATTGAATATTCGGTGTTGCAGTCTTACTCAACGTAATTTCTTTCTTTGTCGTTGCTTCTTTTCCACTAATAGAGAACTTAGCGGAAATATTCGTAATGGGAGCATCACCCCCGTTGATATTCGTCACTACATTATTGGTAATATTGCTTGCTAATTGAGACGCATTAATACCGTACTTGATCGTACTTCCTTTACGGCTTACGGTCAGTCCTTTACCGGCTTCTGCCACGTCAAAGGTAACGGTGTTTCCGTCTTTGATTTCTTGTTCTGCTGTATCACCGGTAGCTTTGAGTTTCCATGAATCCATCTTACCTTTTACAGTAATATTATTCGTGATTTGATCATTAATTTGGCTATTCAGCTTGGTTTCGTCCATGCTTAACGTGAGACCATTAGTATCTACTTTCGTCTTGATATA
>KQ960875.1:2318-2743 GCA_001553355.1 Veillonellaceae bacterium DNF00626
ACGAGTAGTCAATCCTGTAATATTGGTTGCATTTGTTTCCGCTTGTGTCTTGACCGGGTTCAATGCAGCTTGAACTGTGCCACCGGTTACAAGGTTTGCGTCATTCGCTTCCACTTTACCCGTACCAAGTTTTCCTGCCCATGCAGTTCTTTCTGTATCACCTATATTGCCGGCATCTTTATCTGCTTTCTTGTCAAGCAGTCCACCGGTCTTCGTGATATTTTCTATCTTAGTATCTAAATTATTGATCGTTGTATTTCCACTCAAATCAAGCGTTTTCAAATCCACTTCACCGGTAACGGCATTGTTATCTGTGTCGGCAACATTCAATTTCAGTTTTCCGTCATCTACACTAAGTCCGCTTGTCCCGGCTTTCAGCGTCGTGTTCTTGCCGGTAATCTTATAGCCGACTTTCTTACCGCCTT
>KQ960875.1:2843-3100 GCA_001553355.1 Veillonellaceae bacterium DNF00626
GTCAGATACGCTAACACTGCCTTCTCCTGTTATCTCCGGTCCTTTAACCGTAAAGGTATTGCCTGTTTCCTTATTAGCGGTTGTCGTAACAGTGACATAATCGCCTGCTACTACCGTCGCTTTATCTTCTTTCAGTGTATTATTGATGTTTGTAATCGCCGTATTGCCCGTTAAATCAATCTTGCTTCCGTCAATGCCGTACTTGATCGTGCTTCCCTCACGGCTTACGGTCAGTCCTTTATCTGTGTCTGCGTCAA
>KQ960876.1:0-199285 GCA_001553355.1 Veillonellaceae bacterium DNF00626
TTCCTTTGATGTGAATATTTCCACCGGCTTTGATTGTGATATGATCTCCGTTGATAACGGTAGGTGTATAGGAAATATGTGTTTCTTCTGTTTTTCCTTTGGCTTCGTTATAGCCGATAGTGGGCATGAAAACATTATTTTCCCCAAAAGAAATCTTTTGCAAGTAGTACATAAATTTTTCTCCCTTTTCATAATAAGTATGCCAAATTAGTAAACGTTCACTCGGATAATATCTTCTACAAGAAAATATATTCCAACCATTCCATCTTTGTCCATATATCATTACATCGAATTACTATATTCCACTTTTTATTATCTCTATCACGACAAAAGTCACAAATAAATTTATCATTATAAACTCGCATTTTTTGATGTTTCTTATTATAACTTGATATATTCCAATTATTCGAAACAAAATAATCATAAACAGCCTCAATAGATAAATCGTCATTTTTATCTATAAAATACATAATGACTACCATCGCTGGCGTTTTATCTACTGTTTCTACCCATATAACATTTCCATTGAATTTAGTCACAATATCATGTGCTTCACTTATTAAGCATAATTCATGCTGTCGAACTTCTTCCTGATAAACATTTCCATAAATAATTCCCCCGAAAAAACGAAGAAAAAAGAATATTATCATGATTGTTAATGCCGGATAATAGTAACGCCCATATAATTCTTTTCCCTTCATCTTCCATTTTTTAATTGCTGAGCGCATTTTTTATGTTTCCCACATAAAATGTATATCCAAATGCACCGGAAACATTCACATCAGCACCGGCTTGAAATTCTCCCATCACACTTTCTCGTCCAACTCCAATAGTTCCTCCAACTCCTGCAACTATTGATATAGAGCCGCTCCACCCAGATATTAACTTTTTATAATCAAAAGCATTATTTCCCCAAACAGAAATCTCCTGCAAGTAGTACATAGATTTTTCTCCCTTTTTATAATAAGTATACCAAATTAATAAACGTTCATTCAGATAATATCTTCTACAAGAAAATATATTCCAACCATTCCATCTTTGTCCACACATCATTACTCATAATTACTATACTCCATTTTCCCTTTTCTTTATCATAATTACAGTCACAAATGAATTTACTATTATAAGCCCTTATTTCTTTGTGTCTTTTATTATAACTTGATATATTCCAATTATGTGAAACAAAATAATCATAAACGGACTCAATAGATAAATTACCATTTTTATCTATAAAATGCATAATAACTGCCATCGCTGGAGTTTTATGAACAGTTGAAACATAACTAACTTCTCCATCCCAATTTACTATAGTATTATAAACCTCTTCTATTAAACATGATTCACGTTGTTTTATTTCTTCTCCATAAACATTCCCATAAATAGTTCCACCAACTATACGAATAAATAACCAAATTATCATAATAATCAACGCGCTGTAATAATATTTAAAATACACATACTTTATTTTTGCTTTTATTTTTCTAATTAGTAACAGCATCTTTTATATTCCCCACGTAAAATGTGTATCCAAATGCACCGGAAAAATATCTTTCACCGATATCGGCGGTTTTTCGTCTTTTATCCAACGAAATTCTTTAACATATACAGATAAATTCTCCGGTAATACTTATTTATTTTCCCCTTGTTTTTCTTCTTTAATATCTATGGGCTTTGCCGTAGCAAGAGAGTTTATATATCTTTGCTATACATATCTCGCCCGTTCAACTTGTTCTCCATCTTCAGCAAAAACAAAAGCAAATGAAAAAAATAGCAAGGTATGCAAAAGGCATAGCGATGCTATTTTCACAATTATTTCTTTGATAAAATTTCTTTTGCCCTTCTATTCCTTCACGCATAGACAGTCTCCGCAAAATTTATTTTCTCATTTCTAAATTTTATTCTATTCTACGATTCATCACTTTGCAATATTTATGGATATAGGATAATTTTATTATCATTGATAAACGATATAATCTTTAGATTCTCCTTATTACATTGAATTTCACATTCCTATATTAGTCCATGCAAGTGATCTGTACTATTTTGAAAATTTAATATGGTACGATCTCCTACATAATGGGTCATACAAGTAATACTTGCGTTACCAACACTAAAATTCCATGCTCGATCTAAAGGAATATCCAATAATCCACAAATCATGGTTCGTATAGCAGCCCCATGACTGATAATTACATGAGTTTTGTTTTCCCCTTCGTGAATAAGATTTTCTATGGCCTTCATAGTTCGCTTTTGCAAATCGCCAAAAGATTCTCCCGATGAGACTCTAAGTGTAGCAGGATGCCGATACATTTCATCAATCATTCCCGGCCACTTATTTTCTATTTCTTCGAAAGTAAGTCCTTCCCAATCGCCAAAGTTTAATTCTTGAAAGTCTTTCACAATCTGCACTTTTTTGTTATGAGGTTTCGCAATAGCCTCCGCTGTTTCTATCGCTCGACTTAAATCACTGGATATAATATTATCAACAGTTATATCTTTTAATCGCTCTGCCACTAAATTGGCTTGTTGCCTTCCTACCTCGTTAAGTGGAACATCCGTAATTCCTTGATAACGCCCGGAATGATTCCACGTTGTTCGTCCGTGTCGTATAAAATAAAATGTGATCATTTGTTACATACCTTTCGTAATGCATCTATCAATTGATTATTCTCTGACGTATTTCTTACTGCTACTCTGAAATATGTTTCGTCCAATCCTTTATAATTCCCACATTGTCTGATAATTATATGGTAATCATCTAGTTTATCTTGTAACTCTTTTGCTGTTTTATATTTATTTTGTATTTGGCATAAAATAAAATTAACACTACCGGGATATACTTTTATATTTTCTATTTTTGATAATTCTTGCGTCAACCGCCGTCTTTCTTTGATACAAAACTTTATAGAATTTTCTATATAAGTTCTATCTGCTAACGCACTTACCATATATCGTTGCACCGGTCCATTTACATGCCATGGAATCATTAATTTTCTTACGTTTTTTATTAACTCCGATGAAGCAATAACATATCCAACACGAAGCCCGGGGACTGCAAAAAATTTTGTCAACGAAGAAATAATAATCAAATGTGAATTTTTCTTACAAGCTTGTCTATATGAATAGGCATCACCCAAAAAATCAACAAAAGATTCATCAATGACTAAATAGGAATTTGTTTCATTCACCCTTTGTAATAAAGTTTCAAATTCATAGGGCAATAAAATATGTCCATCAGGATTATTAGGATTTCCTACATAAACAAGACTGTTTTGTTCTATTTTACCCCTCCATATTTCTATGGGAATTTGAAATTGTTGATTTACCTCAAGCGGTAATTCTTCGATTGGCGTACCATAAGCTTCTGCAGAGAAACGATATTCACTAAATGACGGTGCGGGAATCAAAACTTTTTTTGGTTGAATAACAGGCAAAAGAGCATACATTAATTCAGTAGCTCCATTTCCTACAAGTATACAAGATGAATCTATCTGATATCTTAAAGATAAAGCATTTAATAAGTCTTTACATTCTGTATCGGGATACCGCAAAATATCTGTTTCCAGATGAGTGAGCATATGAGATTTACCTACCGGTGAGAGTCCTAAAGGGTTGATATTAATACTAAAATCTAACATACTATCTCGTATGGATTCAGCGAAATGAAATATTTCACCTCCATGTCTACTTTGCAATGAAGTCATCTATATTTCCCTTTCTGATTTGCATCCCTTCATTTGTAACGGTAACCGAATCTAAATATGTAATAGATGCAATTTTATCCATTTCTTTTTTTATGGAAAAAATATCATCCTCAATGGATACAATAAGACCTAATACGGTTCCACTATGTGCGCAAATCACTCCTTTTCCCCCCGCTTTTCTCCCAATAGAATAAAACTCATCTAATGATTTTTTATAAAGTATTTTTTGATTGGCATAAGCACTCATGGTAGCAGCTTTTCCAATATCTTCTAAAGATTGTTGTTCCATCCCTTGCAAAAATAGATCAAATGCTTTTTTTATTTCTGTTTCATTTTCTTGTTGTAATTTCAATAAATCGCTGCGTGAATTGAATAATAATGTATCAATTTCTCCCCCGCAGTCATAAATCAAAATATTCATTATCGGTGCATGTCCTAAACGCCGAATAAGGGTTCCTTCACGATAATCAAATTGCATAATTCCTTCAAAAAATGTAGCATCACTCGGTTCGATAGAAAGAGCAATTTGTGCTATATCCATATCGGTCAATCGTTTCCCCAACGCAATGGCCGTAGCTTGACACACCGCACTAATATCAGCTGTGCTGGATGCCATTCCCTTTCCATAAGGAATCACAGATTGTAACCCTATTGATACATTTCTCCGATAATTAAGACATTCTAATGTCTTTTTTACAGCCTCTTGTGCTTTTCCCGGAAGTAATGACTCCGTTGTTTTTTCATTTACCCATGCATAGGAATACCGGTTAATAGGACAAGTAACCATAAAAGAAGTACCGTTGCTATATCCTTGAATAAACTCTCCACATGAACCGGGAGATGAAACTATATATGCCATGTGCCACCTTTAGTTAAAATCACAAATAAAAATGCTAATACTGCTTCTGTTACTTCTGTTACAAATCCATAAGTATCACCGGTTGTACCCCCAATTTTCCCTACAATCCAATGATTTAGATAGATTCCTAACAAAATCGCAACTCCCATCAATATCAAATAGATATACCCAAAAAATAATGCCGGTAATAAAGTTGTGAGAAAAGCGATAAAAACAGCGTGCTTCGATCTATACACTGCAAAAGATTTCCCAATTCCGTATGGTCTGGCATAAGGATATTCACATATGCTTATCACCAAATTTAATCTGCTAATCGTAGGCATTGCAAAAAGCAATAAGTACATATCTTTTTCTATAACAGCTAATGATAAACTTTTTAGCAATACTAAAAGCAACATAGCTAATAAGCCAAATGCCCCAATAAGACTATCTTTCATAATTTCCAAACATCGTGCTTTCGTTCGACCGGAAAATAATCCATCAGCAGTATCCATTAATCCATCTGCTAAAAGCGCACCTGTCAGAATCAACTCTCCTGCCACTAAAATAAATCCCGTCAACAGTGGAACGCCTAAAGGTTTCATCAAGAAATAAATAAAGCATAAAATAGCTCCTATAATCCACCCGATAACAGGAAACCATGTTACGCTCTTACCAAAATCCTCTTCATTCCACTCCGTCTGTATGCGAAGACGAATACGTGTAAGAAATTGTAAACCAACTAAAAAACTATTCATTCATATCACCAGACTAACAAAATGATTGATTCTATAACGACAAAAAGAATCGTTGCTACATACATGAGTTCAATACAGCACTTAATGTGCTTGGCCGTTATAATTTCATCAGGTTCTCCCATATACGCACGAAATTCTTTTTCCCCTTGATAATAATTATATCCACCTAATCGGACATGCATAGCACCTGCTACTGTTGCTTCCGCATATCCCCCATTAGGACTAGGATGCTTCGGCGCATCACGCCAACCGATAGAGATCGCATTTTTCCAATCTAATCGTAATAAAAACGCAGCTATAATAAATAAAATATAGGTAATTCTTGCCGGAATATAATTCAACACATCATCAAATCTGGCTGCGACACGTCCAAAGTATAAGTATCGCTCATTTTTATATCCCAACATAGAATCCATCGTATTTCCTGCTCTATACAGCATCGCCCCTAAAGGCCCAAGGAAAATAAAATAGAATAATGGAGAAATAATCCCATCAGTCGTGTTTTCTGCAATTGTTTCTATGGTACCACGTGCAATTTCATCTTCTTTTAGTTTGTCGGTATCACGCCCAACTATCCAAGATAAACGCTGCCTAGCAGTTAATATATCATCATGACGCAATAAATGATATATTTCCATACCATCCCTCGTCAATGAACGTGGTGTAATAGTAAAATATACAATAATAGTACCAACGATAAAATATAAAATTGTTCCGCCTAACTTCGCTAAAAATAATAGCACCCCAGTAATAACACCAATGGTCAAGAAAACCAAAAGCACTTCTATGAATCCAAAGCTAATGACTTTATAGTTAGAAATTCTGCTTTTAGGATAAAGATATTTTTCCCAGAAAGAAATTACTTTCCCGATTAATACCACCGGATGCCAATTTGACCTTGGATCTCCATAAATAGCGTCAACAATAAGTGCCGCTACCGGAATCATAGCATAAATATAAATATCCAATTATTCCTGCTCCCAAAGTTGATAAAATTTTTCCATATCAAAATGTTTACGAACAGTATCTGCTAAACGGTCAAACTCAGACTCTTTATATTCCCAATATCTAAATTGTATCGGTAATGCGGCCAAACCTTTTTTTCTCCGTAGCGCATTAAGAAATGCTCGTCTCAATTCATCATTATCAAATACACCATGGCAATATGTACCAAATACGGTTCCTTCTTGATTGATATATCCATCCTGTAAATTAACTTTCCCCTCACTTCGTTGCGTAATATTAAAAATACTTTCCGCCGGAGAGGTAAGAACGGTTTCGCCCATATGGATTTCATAGCCTTTTAGTTTCTCGCCTGAATAATCCATACCTAAAAATGGTAATTTTTTACAATTAAATTCTACCTGATATGTATTTTTCTCCCCTTGCATTGTCGTAACATAGGGTAATAACCCCAAACCTTCTACTTCATCGTAATGACTTTCTACATGCAAAGGATCTCGAACTTTTTCTCCTAACATTTGATAACCGCCACAAATACCTATGACCGGAACCCCTTTTTGTGCCAATTCCTGTATCTCTTTTGCATATCCATTATTTTTTAGATAAAGCAAGTCTTCTGTCGTATTTTTACTTCCCGGCAAAATAATTACATCCGGATTTCCCAACAAATCACCTTTTTGCACAAATCTAACATTTACATCAGGCTCATGGGTAAACGCATCAAAATCCGTAAAATTAGAAATTTTAGGCGTCTGTACCACCGCAATATGGATGTCTCTCATCACATGGTCCACAGGCATATCTTGAAGCGATACAGAATCTTCATCATCAATACCCAATTTATCCAAATATGGAATAACGCCAAATACCGGAACTCCCGTTTTCTCCTTCAAAAACGTTAATGCCGGTTCTAATAAAGTAATATCTCCTCTGAATTTATTAATAACAAGGCCCTTAACTAAAGCTCGCTCCTCCGGATCCAATAATGCCAATGTACCAACAATTGATGCCAATGCTCCCCCGCGATCAATATCAGCAATAAGGAATACCGGCGCATTGCATTCTTTGGCAATCCGCATATTCACAATATCATTTTCCTTTAAGTTAACTTCTGCAGGACTGCCGGCTCCTTCAATAACAAGAGCATCATAATGTGTTTCCATATAAAGCAAACTTTGTTTCACTGTATCCCATGCTTGCTGACTATATCTATTATGATACTCGGTTGCACTATAATTTCCTACAGATTTACCAAGTAGAATAACTTGAGAGCAAGAATTTCCCGTAGGTTTTAGAAGTACAGGATTCATTTGCACAATGGGCTCTTCATGCGCAGCTTGCGCTTGTGCCACAGTAGAACGTCCTATTTCTCCACCCGAACGAGTTACATAAGAATTTAATGCCATATTTTGCGCCTTGAATGGGGCTGTATGGTATCCGTCCTGTGTTAAAATTCGACAAAATGCAGTAGATAATATACTTTTTCCTACATGTGAACTGGTTCCTTGAAACATGACTTTTTTTGCCATTTTAGCCATTACCATTCAACTCCTCTACTCTTAATTTCAGTAACAATTCCTGCTACTGAAAAATATACAGCATCTGATTTTTTTGCAATATATTGATTAGCAAATCCCACTAAATCACGATATGTTCTGCTCATCGTATTAGCCGGCACAATTCCCATTCCCAATTCATCCGACACAAAAATAATATCTTTTTCTGTTCGCTGATCAATAGCATCAAACATAAAGTCTAAATCTTTTTGCAATGCCTTCGTTAAAACATCTAAGTCATCTAAATTTAGCGTATCAAAAACTTTCATTTCATAAGAATCCGGTTTATCTTGCGTTTTATCACCGATATACTTCATTAAAATATTATTCACATACATAGTAATGCAATCAAAAAGAATAATATCCGTTTTATCTAAAATATCTGAGATTTGCTCCCTCATTTCTCCCATAATTTCATAAGTCATCCAATCAGATGGTCTTCGTTTTTGGTGCAAAATAACGCGATATTTCATTTCATCATCATAAATAGGACTAGTTGCAATATATGCTTTCCGTTTTTTCGTAGACCGTTGCATCAGCTTTTCGGCAAACTCACTTTTCCCACTTCGTGAACCGCCTAAAATCAATATCATTTTATTTTTCATCGCCATAAACCACCTCTCGTTCGGCTTATATATTTACATCATACCATACAAAAAAACGTGACGCCAATCACGCTTTGCCCCTAAAATGACAATTAGAAATACTATAAAAAAAATGATACAATAAGGCAATCATTAATAAAGGAGAAACTATCATGAATATTCCAACCAATCAAGATCCCTATCGTATTGATCTCATGCGCACGTTATGGGAAAATACCTATCGCGGAACTGTTTTCAATGACAAAGAACAATATGTCGCCACTATACGCATTCTCTTACAAATTCCCCTCGATCGGGAAGATGTTCCGGAGAACGCACCAATTGTCAATCCAAATATAATTATCCTCATAGAAGATACTATTTTATCTCCTATTGAAATTATTGATTTCGAAAATATACTATCTAAAATCATAGCCAAAAAATTTATTACTGAAGATTTTACTCCGGATCATATCATGTATTTCTATCCCAGTCCGGCAGAAACTGTATCAAATCAAAATAATAAAGAATGACCAAATAATAAAACCCGGAGAATTAATTCTCCGGGTTTTATTATTCTACTGATAAGAATATCGGATATAAAGGTTGTCCACCATCATATACATCAAATTCTATATCCGGATATATTTCTTCCAAATGTTCAACTTCTTTATGACAAACCTCTTCTGATAAATCTTCCCCATAATAAATGGTTACTATTTCAGATTCCTCTGAAATTAATTCAGCAAGCAATGACGTAACGCATTCCCGAAGTTCTGAGCAAGGAATAATCGGTGCTGTTTTACTAATCCCCAAGAAATCATTTTCATGAATAATCGTATCTCCGATAACGCTGTCTCTTACCGCATTAGTAATCATACCGGTAGAAATCTCATTCATTCGTGATTCCATAGTTTTCAAATTTTTTTCGATAGTTTCATCAGCAGAGAATGCCATAGCAGCAGCCAACCCTTCCATTGGATTAGTAGCAGGCACGATATGTACCTCTTCTCCCTTCATTTTCTTTAATTGTTGCGCTGCTAAAATAATATTTTTATTATTAGGCAAAATAATGTATTTTTCATATTGCCCATTTTCCATACCGGCACTTAATTCTTGTACAGAAGGATTCATTGATTGACCACCGGAAACCACATCGCAGCCCAATTTTTTATACATGTCAACCCATCCATCTCCGGAAACCACCGCAATAATTCCCAAGGGTTTCTTTTCTAATTTCTGCTGTTTTTGCTTATTTTTATTAAACTGATCAATCATATTATCGCATTTAATATCATGCAACTTTCCCCAATCAGCAGCCATATCCAACACATGCCCCGGACGGCGAGCATGAATATGAACTTTCACTAAATTATCCCCTTCTGCGACAATCATAGATTCGCCCCAAGCTTTTAATTTTTGTCGCACTTCTTTTCCTTTTAACTTACAAGGACTAATGATAAATTCCGTACAATAAGGATATTCAAAAGAAAATGATTCCCCTTTTATTTCTAATCGACTAATTACCGGCTTAATTTCTATTTTTTCATCTTCTACTTCTCCGGTTAATCCCTTTAAACAACCCATGAGAAAGAATACTAGACCTTGTCCGCCGGCATCAACTACATTAGCGTCTTTCAAAATAGGAAGTTGTTCCGGCGTCATAGCCAATGCTGCCTTTCCTTCATCAATAGCCATTCGTAACACCTTACTGAAATCATCTTCCGTACGAATAATCTCTCTTGTACCTTTAGCAATGCCACGTGCCACAGAAAGAATAGTACCTTCTACCGGTCGAGTAACTGCACGATATGCATATAAAATCCCATATTGGAAAGCCTTTCCCATCTGCCCGGAAGAAGCTGTTTTCTTACCGTGCAAGCCACGACTCAATCCATGAATAATTTGAGATAAAATAACTCCTGAATTACCGCGAGCCCCCATGATAGCCCCGGACGCTGCTTTTTCTGCAATCATTCCCACCGGTTCTTCATCACTTACTTCTGCAATCATGCTGTACATAGAAGTTAATGTATTAAGCATGTTGTTTCCTGTATCACCATCAGGCACCGGAAATACATTTAACTGATTCAAAATCTCATATTTTTTTTGAAACATCTGATAAGCGCCAATCAGCATATTTTTAAATGAACCACCATCAATTACTGTATACATTATTTTCTCCCTCACTATGCACTTTCAAAGATAATACCCACTAATCCGGGTCCAAGATAACATGCCAAAATCGGCGTACCGGTAGATACAGTAACTTCTACTCCGGGATACTCTGCTTGCAAAGTTGCCTGCAAAGCTTTAGCGCCTTCTATATTTTTTATATGCACAATACCAATACGCTTACAGGGAGAATGTTCGTGTAAATAATTTACAAGTGCCGCTACACCCTTTTTTTCTGTACGAACTTTCGCTAATACATCCACTTCATCATTATCATTTAAATAAATACAAGGGCGAATTTTTAAAATACTGCCAATCAACCCTGCGGCCTTACCGACACGCCCACCTCTTCTCAAAAAATCAAGCGTTGGAATGGTGAAAGATGTATGTATTCGACCCGCAAAAACAGCTAACTGCTCACATATTTCCTTATAAGAAAGTCCTGCATCCATCATTTCATAAGCATCTCTAACCAAATGAACCATCCCGATAGCTGTTGATCTGGAATGAATAACCGAAATATTCTTTCGACCCGATTGTTTAGCCGCCAAGAGTGCACCATTATAAGTTCCACTCACAGCCTTGGAAAGACAAATCATAATGATATCGTCCTCCGGCGGAATGGAATTAATCACAGACAAAAAATCTCCTGTGCTTGGTTGACTGGTAGGAATCGCTGTTTTTGTTCTTTCTGAGTAATCAATAACTTCATCAATGCTTGTATGCTCTTCTGTCACATACTCTCCATTAATAGAAATAAACAATGGTACTACATGTAAATTATCATGAGATTTTAGAAACTCATCAGAAATAGCTGCTGTACTGTCCACTATAATATGAATCATTTTTTCACAGGTCCTTTCTTACTATTTTTATTATTTCGATTTTTGTATTCTTTTAGAAGTTGCATATAAGCATACTCATCATAGCCATTAGTCGCCAAAATATACTCTTTTAGTTTTTTCCTTTCCATCGCCACTTGCATGGCAGATAACTCAAAGGGATCCAATGATATTCGTGCTAATTGTTCGCCGGTGGAAGAATATCCCACAATACCTTCACCTAATAAATCAGGAAGTGCTTCTTTTTTTATTATTTCACAAAAACCTTGGAAAAATTTTCGTGCTTCCTTTTCCATACGAGATTTCAATTTCTTGTAATTCTCTGCTTCCTTCGCAGGAATTCGATACCCATCTATCATGACAAACTTCATCGGTAAATTAAACATTTATCTCCAACCTTTATCATATTTATTATTTCGCATAAAATACCACTATAACTAAATATATAACTCCACAAACTTTTGGTCAAGTTAATAGAACCTAAAAATAAACTTCTGTCACTCCGGCTCCTCCATTTTCTACTGTTGCCATTTTAAATTCACTAACAAAATTCAATGTTTTCAGATGATTATGTACTCCTTTCCGTAACATACCGGTTCCTTTCCCATGAATAATCTGAACCGGAGAAATTCCTGCCATAAAACAATCATTCAAAAATTTATCTACTAAGGGTAATGCTTCACTTACTGTTTTCCCTATAATATTTAAAGAGGTGGAAACTGCTTCGTGCTGAAATCTACTATAAGATGCAACTGAATGCACTCTCTGTTTTACAGGTTTCAACTTTTTTGTTTCTCCTTTAAAACAATGAGATTTATGCACATTAACTGAAATCGCTCCACACATGACAGTTACTTTATTTCCTGCCACGGCTGTAATTTCTCCTTCATTATCCAAAGTGTCAACATACACTCTATTTCCCACAACTAAATCACGATCTCCTATCGGCATTCGACGATTTTTTATTTTAGGAATCTTCATATCTTCAACGGATGATCGTATTTTTTCTACATAATCACTTGGCAGCATCTGATCCAATAAAGATGATTTTTTCTTTAGTTCCTTGATGATTTGTTCCGATTGTATTCGCAAATCACGTTTCATCTCCAGAGCTTCTTCTCGAGATTTTTCTAAAATTTCATTTTTGCGCACTAAAATATTTTGGGTCTCTTCCTCCCACTTAGCTTTTATTTCTTTTGTTTCTTTCACTTGATTATGTAGCAACAGTTTCTGCTCTTCCACCTCTTGAATTTGATTATTCAGATTTTCCATTACTTCTTCCATATGATGTAACGGTGATCTTTGTTGTAACACATCTGCTCTTTCTAAAATTTCAGAACTTATGCCTAAACGTCTACAAATACTAAATGCATTACTATTTCCTGCCCCACCAATAACAAGTTTATAAGTAGGAGTCAACGTTTCTATATCGAATTCCACAAAAGCATTTTCAATATTTGGTGTTTCATATGCCATCTTTTTCATTTCCGTAAAATGTGAAGTAATAATAGATAGTATACCTTTTTTATTCAAAAATTCTGTAATTGCTTCCGCCAATGCCGCCCCCTCTAAAGGCGACGTACCGGTTCCTAATTCATCAAGCAATACTAAATCATTTTTCTCTACATAGGGCAAAAACTTCGTTAATTGTGTCACATATCCTGAAAATGTAGATAAATTATTTTGAATACTTTGATCATCGCCAATAATAGCATAAATTTCATGAAATAACGGTAATTCTGAGCCTTCATCAGCCGGAATAAACAATCCTGATTGATTCATAAGTGCAAGTAAACCGGCTGTCTTTAAAGCTATTGTTTTTCCTCCTGCATTTGACCCTGTGATAATCAATATTTTAAATTCGCCCCCTAACTGAATTGATATAGGCACTACACGTTTCTTATCAATTAAAGGGTGACGTGCATTTTTTAAGTTCAATACACCATTTTCAGAATGATGGGCTTTAACGCCTTGCATAGAAATAGCTAACCGGCCTCGGGCAAATATGTACTCGATATCTGCTACAATATGACAATTCGTTCGTAATATATCTCGACTTTCTTTGACCTCTTTTGTTAGTTGTGATAATATTTCTCTTATTTCTTGTTTTTCTTCTGTATATAATTCAGCCAAATCATTATTAAGTGTTACAGAAATCATAGGCTCCATAAACAAAGTTTGCCCACTGGCAGAACGATCATGTACAATTCCATGAAATCTATAACGATATTGTTCTTTAATTGGTACTACATAGCGACCATTTCTTTCCGTTATGATGTTTTCTTGGAAAAAATTTTTTTGATCGTTATCATGAAGAATTTTATCAAATGCTTTTCTTATTTGATTTTTTATAGTAACAATATCACTTCGTATTCTTGATAATTTTATACTCGCACTATCTTTTATTTCTCCTCTATCATCAAAAATTTTATGAATTTTCGCACACAACGTTTCCTGTAATATAATTTGTCTTGCTTTCTCCGCTAAATGAGGATACAAAAAATGTCTATTTCCCTCGAAATAGTAATAATTCTTTTTATAGGTATCTAAAGATGCCGCAATTTCCATAAATTCTTTTGGCAATAAAATTATGTCTTTTTCTACTTTTTTCATATAATCGGTAATATCATATGTCTCTCCTAAAGGCGTATCTATTTCGTGCAAAATACAAGAAACAGCTTCTTCCGTTTCATTTAGCAACATGACAATTATTTCTGCATCTGTTTCCGGTTTCAAGGAAAGTGCACGCTTTTTAGATAAAAAAGATGGCGCTACTTCCCATAAAAGTTTTCTTATTTCGTTAAATTCCAATGTATGAAGTATATCTGTATTCATAAACACTCCTCAAATAAATAGGTCTCCTTAGGTTAGATGTGTCATGCTGCAACGCCCAATTAAATTCATTTAATATGAAAAAAGAGAAGATCTCCTTATGGAGATTCTCCTCTTCGTTTACCATATTTCCATGTTCTTATTTAACTTCGCTTTCATAGCGTGCCAACGTGAAACATAGATCAGAAAGTCTGTTCAAGTAACGTATCCCGGTTTCATGTACCGATTCATTTTCGGATAATCTCCACATATCTCTTTCAGCTCGACGCACAATAGATCGTGCTAAATCCAAAAAACCGGAACTTTGAGTTTCCCCGGGCACCAAAAAATGATTTAGTGGTTCAAGTGATTCTGTACACTCATCAATAATTGATTCTAATTCTGTTACATGATCATCTGTAATATTTGCCTCTTTGTCTATACTGGCAATATCCGCCATCAAAAGCCATAAATCTTTTTGTATTTTGTATATAATTTCTTTTACTTTCGCATGAGTAGCAAATGCACGAGCTAAGCCCAATGCTGAATCGACCTCATCAATCGTCCCATAAGTTTCTACACGGGGACTTCCTTTTGGAACACGTTGACCGGTATAAAGACTGGTCAACCCTTTATCACCTGTACGCGTATAAACTTTTGCCATAGTTATCACCTTTACTTTTATAACTCAGGAAACCATAATCCGATTTCACGTGCTGCTGTTTCAGGTGCATCTGATGCATGAACAATATTTTCATCAATAGAAGTAGCAAAATCACCACGAATAGAGCCGGGAACTGCTTCTAATGGATTTGTTGCACCATTAATCTGTCTAACTGCCGCTACCGCATTTTCTCCTTCAATAACCATAGCTAATACGGGGCCGGATGTAATAAAGGAAATCAAATCATTGAAAAATCCTTTGCCTTCATGTTCTGCATAATGTTTCTTTGCTAATTCTACTGGTACTTGAATCATTTTAATAGCATGAATATGCAAACCTTTCCTTTCGAAGCGAGAAATAACTTCCCCACAAATATGTTTCTTTAC
This sequence comes from Veillonellaceae bacterium DNF00626, assembly GCA_001553355.1. Taxonomy (GTDB): domain Bacteria; phylum Bacillota; class Negativicutes; order Veillonellales; family Dialisteraceae; genus Dialister. The sequence goes on from KQ960876.1 coordinate 15,282, forward strand.
TCCGTCGGGTTTTACAAGTACGAGTGTTTTTTCTACATTAGCCATTTACAATGAAACCTCCTTATAATAAATGCATTTCCACTGCTTTAGATCGCAGCTTTTTAATACGCTCCTCTGTTGAAGGATGCGTTGAAAATAAATTAGTAAATCCACTGACGCCACAAAGAGGATTAATAATAAACAGCCCGGCTGTGGAAGGTTTTGCGTTTTCCATAACCTTTCTATGGGCATAATCATCCAATTTTTGCAAAGCACTTGCTAACGCCATAGGATTTTTACTCAATTCCGCACCTGAATCATCAGCCATATATTCTCTCGATCGCGATAATGCTAATTGAATAACCGCTGCTGCCATAGGTGCCATAATGATAGTAGCTAAAAAAACAATAGGATTATTACTTCTCCCTTCGCTATCTCTACCGCCGCCAAAAATAGCAGCCCATTGTGCCGCCTGTGCTAAATAGCTGATAGCTGTTGCAAAAGTAGCTGCCAATGTCATTACCAATGTATCACGATGACGAATATGTGACAATTCATGTCCTATAACCCCTGCCAATTCCTCTCGATTCAGCATCGAGATCAATCCTTCAGTTACTGCTACTGCTGCATGATCTTCATTTCTTCCGGTAGCAAATGCATTTGGAACCGAAGTAGGAACAATATATAAACGTGGCATAGGCATACCGGCATTTCTTGTCAATTCCCGAACTAAATTAAATAATTCCGGAACCTGATTCTCTGATAATTCTTGTGCGTTATAAGCTCTTAATGCAATTTTATCACAATTCCAATAGCTGTAAAAGTTCATTATTAAAACAATCACAAACATAATGGTTGCTCCGTTTCTACCGCCAAAATAACCACCGATAGAAACTAAAATAACGCCCAATAATGTCATAAGCATCAGTGACTTAAGTCTATTTATCATATGAACCTCCACATAAAAAATCAAATTAAAAATGGTCGGAACGACAGGAGTTGAACCTGCGACCTCTACCACCCCAAGGTAGCGCTCTACCAAACTGAGCTACGTCCCGACAATTACTACAATAGTAAGAATACACATTTATTCAGTAATTGTCAAGATATTACCCACCTATCTCTTCAATAGTAGCCCCATTTGAATCAAAATCCAAAACTAAATATTTTGCCTTTACCCCACTTTGACTAAAACCGATAACCATAGCATTTCCAACATCATCAGCTTCATTTTTACTGGAAAAAGCAACTAACGTAGGGCCTGATCCACTAATCGTTACCCCATAACACTTTGCCGTGATTGCATTATTCATCGCCTCTTTAGCTCCGGGAATAAGTGGTATACGATAAGGTACATGAATTTTATCATCCATTCCATAACGAAGCAACTCCGGTTTTCCCACTGTAATTGCCGCAATCAAACAAGAAATACGACTAAAATTAAATATAACATCTTTTCTCTCATATTGATTAGGAAGTACATTCCTCGCCTTTTCTGTAGCAAGCTCAAAATCCGGAATGGCCACCACAGCTTTCCAAGACGAACTTATATCTATTTTTTCTATATGTGCTTGATTATCGTCCATTAAAGAAATACAAAATCCGCCCATAATTGCCGGCGCCACATTATCAGGATGCCCTTCTATTTCTGCCGTTATCCGCAATATATCTATTTTTTTTAAATGATTACCTGTTAATTGATTAGCTAACATTGCCCCGGATACTAATGCCGCTGAACTACTTCCTAAACCTCGTGCTAAAGGAATACGATTAAGAAGCTTCATAACGCCTCCGGGAATGGTTTGATTAACTTCCTTTCCCACTCTATCCATAGCTTGCAAAATTAAATTTTCTTTGTTGCTGAAAATCTCAGATATACCTTCCCCTTTAATAACTAATTCGGTGTCGTATAAATCACAATTTTCATCAGGATAAAATTCAATCTCATTATAAAGCCCCAAAGCAATTCCCAATGTATCAAACCCACTGCCTATATTTGCCGTAGTTGCCGGCACATGTACTCTATAATTCTTATACATTTTTATCATCCATAACCCTTATCATATTCGCTACTTGTCGCATACAAGGTAATATTTTTAATGATTTTTCAACCTGCAATATGCTTTCACGAGTCGTATTTTCTGTCACAATAACCAATTCTGCTGTATCTTTTACTCGACTCTTTTGTATAACTGCTTTAATGCTAATATGGTTTTCCGCAAAAGCAGAAGCAATTTGTGAAAGAACGCCTGATTCATTATCAACAAGTAATCTAATGTAATATAAGTTTTTTAATTTCAAAGATGAATATAGGGGAATCCGTTTCGTATCAGTCATAATCATATCCGTACCGGTAGAGCGATTCAAAATGTGTTTGGATGTATTAATCACATCTCCCATAACGGCACTGGATGTAGGTAACGCCCCGGCGCCACGACCATAAAACATAACATCATCTACAATATTTCCGGTAACATAAATAGCATTATATGATCCGGCTACTGATGCTAAAGGATGATTCTCGGGTAATAATGCGGGATACACGTTAAGAGCGATTCCATTTTCTTCTCGTGTGGCTACAGCTAACAATTTAATGATATAGCCCATATCTTTCCCATATAAAATATCTTTTTGTGTAATTTGTGTAATACCTTCTACAATAACATCATCGAATGTGACATTGGCATGAAAAGCAATAGAGCCCAAAATGGCTAATTTCCGTGCTGCGTCAAAACCACAAACATCATTAGTCGGATCTGCTTCAGCAAATCCCTTCTCCTGTGCTTCTTTCAATGCATCTTCATAATTTGCACCGGTTTCTGTCATTTGAGACAAAATATAATTTGTTGTTCCATTTAATATTCCTACCATGCTTTCAATTTCATTAGCAGCCAGAGATTGATGCAATGGCATTAAAATAGGTATCCCTCCCCCTACACTGGCCTCACAATTAAAATTGACATGATTTTCAATGGCTTTCTGCATAATTTCAGGACCATAGGAGGCTACTAAATCTTTATTAGCACTCACTACATTAATTCCTTTTTCCAGTGCAGCAAAAATATAATCTTTTGCAGGGGAAATTCCACCCATGACTTCTATCATAATATCAATTGAATCATCATTAATAATGTCATCAAAATTATCAGTCAGGTGCACATTTTGTAATAATTCATGATTCTTATATTTTTCCATATTCCTTACTAAAACATGATCGAGAAATATGTGACACCCTAATTGCTCTTCTATTAATTGGGAATTCTTGCGAATCGTTTCCGCCACTCCACTCCCTACGGTTCCAAATCCTACTAATGCTATATGTATACCTTTCATATCAGATTCCTTCTTCTTTACTTTCTAAACTTTTAATACCTTTCATTTTTCGTATTGCTTCGGTTAATTCTGCCACTACTTTAACTGTATCTTTTGTCTTAAAAGCGACTGTCAATGGCACATATTTTCCCACCGGGCATCCTCGATTAATTGTCAATATAATATTATTCACTCCACTTATTTTCTTTATAATTTTATTGATAATAGAGTAATCATTTTGAACAATAATGAAGAAAATAATAGCTCGTTCTTTCGGTTTATCAAATGCCGGTGCTACATGGTCTTTATATTTATAATAGGCACTTCGACTCATCTTCATCGCTTTAACGGCTTCATTAACTGTATTTCTACTTCCATCTTTCAACATTTCTTTCACACGAATTGTCTTCTTTATCGCTTCGGGCAATATTTGAAAATCAATCAAATAAAATTGTTTTTCATCAGTCTTCATCTATAACTCCTAATTGGTTCAACTCTCTATATGATATTAATTTAATATGTTTTTCTTTCACCATGTCCTTGATCTTATGAGAAAGTAAGGCCTTTAACTCCCATTCACCATGATAGCCCCAATGAAATGTATCCTCCATACTTTTTTCATTATTTGCAGGATGACACATAAATTCAGTTATACCTTCCGGAATACGGGTTACTACGTGATACATTCTTTCTTCTGAAAAATGTCCCCCATATAGCATCCCATAAAAATGATCATTTGTCTTAATCCCATTTTTCTTCAACATAGGTCGATGTAATCGAGACATCAGAGATAAACCTGTACCGGCAAAAGAACGAATCATATTTTTCCCATTAAATCCAAAGAAAAAATCTTCATCTGATACTCTCATACACGGAATATCATATTTTTTACACAGCTCTATCGCAATAGGTGTAAATCTACTCCACATATGCATATGCTGATGTCCATCTACATGTGTGATTGAAAGTCCCGTACTCAATACTTTTTGAATTTGTGCATCCCATTCTCGATATACATCATCAAGTTCTATTTTCCCCTGCAAATCTCGCAGTATTAATTTCATATAATTTTGGCAAAGTACACCATCTTCCCAAGTTAAAGAAGGAATCTCTTCTGCCGGCATTACTCCCGGAATGCTCCCTACTAAAGTCAGATGAACGCCTATCCCTATACCGGGCATTTTTTTTGCCAAGTCAACAGCTTCCTCAAAGGCTTTCCCCCCGGCGATAATCGATGTACTTGTTAAAAATCCTTCATGAAACGCTTTATATACAGCATGATTTACTGCGCTATGGATACCAAAATCATCTGCATTAACAATGAGATATTTTCCCATATAGCACCTCATTATATTTCTTTTCCATATTTCTTTTTGTCCTTCACTTTATTCACATATTTAAAAAGAATAATAGCCGCTGCAGCAGACACATTCAGCGATTCCACTGAATGCGCTAACGGAATAAATAAATTAAAATCCGTCATATTCAAAATATCATCAGAAACGCCATTCCCTTCATTGCCAAAAACAAAAATCCCTGATTCAATAGAATCTATTTCGTCATAAGATATAGCATTTTGCAGCGTAGCGGCAATAAGAGGCAATTTCGTCTTTTCTTTTATCATTTTTATCATAGAAACTGATAAGTTAGTATAAATTGGTATTCTTAAAATACTACCCATAGAACTACGCACTGTTTTTTCATTATATGGATCAACACAGCCTTCGGTTAAAATAATCCCTCTGCAACCTGCTGCCGCGGATGTTCTTATTAAAGTGCCTAAATTACCGGGATCTTGAATGCTATCAAGTAAGATGTAAAATCGATTTTTCATTTGATATAGTTCTTGAACATCCGTTTTTTTCTTCTTTACCAGCAAAACAATCCCTTGCCCATGTTCTGTATTTTCTATATCTTTCAAAATATCAAATGTGACTTGAAGAAATAGCCAATGTAAATCTTTCCCATGAGAAATAATATTTCCCATTCGCATCATTCTATGGTCTTCTACTGAAATGAGACAAATAACATCACGAATATCCTGAGCAATCAAATCTTCAGCACTACGAATTCCTTCCATTATGAACATGTCATATTTATCTCTATATTTCTTTTTCCTAAGCTGTGCTGCCAATTTAACCCAACGATTGGTTCGACTTGTAATGCATTCCATTCTATTCTTTACACTTTCTCTGCCAGATTTCATAAGCACACCGATATACATCATCTACGCTTATCGTAGACATATCTGTATCTTTGCTCCCCGGAGAATCGGCTAAAAACACATGACTTTCTGCATTATCATAAGGGCCGCTACGTTCCGGAAGTGTTGGGCCAAAAAGGGCAATTATAGGTTTCTTCAATGCGTTAGCAATATGTAATGGACCTGTATCAGAAGAAATATGTAATGTAGCTAATTTTTCTAAAGCAACCAATTCAGGAATCATCGTCTCTCCTGTCATATCCACCACATATTTCTTGCCGGCCACTTCTTGAATTTGCAGAGCTTTCTCTTTCATGTTTGAAGCTCCAACAATCACACAATAAACTTGTTTTTCACTTAATTTTTTAGCCAATTCACCCCATAAATCAATTGGCCATTCTCTTTCAGAACCACGAGATCCGGGAACTAAAATAACGAAGTCTCCTGTTATTCCATTCTTCTTTAATTTTTCCTTTATGGGACTAATATATGGTTGATAATCGCACAACGGGAATTGTATTTCATTTTTATCCCATCCCAAAAATCGAGCCACATCTAAGAGTTGTTCAATGATATGGTCTGTTTTTTTGTGCCTCATGGGTATTCTATGTGTAAAAAAAGAACTACCTTCATGTGCATCCCAATATCCAATACGCATAGGGCATCCTGTTAAAAACGATATAAGAGCGCTTTTAGCCAACATATGTAAATCAATAACTAAATCAAATTTTTTCTTCCGTAAATCCCGTCTTACCTTATTTAAATAAAACAAATTCATAATTTGCTTGCGCTGAATGATATAAAGTTCATCTATCCACGGTTTCCCGGATAAAATATCTGCAAATTCTTTATGTACTGCCCAAGTAATATGAGCATCAGAAAAAGTCTTCCTAATAGCATATAACGTAGGAAGAGCATGAATAATATCCCCCAAAGAACTCATTTTAATAATCAAAATATTTTTATATTCTTTCACAATCGTTCAATCCTTTGTTCGTGGTAAATTATTATGAACAAATTCCCTTATATTTCCACCATGAAATAAAAATCCGGGAATTCCCGCCCGCTCAGCGGCTTCTATATCGCGTTTACCGTCACCAAATAAAAAGGCTCTATTTTTGTGAATATTATAATATTCAAAGGCCTTTAAAATCATTTGCGGACCAGGTTTTCTACACTCACAAGTTATATTATACTTTGCTATTTTAGCTTCAGGCAAGTGGGGACAATAAAAAAATTCTGTCACATGTCCGCCATTTTCTGCAAACCTTTTATTCATCCATTCATGAAGTTTTACCACTTCTTCCTCGGTATAATATCCTCGCGCCACTCCACTTTGATTAGTTACCACAAATACTAACCATCCTGCAGCTGTCAAGTCTGATACTATTTCCAACGCGCCGGGCATCCATATTAAATTTTCAGAATCATGCACATATCCGGTATCTACATTTAACGTGCCATCGCGATCAAAAAATACAGCCTTAGGTAATGATTTCATAAATTGTCCCAATTCATCTCATCAATCATTTGACAAATCATATGAGCACAAAGCATATGCATCTCTTGTATCCGTGCGGTAATATTAGACGGAATAATTAAAGAGCAGTCACATATTTTTGCCAAATTCCCCCCATCTTTACCGGTAGAAGCCAAAGTTATCAATCCCAATTCTTTTGCTTTTAATGCAGCTTGATTGACACTGGAACTTTTACCGCCTGTTGAAATTCCCCAAAAAACGTCTCCTTTTTGTCCTATGCCTTCTACCTGCCGGGAAAAAACGCAGTCATAAGCATAATCATTAGCAATCGCAGTTAAAATAGACGTATCAGTTGTAAGCGCAATAGACGGAAGTGCCCGCCTTTCGTTATAATATCGCCCCATAAATTCTGCTGCAATATGTTGTGCATCCGCTGCTGATCCGCCATTTCCACATACCAGGACTTTATGACCATCCCTAAGAGCTCCTGCACAAATTTCCGCCATTTTAGTAATAACCGGCAGTAAAGTTTTTGTTCCATCTAATGCTTTTTGATGTTCAAAAAAACACTTTTCCCCTATTTGATTAAATGTCATAGTAATTCACCTGTTTTATTATTTTTCCCACTCTTTTTCAAATTTTCCAACTCATTCATAAAACTATCTAAATCCTTAAATTCTCTATATACAGAGGCAAATCGAACATATGCCACTTGATCAAGTTTACGTAATTCTTGCATAGCCAAATTACCTATTACTTCCGTAGGTACTTCCTGCTTCAATTCATTTCTAATAGCACGCTCTACATAATTCACAATATCTTCTATCTGATTCGAGGAAATACTTCTTTTCTCACAGGCACGAATTAAACCATTACGCAACTTATTACGGTCAAACATCTCATGAGCGCCATTTTTTTTAATAACACGTAATGGTGCTTTTTCTACAGTTTCATATGTAGTAAATCTTCGATCACAATATAAACATTGTCTTCGACGACGGACAGATGTTCCGTCATCAGTATCGCGAGAATCTGTTACTTTTGTATCCGTACTACTGCAAAAAGGACATTTCATAAGAGTCTCCTCCGTAAAAATAAAACAGAGCCACTCCGATAATGGGCAGCTCTGTCTCAAATTATTTATGTCTTATAAATTCAGGAACTGCAATCGGAGTGCTGCCTCTAAATGAACTTGTACCTGAATTCATATTTTTCTTTCTTTCTTCAAATCCGGTAGCAATAACCGTGATTTTCACCGTATCTTTATCCATTTCTGAATCTACCGATGTACCCCAAATAATATTCGCATCAGGATCTGCTGCTTCAGTAATAATTTGAGCTGCTTCGTTCATTTCAAAAAGGCCCAAATCTTCATTACCGGTAATATTGATGATAATCCCTTTAGCACCATCAATGCTGCGTTCCAAAAGCGGACTATTAATCGCCATCGTAGCGGCATCACTGGCACGATTATCTCCAGTACCTATGCCAATTCCCATAAGCGCTTCTCCCTGATCACTCATGATGGTACGTACATCAGCAAAATCTAAATTAATAATACCCGGAACAGTAATTAAATCGGAAATACCTTGAATACCTTGACGCAATACATCATCAGCGGTCTTAAAAGCATCCTTGATTGATGTTTTCTTATCAATAATTCCCATCAATTTATCATTCGGTACGACAAGAATAGCATCTACATTATTTTTTAACTTTTCAATACCTTCCAAAGCATTTTTCATACGAATCTTGCCTTCAAAAGTAAATGGTTTCGTAACTACAGCAATAGTCAACGCACCTAACTCTCTAGCACATTGTGCTGCTATCGGAGCCGCACCGGTTCCTGTTCCGCCACCCATTCCGGCCGTTACAAAAACCATATCTGAGCCGGCCAACGCTTTGGATAAGTCTTCCCGCGATTCTTCAGCTGCTTGTTCTCCGATAACCGGTTTTGCTCCGGCACCTAATCCTTTAGTTAATTTTTCTCCAATTTGAAGTTTTGTATCTGCATTGGACTTATTCAAAACTTGAAGTTCTGTATTTACAGCAATAAATTCAACGCCTTTTACATCACCCTCAATCATACGGTTTACTGCATTATTTCCGCCACCGCCAACTCCGATGACCTTAATTTTTGCAATTTCAGAATCTTCCATTTCTGTTCCTCCTTAAGTCTTTTCAGATATATTTTTACTAACTAACATGTTCAAATAATTACACTAATCATATTTTATATTCTACAATACTTTGTTGAACTTTGCTACATGTCTACCACATGTATTTGAAATTATTTTTTCAATTTAATAAATGGCGATGATGTATTTGCTTCCAAATATTCTACAGATAATTTCCGAGACTGAACATCATTTACCATATGCTCTGCTAAAGTCGCCTGTTCAGCTAAATTTTCCCCTGCGCCTAAATGTACAGATATTCCTTTTCTTGTATACGCCTTTAATTCCTCGAGATTTCCTATATTTATTTCTGAAAATAAATCTACCCCCTCAGGCGTTAATGCATTTAAAAATGTTAAAGCCTTCAACACATCTTCATCTTTAATGATATCGCCAAGTAATACATTTCCCAATCTTTTTCCTGTAATCATCGGAAGATCCGCAGATCTTATAGAAACATCAGATTGAAGTACATAACCGTTTTTATCAATAATTACATAAGTATATTCTCCTTGCATAATTGCCACCGGAGAACGGTCCACAATATTCACTTCAATAATTCCCAATAAGTGCCGAGAAACTTTCACATCTGCCACACGAATATCGTGCTTTAATCGATTTTCTAAATCAGCCGTGCTAATTTGTAATGTATTAATAGGTTTCTTAATTTGTCCAACGAACATAACATCCTCTTCTGTTATCACCTTTGACCCCGTTATTTGCACTTGCCCAAATGGCACAGGAAATAATAAAAGAATAAGGAAAATAAGAAAAATTACGCTAACAGCACCTAACATATAATGTTTATTATTTAAGTTTCTCCATATTTCTTTACTTTGTTTATGCTCAATATCAACAGTATCTTTTTCTTGTTCTACTACATCGCTTTCTTCTAATTTTGATACAGAAAAATTATCCGTCTCATTAACATCTTGACGAATTTTCTCCGCTTCGTTATGACTTTCTTTCTGAAATACCTTAAAACTTTTAAATTCACTCATATGCACAACCACTAAAAATTACACTTTTTTGATACGAGCATCTTGTAAAATAATTTCACAAAGTTGCGGAAAATCTATACCTACTGCCGCAGCTGCTTTCGGAACCAAGCTGGTGGCAGTCATTCCCGGAATGGAATTAGCTTCCAATAAAAATGGAACCCCATCTTTATTCGTACGAAAATCAAAACGTACCACACCACAACATTCTGCTACTTGATAACCCAAAATGGCCAAATCACTCATTTCCTTTGCTAAATCAGAAGAAATTGGTGCCGGCACCAGGTAATCCGTAGCTCCCTTCGTATATTTAGAATGGAAATCATATTCCCCTGAATGAGGACAAATTTGAATCACCGGCAATGCCTTTCCATTTATTACTGCCACAGTAAACTCTTCTCCATCCAGATATGTTTCAGCCAAAATACGAGGTTCTATAGAAAATGTCCGTTTTAATGCACCCTCTAACTCTTGTGCGGTTTTAATAATTTCTACCCCTATTGTAGAACCTTCACACGCCGGTTTTATCACTATCGGAAATTCATATTTTGCCTGTATATTCTTCGCCACTTCATGAATACCATCTTTTAGATAATATGGTGTAGAATTTGCCATTCTTATTCCTGCTTGAATAAAAACTCGGCTGCTCATAATCTTATCCATAGTAATCGCACTGGACGTTACACCTGACCCGGTATAGGGGATTTGTGCAAGTTCAAGTACACTTTGAATAGTCCCATCTTCTCCATATTTTCCATGCACCGCGATAAATACCACTTTTGCTTGTATTTTTTTTAACTGTTCTAATACATGTGCCGGATCATATTCTACCGACACCACATGATAACCGATAGATGCCAATGCTTCTGCAATGGCTTTTCCTGTATTTCTTGATATTTCTGCTTCGCTGGAGGGGCCACCCATCAGAATGGCCACGATATCATTTTTATTAATCACTTGCTAGCCCCTTCTCTTCAATTATTTTTTTCAATTTTTCTCCGACTTTATAAATATTTCCTGCACCCATAGTAATAACCATGTCCCCTTTATGAACATAAGCATATAAAGCTGAAGGTAGATTTTCTAAATCCTCTATATAATAAATCTCTTTTGCTGATGATACTTTCTTTACCGCTTCTTCAATCGTCCTACCGTTGACCCCCGGAAGTGGGGACTCACCGGCTGCATATATATCAGTCAGAAATAATACATCTGCCTTAGCAAATGCCACTGCAAATTCATCCTTTAACAATTTTGTTCTTGAATACCGATGAGGTTGAAAAGCACAGATAACTCGATGTTGTCCCGACTCCTTAGCTGCTTCTAATGTAGCTTCTATTTCTGACGGATGATGTGCATAATCGTCGACAATCCAAATATCACTATTCAGCTTCGTTTGAAAACGTCGTTCTACCCCATTAAATTTTTTCAATGCTTCTTGAATTATTTTAAAGGAAATTCCACAATATAAAGCGCTAACAATCGCTCCTAACGCATCACGGATATTATGTGTCCCGGGAATTTGTAATGTAATAGTCCCAAGACATTCTTGCTCATGATATACATCAAAAAGCATGTGATGATTTTCATAACGTTTATTAACTGCTTTATAATTCACATCTCCATCAAGACCAAAAGTAATTATTTTCTTATGAATATCAGGTAATATCATTCGTACGCCAAGACTATCTGTACACAAAATAGCCACACCCGAATCATAAGCAATATGTTCAATAAATTTAACAAAGGCCTTCCGAATATTTTCCACTGTGCCGTAATGATCTAAGTGATCATCTTCAATATTGGTAACTACAGAAATAAACGAAGAAAACTTCAAAAAGGATCCATCACTTTCATCAGCTTCCGCAATAACATATTTCCCTTTCCCTAATCGAGAGTTTCCATGTAAATAATCCGTCGCACCACCTAATACAATAGTAGGATCAAGACCTGCTTCATAAAAAATTTGCCCAATCATGGCAGATGTCGTTGATTTCCCATGAGCTCCTGCAATGGAAATAGCTTTACCCCATTCTAAGACAGCCGCCAGAACATCGGAACGATGAAAAACAGGAATACCTTTATCCTTCGCTTCTATCAATTCAGGATTATCACTTGAAATAGCCGAAGAAATAATAACTACATCTGCCTGATTTATATTTTCTTTTTTATGTCCGATATAAATAGGCACTCCTTGTTCTCTAAACTGCTGAGTAGCCAAAGAATCTACCACATCAGAACCACTTATTTTTATTCCTTTATCTAATAAAATTTTGGCTAATGCCCGCATTCCCATACCACCGATACCGATGAAATGGAACATATGATATGCATTTAAATCCATTATTTACATCCTCGCTCTGCTAATTTGATTGCCATCTTTGCTATCTCTTTACCGGCGTCAATTTTTCTTAATTTTTCTACGGCTTTTGCCATACTTTCTAAAACAAAGGGATCTCCTCTTAAATCTTCTATATCTTGTATTAATTCTTTATCACTTATGTATTTATCAATAATCATCTTAGCTGCACCGGCATTAACAAAGGCTTCTGCATTATATGTCTGATGATCTTCCGCCGCATAGGGATAAGGAATCAATATAGATGGCAATTTTTGTGCTGCAATTTCTGCCAAACTTACAGCCCCGGCACGGCAAATAATTAAATCTGCAGCCGCTAAAACCATCGGCATATGATATTCATAAGTAATAATCCTGCTACCTTTTCCATATTTATCTCCATGCACATTTCCCAGCGCATTCTTTACCCTTTCATAATCCAATTCTCCGGTTACATGATATAAACAAACATTATCAATATCCGCAAAATATTTATGAACGCCAATCATCGCTCTATTAATTGACCTTGCCCCACGACTACCTCCGGTAACAAGTATCATAAATGCATCTGAATTTATACCTAACCTTACCCGAGCTTCATGCCGTTGATAACTCAATACATCTTTTCTTACCGGATTACCTGTAAATATACATTTTTCAGGTCTCGGGAATCTATCTTTGGCAGCTTCGTATCCCAACGCCACCTTATCAACAAAACGACTTAAAATTTTATTTGTTATACCGGGAATCACATTCTGTTCTTGCACCATAGTCGGTATGTGACTTAATGCCGCTGCTAACAAAATCGGACCACATACATATCCTCCGGTACCAATAACCACGTCAGGACGAAAATCCTTAAGAATTTTTCTTGCTTTCCACAAACTTCCCATGGTTCGTATAATTGTTTTAACATTTTCAAAAGTCAATTCCCTTTTCAATCCGGATGCTTCTAAACTGCGAAAAGCGAATCCTTCTTTAGGTATAATAGTAGATTCCATACCATTCGGAGTACCAACGAATGATATATCAGCTTTTTCCAACTCTTCTATTTCTCTTGCAATAGTAATAGCCGGATAAATATGCCCACCGGTACCCCCACCGGATAAAATAACACGCTTCATTTATGCTCCCAACTCAATTTAATTGATTAACAATTTTTTTAAAATCCATTCCGCGTTCTTCAAAGCCGCTATACATATCAAAGCTGGAACAAGCCGGCGATAATATCACTATATCTCCATCTTCCGCTAAGGTTTTCCCCGTTTGAACAGCTTCTTTCATATCATTAACTAAATATACGGAAGAAATACCTGCTTTTTGAGCCGCTTCGGCAAAACGCTTTTTAGCTGCGCCTAATAAAATTAAATGCTTTGTATATTTCTTAGCACACTCCATAAAATCATCTAAAGATGTTCCTTTATCATGTCCTCCGGCGATAAGAATTACCGGCTTCCCAAAAGCTGTCATCCCTTTCATCGCTGAATCTACATTAGTCGCTTTCGAATCATTATAATAGGAAACACCTTTTAACTTACGCACAAATTCAATTCGATGAGGCAATCCTTTAAAATCAGAAATAGCCGCTCTAATGCAGTCAATAGAAATTCCACCTTCATAAGCCAAAAAAGCCGCCGCTAAAACATCTTCATAATTTTGCTTACCTTTCAATTGTATTTCAGAAGTACGCATCAATGGAATATCTTGTCTGTGCCGACGTATCATCAGCATATCACCTTGCATAAATGCACCTTCACGAACTTCTCGTTCTACACTAAAAAGACAAACTTCCGTATGCGCTTTTTTTATAAAGTCCGATGTATAAGAATCCTCAGCATTTAGAAGAAGACTATCTCCTGTACCCATATTTTCAAAAATACGTGCTTTTGCTGCCACATAAGCTTCCATCGTATGATGCCTTTCTATATGATCCGGTGTAATATTCAAAATAACTGCTACACAAGGCCTGAAAGTATCAATAAACTCCAATTGAAAGCTAGATACTTCCGCAGCAATCAAACCATTTTCCGGTACTAATTCCGCCTCCTTACTTAGCGAAATACCTAAATTTCCTGCTAACGCAAAAGGCCGTTTCGATCGGCTAATAATACTTCCCAATAATGTAGTAGTGGTCGTCTTTCCATTAGTTCCGGTAACTGCTAAAATCGGTGCTTTTGTTACACGATAAGCTAATTCCACCTCACTGATAACGGGTATTCCTCTACGTAATGCTTCTGAAACAACTTTATTTTCTCGTGGAATAGACGGAGAGACTACAACCGTATCTATATCTTCCAGCAAGGAAATATCTTGACTTCCGAAACAAAATTTACATCCCAAAGATGACAAACTTTCTTTATCTTTCAAATCTTTAATTTTGTCATGCAAATCAGAAATCACCACATGACACTTATGTCTAAGTAATACATGCGCTGCCCCCAATCCGCTAATACCTGCACCTAAAATCAATACGTTTTTCAATTTCATCGCCTCAATATAAACTCGACTACCTATATCATATATATTATCAAAAATACTCTATATTTGAACAGAAAACAATAATGCTACTCCTGCCATAAAACATTCAAAACCCCAAAAAAGCCATACCACATTTACTTCACTCCAACCGGATAATTCAAAGTGATGATGAAGAGGACTCATTTTAAAAACTCGTTTCCCATATAATTTAAAAGAAGCTACTTGAATAATGACAGAAAGAGCTTCTACTACAAATACCATACCTAATACAACAAGTAATAATTCTGTTCTTGTCATTACAGCAATGCCTGCTAAAGCTCCGCCTAAGGCTAATGAACCGGTATCACCCATAAAAATTTTAGCCGGATGGTAATTAAAAAATAAAAATCCTATACAGCACCCTGCCATAATGATAATAAATGCGGCAATATCATATAAACCATTAATATAACAAAATGCAGCATACGCCATAAAGGCAACCGTGCAGCAGCCGGACGCTAATCCATCTAATCCATCTGTTAAATTAACTGCATTAGACGCCCCTACAATTACCAAAATAACAAATGGATAATATAGCCATCCGATAGATATGTCTGATGCAGTAAACGGAATAGATATAGCACAGGGTAAGTGTAACATTTCTACACACCCAAAACAAAAAATAATAGACAATATAAGTTGTCCCATTATTTTTTGTTTCGCTGTTAACCCCAGATTTCTTTTCTTTTCTGCTTTAATAAAATCATCTAAAAAACCAAGTATACCATGACCTATCATCAAAAACAACAGCCATAGTACAGTTTTATCAATCAAGCCATTGCCTAAGATAACAATTACACCGGATAAAATAAGGAACAATCCACCCATTGTAGGTGTTCCCGCTTTTACGCGATGAGATTTAGGGCCTTCTTCCCGAATGGCCTGTCTTGCTTTATATTTTTTTAAAAGCGGTATGCTTACCATTCCTAAAATAATTGTACAAACAGTCGCTTCCAATAGGTACAACAAATAATCAATCTCCATGATGAGCTATATACTCCTTCCAAAGCTCCGGTATCTTCTCCATATGCATAGCATGAGATCCCTTTAATAAAACAGCATCACCGGCATGTACTAATTTCGTTAAAATAGGTATCACTTCATCACAAGAAGAAACTGTATATACCTGTTTCATTCCTCCGACTTTAGCGCCTTCCGCCAAATGAACGCTTAAAGGTCCTACGGTAATAAGACCATCAAATCCAATCTCTGCTGCTTTCTTTCCCGTTTCAAAATGCAATTTTTCTGAAAACTTCCCTAATTCTCCCATATCTCCCAACAAAAGAAAATAATGAGATGCGTTTAATTGTTTCAATGAATGAAAAGCCATCTCCATAGAAAGCGGATTAGCATTATAGGAATCATCCATGATTAGTACATCTTGCACCTGTGTTACTCCTTGCCGCTGTGCGCCGGGAGAAAATTCGGCCAATGCTTTTTGTATCTTTTTCACATCAACGCCAATGACCCGAGCTGCTGCTGTTGCAGCCAAAGCGTCATAGATATGATGAATACCTAACGCAGAAAGTTTCACACGAAAAGCCTCATCAAAGCATGTACACATATATTTTGTTCCTGTCGATTGATATTGTATATCACAAGCCGACACCACATATTTGCCATGGACTCCATAGCCAATGATATTTCCCTTAAACTTATTACCCATCGCAATAACATAAGGATCATCTTCATTCAAAATAGCTACTCCATCATCAGGAAGTGATTCAATTAATTCTGCTTTTGCCTTTGCAATATTTTCTTTGCTTCCTAAAATACCGATATGCGACGTTCCCACATTTGTTACCACTCCAATGGTGGGACTTGCAATACGACAAAGCTCAGCAATTTGACCCAATCCACGCATACCCATTTCCACTACACACACTTCTGTGTCAGGTGTCATGGATAATAAAGTCATAGAAAGTCCAATCTCATTATTGAAATTTTTCTTTGTAGCGCAAACGTGATACTTTGTTTCCAACAATAATGTAATCATATCTTTCGTAGTTGTTTTACCATTTGATCCGGTAACAGCAATTACCGGGATGGAAAATTTCATACGATAAAAATGAGCTAAATCTTCAAGACCTTGCTTTGTATCTTTAACCCAAATAACGGATACATCGGCAGGAATTTGATCTGAAACATCTTTTTGCGAAACAAGTAATACCGCAGCCCCTTTATCACAAGCTTCTGTCAAAAATTTATGCCCATCAAAACGTTCACCTTTTAGAGCAATAAAAAGACTTCCCGGTTCAATCGTACGTGTATCTGTACTAACACCGGTACAATAATCCATGCTTCCGGTCTGCAAAATATTTCCGGCAGTTGCTTTTTTTATTTCTTCTACAGTAAACGAAGCCATAATCTATCTCCTTAAAGCAGCTCTTGCTTCTTCACGATCATCAAAATGAATGGTTTTATCTTTTAATATTTGATAATCTTCATGCCCTTTTCCTGCGATAACAACTATATCGCCATCCTTTGCCAACGATATAGCTCTTTCAATAGCCGTGTGACGATCTGTTATTAATTCATACATTAAATTTGGTTTTCTTTTTGCAACTTCCATCACTCCGCCGGCTACTTCTTCTACAATCGATTGCGGATCTTCTGTACGCGGATTATCACTGGTTACAAGAACAACGTCTCCCTTATTTGCGGCAATCCGCCCCATAATAGGTCTCTTAATGGGATCCCTATCACCACCGCATCCAAATACGACAATCACACGTTTCTTCGTTATTTCTCTTGCAGTATCCAATATTTTATCCAACCCATCAGGCGTATGTGCATAGTCGACAATAACGGTAAAAGGTTGCCCTTCATCTACCATTTCAAATCGTCCTGCGACAGCCTTAAAATCTTTCATTGCCTCCAAAATTACAGGCATTGGTACTTTCTCTGACAATGCCGCGCCAATAGCAGATAAAGAATTGTATACATTGAATCTACCAACTATTGCCGTTTCCATTTCAAAAGCTTTTCCATTATAGGATAACGTAAAATTAGATGAATTTCTTGTAAAGTGAACATTATGCCCTACTAAATTAAAATGTGCAGACTCATTAAGTCCATAAGTCCATACCGGACATAATTGCTTATCTTGCACAGCATCTGCCATAACAGATGCATATGAATCATCACCATTAATCCATGCAGATTTATTTTTCTTATATTGACCGGTAGCCGATACCATTTGGAATAAAATAGCTTTAGCCTTGGCGTAATTTTCCATTGTTTTATGAAAATCTAAATGATCTTCTGTTAAATTTGTAAATACAGCCGTATCAAACTCACAGCCAATCACACGTCCTAACGCAAGTGCATGAGAAGACACTTCCATACAAACATGCGTCACCTTTGCTTCATACATCTTGGTTAAGATTCTCTGTAAATCAATAACATCCGGCGTCGTATTATGCGCAGGAAGCATTTTATCACCTATCAGCGTGTGAACGGTACCGATAACCCCGGTCTTATATCCGAAATGCTTAAGAATGTGTGCCACCATATGAGTCGTTGTCGTTTTTCCATTTGTTCCGGTAACCGCAATCATTCGCATTTTTCTTGACGGATAATCAAAGAAATACGGCACCATATCTTCCATGGCTTTTCTCATATCTTCTACATAAACCACAGTCACATGTGATGGCACATCAATAAAACGCGTTGCCACGATAGCTACCGCACCTTTATCTACTGCAGATTGAACAAAATCATGTCCATCCACATGTGCCCCTAATAAACAAAAAAACAAACTGCCGCTATGCACTTCTCGGGAATCTGCTGTCACATCATGAATCTCAACATGTGTATTCCCTTTACTATTTTTCACGACTGTTTGTTTCAATAAATCATCTAAAAATTTCATATAATCACCTCATATGACATTTCTTCATGCCATTAGTATATATAAATTATATTATACTAAAATATTTTACAAGCACAATAGCGGTCTCTTATTAGACCGCTACTATTATTTATCATTCATTTTATCAAAATCACCACTACCATAAATAGCTGAGGTAGCTACTTTCATTCCCAATTTCGTTTCTGCCACCTGCTGGATACGAGCGGGTGCTTCCAATTTAGCTAACTCAAGTTTCATTACTGAATTTTCTTGTTTAAGTAAAGCTACTTCCTGTTGTACACTCTGCATCGTATGTTCTGCCTGAACATTCATTCCGTTAAACGCATAGCAAGCCACCACCGGAATACAAATAATAGCCAATCTTATGATAAGATGAAAAGCTTTCCAATCTGCCTTACCAATAGTTTTTGAATAAGACGGGCTTTTTACTTGTTCGGGTATGGCAATACTGCCGGGTATCCCTATTCCATTCAATGTTCTTACATCCTGTGATAGCATACTATTCACTCCCATGTTATATCTTTTCAACCACACGAAGCACGGCACTCCGTGCTCGCGGATTAACATCCAATTCCTGTCTTGACGGTTTTATCGCCTTACCTATACTTCTTACAATTCTTTTATTATGACAAGCACATATAGGCAAATTTGGAGGACAAATACAACCTTGTGCCAAAGACTTAAATGTCCGTTTTATAATTCGATCCTCCAATGATTGAAAGGTAATAATTCCGATTCTACCGCCGCTACGCAATCTATTCACGCAGCATTTTATGGTAGGTTCCAATATCGACAATTCGTTATTTACTTCTATACGTATTGCTTGAAAAGTACGCTTGGCCGGATGTGGTCCAGTTCTTCTTGCTGAAGCTGGTATAGCTGCTTTTATTATCTCCACTAATTCTTCTGTCGTTTCAATAAAAGATTCCTTTCGTTTTTCGCAAATAAAAGAAGCTATTCGATTGGCCCAACGTTCCTCTCCATAAGTATGGATAATGCGACTTAATTCTTCTTTATCATAAAAATTAATTATTTCATAAGCAGTTAAAGACTGGTTCTGATCCATCCGCATATCAAGTTTCCCATTATGCATATACGAAAAGCCCCGATCGCCTTCATCTAACTGATAAGAAGAAACCCCTAAATCGAAAATAAACCCATCTACCACTTCTATGGATAAAGAAGTTAATATTTCATCAATTTTGGAAAAATTACTTCTCACCGGTATAAAAGAACACCGGGCTCCACGGAGCCGTTCTCCCGCTGCTTCTATAGCATCTTCATCTTGGTCAACGCCAATAATAGTCGCTTTATCGGATAAATATTCCGACAGTGCGAGAGAATGGCCTCCACCGCCCAATGTGCAATCTACATATATTCCATCAGGATTCGTCAAAATAACATTAATCATTTCATAAAGCAATACACTCACATGACGAAATTCCATGATGCCCTCTTATATTTCAAAATTTAAAGGAAGATCCAATGAATTAGCTAACTCAGCAATAGACTCTTCTCCGTTTTCATCTGTTCTCAATAATTCCGGATTCCAAATTTCTATGGTTGCGCCTGTGCCAACAATCACAGCATCTTTCTTTAATACTGCCAGCTCACGTAAATGTGCCGGTATCAAAATACGCCCTTGCTTATCACATTCCATTTCCATACCTTTACCTATAAGAAAACGTTTTAATTTGCGTACTCTTCCATCAGTAAACGGTAATTGTTGCAACTTGGACAATAAAGCATTCCATCGTTCCATAGGATAAATGGATAAACAAGTATCTAATCCCGGCGCCAAAACAAAGTGGTTTCCTAATTCTTCACGGAAACGAGCAGGAAGAATCATACGCCCTTTGGCGTCTATCGTATGAGAATATTCATTCATAAACATAATTCTTCCACCTCCCCACTTTTATCCACATTCTACCACAATCCCCCACAATGTGACAACGGAACATCCATTCTACATCTCATCATTTTTTATTTTATTCAAACAATGAAACTTACGATAAAATATAGCAATGCACGACTTCATTACAATAAAATCCTAAAAGAGCAAATATAAAATGTTTTTATTTTTCATATATTTTTCTGCAAATTTTACCCGAAATGCAAAAAATAATACTCGATTTTACATTTTACCGTTCAAAAAGTGGTGAATAGTGGTAAATGGTATTTCTATTTCCATCTTGATTTTTTTACTAAAAAAGCTCGATAACATTAGTTATCGAGCTTTTTACTATCTTACAAATGTATTATTTCGTGTCATTTTATAAACATCGCATCACCGAAAGAGAAAAATCGATATTTCTCTTTTACGGCTTCTTCATAAGCAGCCAAAACATGTTCTCGCCCGGCAAAAGATGCCATCATCATAATTAAAGTAGATTCAGGCAAATGGAAATTAGTAACAATAGCATCTACAATATGCCATTGATATCCCGGGTAAATATATAATTGAGTCCAATTATGTCCTGCTTGTACAATTCCACTCTGTCCTGCTGATTCAAGCGTTCTAACAGAAGTCGTCCCTACGGCAATAATCCGTCGCTTTTCACTTCGGGCTTTATTTATTTTATTTGCTGTTTCTTCATCAATGGTATACCACTCTTTATGCATTTCATGATCTTCTATATTTTCTTCCGACACCGGTCTAAATGTACCAATCCCTACATGAAGAGTAACAAAAAGAAGTTCTGCCCCCTTCTTTCTCAACGCATCTAATAATTCCGGGGTAAAATGTAACCCGGCCGTAGGCGCCGCTGCTGATCCTTTATATTTTGCATATACCGTTTGATATTCATCTTTATTTTCCAATTTTTTATGAATATATGGCGGTGTTGGCATTTCTCCGATTTTATCTAAAGATTCATCAAAGTCTCCATCATAATGAAATACTACTTTTCGACCGCCAAATTCAGTTTTTTCTAAAACGGTACAGGAAAAATGTTCAGAGAAAACAATTTCTTGTCCCGGCAACGCTTTACGTCCCGGATTAACTAAAACTTCCCATACATCATCTCCCTTAGGAGTCAACAAAAGCACTTCAACTTTTCCACCTGTATCTTTTCTATTTCCATGCAGTCTAGCCGGAATCACTTTTGTATTATTAAATACAAAAACATCTCCTTTGTGAACTTCATCTAAAATATCTCTAAAATGATGATGTTCCCATGCGCCCGTCTGTTTATCTAAATATAGTAACCGACAAGAATCACGTGGTTCTACAGGTTCCTGTGCTATCAATTCTTTTGGCAAATCATAATTAAATTCTTCTAATTTCATATTCTCGCTTCCATTTCGTTATTAATAAATTTTTTCTATTTTCGTCTCAACAAAATAATGACTCAAAATTTTTTTGTAATAATCTTTACCATTTCCATATTTAGATGCTAAGGCTTCTGCTCCCCATTGAGATAACCCAAGCCCATGTCCAAATCCATATCCGGTAAAAATCAAATCTTTCCCTTTTATTGAAATATCAAAAAGTGTACTTTTCAATCCAAATATACTTTGTATATCATTACCGGTAATTCGTTTTTCTCCTTTATTCCCGATTATCACTATATATTTTACCCGTCCGGATACTCCTCTATCTTTAGATTTATTATTTCCTACGGATAAATGCGATAAAGTGATTCCTTTTATTTGCCCCACATTATATCCATTATTAGCTAAAGATTTTATAAAAGTTGCTAAAGAAATCGTTTTGTTCCAGACATTATTCACTTCCTTACTTCGTTCTTCTTTCACTCCTCTTAAATAAGGGATATAAGTGCCCCAAACATTTTCACTATTTTCAGTATACCCTCCTCCATTAGCATGAAAAAGAGCATCAATCACTTTTCCTTGATAGGTAAGAATTTCTCCTTTTGTTTGCTGCACCGCCTGGTTCGTAGATCCTATCTCCGCTGAATACCCTCGATACACTTGCGAACGTATGTCGTCTGTCACATCATAACCTGCCGCCTCATATCCATTTTTATGATACATTGCGTAAGTTCGAGCTGCTACTGCTTGTGCTTTTATGGCATCCATCGCCCAAGAAGGAATCACTTCACAAGGAATTACCCCTTGCAAATATATCTCTAACGGTACTACGTTAATAATATTAACTTTCCCCTCAATCGTAGATGGGCGAATTTTTAATAAACCTCGATAAACTTGTCCTTTTAATGAAAAAGAGGGCTCCATATTTGTTGGTTCAAGATACACCGTACTCGGAAAACTTTTTTTATTAATTCGGACTCCTTTTTCTGCTCTATTAATAGTTAAAATTTCTCCGCGTTGATATACGCCAAATATCTTTTTATCACTTTTTATCTGAAGTGAATTCAATACTTTAACAGTCACTTCTTGTTGCCCAACCAGTAAACCTACGCGTATATCCGGTCCCTGATATATTCGTTTTTGTCCTTTTACCATATCTTTTGACGTTACTGTTCCGGACACATTTTTATTACTTCCAGATTTTTTATGAATATTTTGAGGTACTATATTTTTCAAATCGATCGAGACCATTTGTACGGATCCGCTTTTTACTTTTCTTTCGGATAAAATATGTGGCACTTTTTTTATAGTAATCATTTCTGAATTTACTGTAGAAGGAATAAATCCTCCAAAAATAACCAAAAAGAGAAGTAATCGAACTATTTTCTTATACATATAATAAAATCATTCTCCTAAAATCATCGTTTAAAAAACAAATTAATTAAAACGGTAGCTATTACACTAACTGCCAAACATGAAACCACGGGAAAATAAACTTTTGTTTGTCCCCATTGCCAATGCAAATCGCCGGGTAAATTTCCTATAGGAAAAATTTTATTAATGATGATAAAAACAGTGCCAAGTGCAATCAATGCAATACCCAAATAAATAAGAATTTTACCGATATCCATCCTCTTACTCCTCAAACAATGTCCGTTCTTCCGTAATTTGCTTTGGAAACCCCATATGTGTATATGCAGCAGTTGTCGCAACTCGCCCGCGAGGTGTCCGAGAAATAAAACCCATTTGCATTAAATATGGTTCACAAACATCTTCAATTGTTGCTCGTTCTTCACTAATGGCTGCTGCAATGGTATCAATTCCTACCGGGCCTCCGTTAAATTTTTGAATAATAGTTTTTAACACTTCTCTATCCATCATATCCAGTCCAATCTCATCGACATGGAGTGCTTGAAGAGATTCCGCCGCAATTTCTCTCGAAATAATACCGCCACCTTTCACTTGTGCAAAATCCCGAATACGTTTCAATAAACGATTTGCAATACGAGGTGTCCCCCTCGCACGTCCGGCTATTTCATCCGCACCATCTTGATCAATTTGAATATCCAATATTCCTGCTGCTCGAGTAATAATATGACGTAACTCTTCTTTATTATAAAATTGCATATGGTTAACAATACCAAAACGGTCACGCAAAGGAGCAGATAACGCTCCTGCTCGTGTCGTCGCGCCAATCAATGTAAAAGGCGGTAACTCTATACGAATCGAATTAGCCCCCGTACCTTTTCCCATAACAATATCTAAAGCAAAATCTTCCATCGCCGGATATAATATTTCTTCTACACTTCGATTCAATCGATGAATTTCATCAATAAAAAGCACGTCATGCTCTTGCATGGTAGATAAGATAGCAGCTAAATCACCCGGTCGCCCAATAGCCGGACCACTGGTCACCTTAAATTGTACCCCTAATTCATTGGCAATAATTTTTGCCATAGTAGTTTTCCCTAACCCCGGCGGTCCATATAGTAATACATGATCCAATGCTTCTTTTCTTACTTTCGCAGCTTGAATATAAATGGATAAATTTTCTTTGAATGTAGTTTGCCCGATATAGTCACATAATTTTTGTGGCCGTATAGTTTGCTGCCATTCATCATGCCCTATTTCTTCTCGAGCCACAATTCGCCCCTCACCGGATATATCCATATCACTGCCCTTGCTAAGACTTTTGATATATTTATTATTCATGAATATTCCTCTCAACTATTATTTTTCTTACCAAATTCTCGTAATACACCTTGTACCATTTGTGAAACACTCTGACACTCCGGAGAAATTTTCCTTAATATCAAAGCAAATTCATTATTTTCGTATCCAAGAGCTTGTAAATATCGAGCTGCTTCTTGCACCGGACCCTCACTATCTTCCATATTGGCACCAGGCGAATCTATTTCTTCATCAGTTCCCATTTTATCTTTTAATTCGACCACAAGTCTTTCTGCTGTCTTTTTACCAACCCCCGGCAACTTTGTAAGTATTGACATATCTTTCGCTCGTATGGCTTGAATAAAAGCAGTTGGCAATACAGTAGATAAGATGCCCATAGCAACTTTCGGCCCTATTTTTGAAATAGAAATCAAAACAAGAAACAAATCATAAGATTCTTTTGATAGAAATCCATATAAACATATTGCATCTTCTCTTACTGCCATATAGGTTAATAATTTTACATCCTGCCCATTTTGTAATTTTTCACGATCTTTAGCAGAAACAA
Source organism: Veillonellaceae bacterium DNF00626 (assembly GCA_001553355.1). Taxonomy (GTDB): domain Bacteria; phylum Bacillota; class Negativicutes; order Veillonellales; family Dialisteraceae; genus Dialister. The sequence continues at coordinate 40,671 of KQ960876.1, forward strand.
AAATGCGATAACCTATGCCAGCCGTTTCCAAAAAACAACATTCCGGGAAAATCGCAGTTATTCTTCCCTTTATATATCCTATCATCATCTACCCTCCACTATTTTTTGATGCTCTTGTTTATAAATTGCCGTTAATGCAATGGCCAAAGCATCTGCCGCATCATCAGGATTAATTTTTTTTGAAATATGCATAAGCCGCATAATCATCGCAATAACCTGTTTCTTTTCCGCTCGTCCATAACCGGCAATTTGTTGCTTCACTTGAAGTGGAGTCACATTAATAACAGGAATTCCTCTTCGATATCCGGCAAGTAATATCACTCCTCGTGCTTGTGCTACAACAATACCCGTAGTAATATTCGTATTAAAATATAAAGCTTCTACCCCCATAAAATGCGGTCTATAAGTATCAATTAATTCTGAAACACCTTCATAAATGATATTTAAACGCTCTAATTCAGTTTGATTCTTAAACGTTTCTATAACTCCATAATCAATTGGAATAATGTCATTGCCTTTTTTCTCTACTACACCAAAACCGCAACGACCGGTCCCGGGATCTATTCCAAGTATACGCATATAAAACTCCTATAAAAATTCATATCTCATTATAGCACACTGATTCAGCATTCCTTATTTTATACAAAAATTGGCTTTTAGATATTGAATTTCTTCAACAGCCAAAAGCCAATTTTTTATTTATTATTACGGCAATCCATCTTTCAATAAATGTGTATAATGTTCTTGAATTTTCTTTGTTACTTCACCAACTTGCCCCGTTCCTATAGATTTACCGTCAATAGATAGCACCGGAATAATACCATCTTGTGTATTAGTTAAAAATACCTCTTCGCTGTTCATCATATCCTCTAATCGTACAGGCTCTGATGAGTCATCAATCGAAGTAACACCGGCACTAGGAGCGACTCGTGTGAGTATAAGAGAACGTGTTACACCACGAACCATATACTCATTAAGTGGTGGCGTCCATATAACTCCCGCTTTCACTACGCACACATTTGAATGTGATGATTCGGTAACCAAACCATCTTTGATAAAAATAGTATCATAAGCATCTTGTTTTTCGGCTTCTGCTCGAGCCATTAAATTTTGTAATTGATTCAAACTCAAGATATCTGAATGATGTCCTCGATCATCAATGGCGGTAATACAAGACACTCCATTTTGCACTTTTTCTATTTCTTCTAAATTAATAGGCTTTGCATATACCAAAACATTTGGTTCTAAAGCATTTCTACGTGGAATAGTAAAGGCATGATCGCCACTTCCACGAGTAACAATAATTTTTACATATCCCTCTTTTACTTCTGATTCCTCTATCACTACTTCTACAATTTCTGTAAATTCATCCGGCGCTGTTACCGGTCGTATCCCTAAAAGCCTCATGGAACGATATAAGCGGTCCACATGATAAGACAATGCAAATGGCCGTCCATGATAAATACGTACCCACTCATAAGCACCATCGCCAAATTGCAATCCTCGATCATCAGCACTGATTATCTTGGAAAAGTCATAATAAAAATTATGATTAAAATAAATAGTCGGTTTATAATTGTCCATTTTTGTCACCTTCCCGAATAAATTGAATGATTCTTTATTATTGTTATTGATTTTCTTATTATTCTTTTTCTTTTAGAGCTTTTAATTTTTCAATAAACATCGGAATAAATTTACGCAAATCTGCCACAATAGCATAGTCAGCTAATTTCATAATGGGCGCTTCCGGGTCTTTATTCACGGCAATCAGTATATCCGGTTTGACTGCGCACATATGTTGCATGGCGCCGGAAATACCTAAAGCCATATACACTTTGGGAGAAACACCTTTCCCCGTTTGTCCAATTTGATGTGTAAATGGCTCAAATCCCATCACAGACATCGGTCGACTACATCCCACTGCTGCCCCCATAAGATGAGCTAATTCATGAAGCTGCGCCCATTCTGCTTTTGTATGAAATCCTCGGCCACCGGCTAATATAAGTTCAGCATTTTCTAACGGACAATCATCTTCTGCACGTAATACTTCTTTTAGAATGGTACCTAAATCATTCATATCAAGTGAAATTGTTACCGGAATAATAGACCCTTTTCGAGATAGATCCTTTTTAGGTGCATGAAAAATCCCGGGACGAACGGTACCCATTTGTGGTCGATAATCAGGACTAATAATATCTGCCATAATATTTCCGCCCATAGCCGGTCTTGTCCATACAATCAATTTTGTTTCTTCATCAATTGATAAACCGGTTACATCTGCAGTTACTCCGCAAACCAACTCGCCTGCTAAACGTGGAGCTAAATCTCTACCATAGGAATCAGCACCAAATAAAACAACATTTGGCTTTTTTTCTTTAAAAAATTGGCCCAAGGCTTTTTGATAAGCCACCCCATCATAATGAGAAAGAATAGGTGAATCAATAGTATATACCATGTCTGCGCCTAAATAAATTAGCTCTTGTGCCATATCTTCTAAATGATGTCCGGCAATAACAGCTGCTACCTTTTCACCTAATTGAGATGCTAATTTTTGTGCCTGTCCAATTAATTCTGCGCTTACTTTTACTAATTGACCATTCTTTGGAATTGCTACAACGTAAATCCCTTGATAATCAGAAAAATTCATAATTACCTCCTACACCAATGAAAGCTTTTTTACTATTTCATAAACCATATCAACCATCTCTTCCATCGGTTTATTTTCCACATGCAAATTTTCTTTTTTGAATGCTGCAACAGGACCCACGTTTTTAACCTGAGTTGGCGATCCCTTAAATCCCACTCGATTCAAATCTATGTCCATATCATTAGACGTAATTTTCACAATTTCTTTATCTTTTTTCTCTAAAATCCCTTTAATGGATGGATATCTCGGTTTATTTAATTCTGCCAATGCCGTAACCACTGCCGGTAATTTCAATTCTAATGTTTCTACATCATCACCGGACTTTCTTTTTACCATTAAAAATCCTTCTTTTGCGTACTTCATCTCTGATACAGCACTGACATCAGCCATCCCCAAAGTAGCTGCTATTTCCGGCCCAATTTGTGCCGTATTACTATCAATAGATTCTATACCGCAAAAAATAATGTCAGGTATTCCTATCTTTTTAATAGCTTCTGATAGTGTATAGCTTGTAGCTAATGTATCAGCTCCGCCAAATACTCGATCCGTTACTAAATAAGCTTTATCCGCTCCGCGAGAAAGAGCATCATATAAGACAGCTTCTGCCTGTGGCGGTCCCATAGTAATAACTTCTACAGATCCACCCACTTGTTCTCTTAATTTCAAAGCAGCTTCCAATGCATTCAAATCCACCGGATTAGTTATACTATTTGCATTATTTCTTTTTAACCGACCCGTTTCCAAATCCACTTCGGTTTTTGCTGCATCAACTACCTGTTTAATACATACGAGAAATTTCATAACATCCCCCTATCGTTACCTTAAATTGATTCCCTATTATTATAGCATGAGCATAACATTTTAGTCATACAATAATGTATTGTTGATATGTAATACAATATCTTTTATTTATGCGATTTAAGTAAAACGCAGGCCTCTCCCAACAGTTTTTTCAATTCGCTTTCCGCTACTTCCGTAAAATTCAGAAAAAAAGATTCATTCATCTGAATTTTCTGCCGTGTACGCAATATATGAAGTATGACCGGTGTTGTTCCATGATGTCTTTTTAATAGCCCGGCTAACATCTGACTGATATCTCCATTTTCATGATTTTCATCAACAAAAAGATGTACTTCTTTCTCTGATTCTCCCGTTTTTTCTTTTAGTTCACAAATAGGTTGAATCAAATCGGCTATTAGCTGAATATTTCTTTCATTTGCTTGTATTCGTCCTCGCACACATACCACATTATCTTCTGTGAGTAAATACCTATACTTTCCCCAAGCAGACGGAAATATAACAGATTCTATGGTATCAGTATAATCTTCTATACCTATATAACCCATCGGTTCGCCTTTTCGCGTAGTCATACTTTTCACTCGATTAATAACCCCGGCGACTTTAACTAAACGACCATCAAAAGTAGCGGCATTATTTACAATTTGATAAATAGAATCGCATCCTTTTAATTCTTTCTTATATAAATCAAGAGGATGTCCACTCACATAAAACCCTAAAAGTTTCCTCTCCCAATCAATTTTTTCTCCGGCACTCATATCTTCCATATCGGGATATACAATACTTTCTACTTTATCCTCTCCACCAAAAAGTGATAATTGCCCCGAATCACGATCATTTTTTTCTGCTGCCATTTTATTTAACGCTTGAGGAAGGACTTCCAATAATTGCCGTCTATTATACCCAAACGAATCCATAGCGCCGCATTTAATTAGACTTTCACAAGCACGTGTATTTAATCCTTTCCCATCTATTCGCATCAATAAATCAGATAAATCCTTAAACGGTCCGCTTTTATGACGAGCATGAATAATAGATTCTACCAAATTTTCTCCCACATTTTGAATACCTGATAGGCCAAAAAGGATAGTATCATTCTTTACAGAAAAAGACGCTTCACTTCGATTAATATCAGGCGCTGCAATAATGACTCCCGCATGACGTGTATCGGAAATATAACGACTAACTTTATTTTTATCCCCATTATAGCAAGTCATCATAGCAGCCATAAATTCCGGTCTGAAGTGTGCTTTCAAATAAGCCGTTTGCCAAGCAATCCATCCATAGCACACACTATGAGATTTGTTAAATCCATATCCGGCAAAATGCAAAATTAAATCAAATACATGGTTAGCAATATCGGTATCAATATTTTTTTCTTTCGCTCCATTCACGAATAATTCTCTTTGTGCTTGCAAAATCTCCGGTTCTTTATGACCCATAGCACGGCGAAGCAAATCAGCGCGGCCTAAATCAAATCCTCCCATCACTGATGCAATTTGCATGACTTGTTCTTGATATAAAATAATCCCATATGTTTCTTTCAATATATTTTCCAATAACGGATGCGGATAATCTATTGGTGTTTTACCATGTTTCCTACTAATAAAATCTTCTGCCATCCCACTGCCCAACGGTCCCGGTCGATACAAAGCCACCATCGGTATTAAATCTTCAAACCTTTCAGGATGCAATTGAACTAATAAATTGGTAAAGCCTGACGACTCCGACTGAAATACCCCTACGGTATCTCCTTTGCATAACATATCACAAGTTAAAGGGTCTTCAGACGGAATTTTATTAATATCAATGTCAATCCCCCTATTTTCTTTTATCATCTCAACAGCATCACGAATAACCGTAAGATTTCGAAGCCCAAGCAAATCCATCTTAAGAAGGCCTAATTCTTCATTCAAATCTTTTTCATATTGAGTTTGAATAAAATTATCCTGTGTTAATTGAATAGGAACAAAGTCGTCCACCGGCTCAGAGCAAATAACAACTCCGGCTGCGTGAGTCCCGGAATTTCTACATAGTCCCTCCAAATCCAAACAGTGATTAATCAACTGATGGACAGTCTTATTCGTCTGATATAAGTGAGAAAACTCTTTTGATCCGTCTAATGTTTTTTGTAATGTTACCCCGGGACCACCGGGAACCATTTTCGCAATTTTATCTACTTCTCTTAGAGGTATACTCATCACACGACCCACATCACGAATCACTGCTCTGGCTGCTAAGGTACCAAATGTGATAATCTGCGCCACCTGTTCCTCACCATATTTCTGCGCTAAATAAGAAATCACTTCTCCACGTCTCCGATAACATAAATCTGTATCTATATCAGGCATGGATACACGTGCAGGATTTAAAAATCGTTCAAAAAGCAAATCAAATCTTAGAGGATCTATTTCTGTGATGTGCAATAAATAAGCAACGATACTACCGGCAGCACTACCACGTCCGGGTCCTATCGGAATACCATGAGATTTCGCATATTTAATAAAATCCATAACAATAAGAAAATAATCGGCAAATCCCATTTGATTAATAACGCCCAACTCATAAGAGAGTCGTTCACGAACACGATCATCTACCTCAGGATACCTTTCAGGAATAGCCTCTTCACAAAGTTTTTGTAAATAAGTTTTAGCCGTTTCTCCTTCAGGTACATCAAAAGAAGGTAATTTATGTTCGCCAAACACAAAATTCACTTTACAACGATCCGCAATCTTTTTTGTATTTTCAATAGCACGAGGAAACTCTCCTAATATAACTTGCATTTCTTCTCCGCTTTTACAATAAAATTCACTATTAGCAAAACGAAAATGTTCCGGATTATCCAATGTACTTCCGGTCGAAATGCACAATTTAATTTCTTGACTTTCTGCATCTTCTTTTTTTATATAATGAAAATCATTAGTTGCCACTAACTCAATCCCGTATTTTCCGGCTAATTCTGCCAATATAGGACGAACTATATTTTCTTCAGGAATCCCATGATTTTGCAATTCAAGGAAATAATTATCCTTTCCGAATGTATCAATATAAAATTCAATAACTTCTTTCACTTTTTCTGCATCATGATGCAATATAGCTTGACATAATTCACTTCCTACACAACCTGATAATGCAATAATCCCTTCATGATATTCCCGTAATAAATCATGATCCACTCGCGGTTTATTATAATACCCCTCTGTCCAAGCTTTAGAACATATTTTCACCAAATTTCTATAACCTATATCATTTTCTGCCAATAAAATAAGGTGTCCTAATTTTTCTTTGCTTCCGGAATTTTTGATAAAACGACTCCCTTTAGTTACATAAAGTTCACAACCGATAATCGGACGAATACCTGCTTTTAAGCATTCTTTATATAAATAAACTGCTCCATGCATAACCCCATGATCTGTAATGGCCAAAGCTGTTTGCCCCAAAGATTTTACATGAGCCACCAACTCTTTAATACGACATATACCATCAAACAAGCTATATTCTGTATGAGCATGCAAATGAACGAATGAATCCATAACTACCTCCGACAACCGCTTTTCTTTTATTTTAGCACAAAAATAAAAAGCCTCTCTGATATAAGTATATCAAAGAAAGCTTTTTATACATTATTTGCTTTCCGAATCTTCTTCTTTTTTCTTCAATACTACACTTTCACCACTTTTTTGTGCTTCCAAAATGTCCGTTTCAGATAAATGTTCTGTATCAAGTACAATCTTTACGCCCATTTTATCAAGCATTTCATCAATCGTATGTTGTGTCTTAAAAAGTTCTCCCATAAAATCACCCTTTCGTTATTCACTAAATATGATCATTCCATAAATAATTAATTTTTTTGCGCCATATTTTCCATACAAAAACAATAAATGTCCAAATACCAATAACTACCATCCAAACGTTTATAGGGTAAAACTCCATCATCATTAAAATACTATTTCCATCAAGCGTATGCGTAATAATGCCATATATGGTCGAAATAAACACAAATAATACTAATTCCGAAAGCAGCAATACGTACGATGCCAAAAGCCCTCTCCCAACCAGACGCAGACGAATCACCGTAAAAGAAATAACTGAGAAAGCAAAAGAAATAAAAACCATAATCCATAAAGAATAATTATCCGCCATAAGATTGCTTAAACTTACAATTTCTATAATTGCCCAAATGAGAAAACATATCATTGATACCAATAGTACCACAAGGCTCAATGCTCTCCATCTCTCCGCTAAGGGATTCACCGACTTAAAAGCGCCATACACCGCACCTAACTGAATACTTCCGGTTAATAGCCACAATGTTCCAAATATACCACTCGCAGTCAACAGTCCCGCTGATGCATTCCCAATAGAGAATAAAAATAACCCAATAAAGGCAAGGGTAATAAAAGAAACGATACTCACAATTCGTGCCACCGATGTTTCCATTTTTTTCGGACATATATAAACAACTGACGCACGAAGAAAAAGACTTACAGCTGCCACCGCAGCCACTAAATAAAACATAGTCGGGTAGCTATCTTTTTGCATTGACATTTGCCCTATAAGAAATAATCCTAAAAAAAGCCACAATTCATTCCCGTCAATACCGGGGCGTAATAATTTACGAACAGCCTCATATTCTTCGTCGGACTTTGCCACAAAAGGTGCCATTATCCCTATTCCCAAATCTTGTAATTCAAAAAACAAAAAAAGTGCTAAAAAAATAACCGGAATTATCATCTCACTACTACTTAAACACATCATATCCCCCTTAATCATCATTGCCATCACTAAACAACTATTTTTCAATAAATCTCTTAGACTTTCTTATTTCATCAGCCGCCATCAAAAAAGATTTCATATCCTTTTGTAAATATAAACAAATCACCTGAATCCCTTGATGATAAAACTCCTGAAGTGGTATATCCCTCGCACAAGCTAAATCTGCGGAAGTTAACTTTATCGTTTCTGCTTTATTTAAAAGAAATAATGTAACTATAAGTGAATGACTTTCTCCATCACAATAAATGGCTGCCCCTTCTTTTTTATATTTTTTTAGAAGCCATACAAACTCACCTGTATTTCCTACCTCATTGGTAGCGAACAAAATAAAACGTCCTTCATGATTCATCAATTCGCCCATCTGTTCTTTGGGCATTTGATTCGATAACGATTCCCAAGGACAAATAATATTCGTCTTATTAAGTAACCCTAATGAAGTTATTGTTTCAGTTTCTTCGCGAAAAAAATATAAATGAATTTTGTAATTTGCCATTATCTATTATCTCTTTCTCTTTATCGAAAAGGATGCCCCTCCATAGCGGCAATATGTTTTTTCCGTTCTTCCTGATCTCGTTTTTTCTGTCCTGCAATAAATGCTTCTCGAATAAGACCTACCGCCACTAAATTGATAACCAATGATGTTCCACCATAAGAAATAAAAGGAAGCGGTATTCCCGTCACCGGGAAACAACCTAAAATCATCGCTATATTAATGATCCCTTGTGCTGATATGAGCATCGTAAGCCCATAAATCAAAAATGACTCATAAGTATATTTCGTTTGCCCCGCCAAAATAAATCCGCAAATCATAAATAGTATATAGAGAAATAATAGGGAAAATGCCCCTACAAAACCCCATTCCTGACCAAAAATAGCATAAGCAAAATCCGTATATTGCTCAGGTAGATACGAAAACTTAGATACGCCTTCACCTGCTCCTTGTCCAAATAATCCACCGCTTCCAATAGCAATAAGGCCTTGCACGGTTTGATACCCCAAACCACTTTCGTAGGAAAAAGGATCAATCACTGCTTTAACACGATCCCAGCGATAAGGCTCAATGTAAGCTAATATCCCCGCGGAAATAAAAGCAATTATACTAATAGCACCTACTTCTTTATAAGGTAAACCGGCAATAAAATAAAGCATAAGAGGAAAGCACAAAATCATTCCGGCTGTTCCCATATCAGGCTCTTTTAATACCAAAATTGCCATAAGGAAAGGAATATACAAGGGCGTAAAATAATGAATAGTAGAGTCAATCGTATCCTCATTACGTCCACTTTTTCGATGAAATAACCCATACCATATTTTTTTCAGAATAGTTATTTCTTGATGGGTTTTCATTTTTTTAGTCAAATAAGATGCTGTCCATATAATTCCTACTACTTTGGCAATTTCTGACGGCTGTAAAGATATGGGCCCTACCATAATCCATCTTGTAGCACCATTAACCGTTCTTCCTACTACCAAAACAGCAATTAAAAGCAGCACTGTAATAATGACAAAGCCTTTATTCATTTGCCTAATTTTTGCATTTCCCAAAGCGGGAATCAATCCCATCGCAATAAATAAACCAAGGCATAAATAAATAAGGTGCTTGAACAAATGACTGTATACCCCTGTACCATTTTGTAAATTCATATAAAAAGTAGAGCTATACACATTGACGCAGCCAATAAATAAAAATAGCCCGGTAATAACCAAAAGTATGGTCAACGCTTTAGATGTATCATTGAATCGCCTATCGGACGTGTCGCCACTAAACGACATACTAAATTCCCCTTCCTGCTGAATTTCTCCTCATACTCCGTCTCCACTTCACCCTCCACAGGTTGCTCATGAAGATTATAAGTAACATCGGACAGAATCCAACCCATAGCATGAAATTCTTCTATAGAAAAATCAAATAATTCTTTGTTATCCGTTTTAAAATGAATTTCTCCGCCTTCACTTAAAATAAGTGCATATTTCCTCAAAAAATCACGGTAAGTCAATCGCCGTTTCATATGTCTTTTTTTCGGCCAAGGATCACTAAAATTCAAATAAATCATATCCACTTCTCCCGGCGCAAAAATATCTTCAATATGATTGACATCGCCTAAAATCAGATGAACATTATCTAACGGCGGCTCTATAGCTGCTGTTTTCTTTGCAGCATAATAAATGACCCCTTCTTGCACTTCCATACCGATATAATTCACATCTCTATGAAGATCCGCCATTCGTGAAATGAACTGTCCTTTCCCGGTGCCAAACTCTACATGAAGAGGCTGATTTTCCTTAGGAAAAATATGTCTCCATTTTCCTTTTAATGTTGTAGGTTCATCCAAATATAAAAGACCTTCATATTCCTTTATTGCTTCTTCAATCCACGGTTTTCTACGAAGCCGCATAGTTTCCTCCATGCTCACAAAATTCAATTATAGTATACCATCTATATCCACCAAAAATCAGTATAAAAATACTTGCCGATAATTTATTCGCCTATGACGCTTTATGCAATCCTACATTGCTCACTTCTTTATGCGGACTTTCAGTCAGTTTTATCGGCTTGTATATATTCCAATCAAATAACTGCGCACCACCTGCCATTTGTTCACTATTCCAAAAGTAATCGTGCGCCTCTTTATTACTTCCTAATTCCAATGAATCATTCGAAATCATCACCGTACCATACATTGTCATCAAACTTGCTATATCTTTATTGAATAAAGGACTAAATAAATCACAAGTAGCATCATAATGTGTCACAGTAATACCCATCATCCCCATAAGTGTTTCATAAAGCATGTCATTGGAGAAAGGAACATATCTCCGAGCTTCCATCAACTTCCGAGTCGTTTTATGCGTTTCATTGTAGATATCTGATGTATATACCCAAAAAGGAATACGCACCATCGTAAAATTAAATTGATCTGCATTATGCCCGGGATTAGCTGTCACTTCTTCTCCATGATCAGAAAAATACATAACCCCATCAGCATGAAGATAATTCACTGCCTCATTCATAATAGATGCCATCACATAATCATTAAATAAGACAGAATTATCATATTCATCAATCATTACTTCTTCGGTAGTCCTATCTTTATCATGGTCAAGTGGCCATTTATAAAATTCCGAAGGATAACGATCCCAATAACTGATATGACTACCCATCAAATGAACGATAATCAACTGCCTCCGATTATTCGGATCAAGTTTTCGTAAATAAGGAACTAAAGCAGAATCATAATCTTTAGTAATTACATCAGTTCCCACATATTGATTTATCCAATACTGATTATCACAAGCAGAACCAATAGCACCTATCGGTGTATCCCATATCCCAAAACGGGATTGATTAGAAATCCATGTAGTTTCAAATCCCGCCTCACGTGCTAAATCGACGATAGAATAAGCTTCAGCCAAATTCATACCGTTGTATTGATTTTTCTCCGTCAATGCACAAGTTAAAACCTGCACCGTCTGGGTATAACAAGAATAAGCATGATTAAAAAATATAAAATTAGGGTCTTTATAAAATAATGATTGAAAAGGAGTTGTATTCCTCGTATATCCATAAACTCCCATATGATCCCGTGTAAGTGATTCTCCAATAACCAATACATAAATACCATCCGGAACAGAATTTAATTCCTTAATTAGTTCCGAATCTTCAATTTTGAAATTTCTTCGTTCCTCTAATATACGTTGATACGTCCCAAAACTTTTTAACGTTTCATAAGACTCATAAGAAACATGAGCAATACGTGTTTCACTGATAGACCATACAGTAAAACCGCAGTTTAATAAAAATAATAGTGCCACAAAACTCCATCCGGCTTTTGATTCTGTGGAAATTTTCTTAAAACTATCATGACTCAAGACAAAAATAAGGGCACCAAAAAGAATCAATCCCCCCATAAGTGCAATTAAATAAATCGGTGACAAATGAACATCAACATAAGAAATCGCTTCTGCCAAATTGGTTTGTGCTACGGCAAGAAGCATATTCACCGATATTAATGCTTTTGATACGGCAAAATAGCCAATATAGGTAAATTGAATAATTGCATAAAATAGAATAAATAGGACACAAATCAACCGAGCTACCACGCGAAATTTTCCCGGTAATAACCAGGCTGCCATGAGACAAGAAATAAATAAATATAACGGTGTACTTAATTCTCCTGACACATCTTGCCCATCTAATACAACATGACTTTCCCCGGCCAAATAAGGCACTACCATGGCAAGACAAAACAAAATACTTACAGCGATCCATAATGAAACGACTGCTTTATATATACGATGATAAATAAAATAAGCAGAAATCGCCCCTGTTTCAATGAATAAAATCAAAATTTTCGCATAAGAATACCATTGATATCCCTCATTAGAACTAAAATAATAACTAAAAAACAATACGACAAAAAAAGGTAAAAATGTGGCAAGTATCCAACCTTCCATCCATCGTTTTTGCTTTATCGACATTAAATTTTTTTCTCTACTATCATCAGCAGAAAACTGCTTATTTTCATTATTATATTTCATCATTCAATCCATTTCTGACTTATTATACTGTTTTATTTTACCATATGAGCACAATCAAAAATACAGCTTTCAGAAGATAAGTAATACCTCTTTTGCTGTATTAGTAATTGTTCATATTAATTCGTTAACGAGCGAAGTGGTGCCGGAATTTTTCCCCCTCGTGCCACAAACTCATCTGCTTTAAAATGGTTGACATCAATGACTGGGGCATATCCCATAAGTCCGCCAAAATTAACCATATCTCCCGGGTTCTTCCCAGGAACAGGAATTAATCTGGTAGCTGTCGTTTTGTTATTAATCATGCCAATAGCCGCTTCATCTGCCAAGATAGCGGAAATAGTAGCTGCCGATGTATCACCGGGGACCGCAATCATATCAAGCCCTACGGAACATACACACGTCATTGCTTCTAACTTTTCTAATGTAAGGCTACCACGTTCTACCGCTTGAATCATTCCTAAATCTTCGCTAACAGGAATAAAAGCACCGGACAATCCACCCACACTGGATGAAGCCATCAACCCACCTTTTTTCACAGAGTCATTTAACAGTGCTAAGGCCGCTGTTGTCCCGGGTGCACCACAACTTTCGATTCCCATTTCTTCCAACACCTGTGCCACACTATCGCCTACTGCTGATGTAGGAGCAAGAGACAAATCCACAATGCCAAACGGTACATGAAGACGATCTGTGGCTGCTTCTGCTACCATTTGTCCTAACCGCGTAATCATAAACGCTGTATTTTTTATCGTCTTTGCTACCACATCAAAAGGAGCCCCTCGAACTTCTTCCAATGCTCGTTTCACCACACCGGGTCCGGATACGCCCACATGGATAGCAGCGTCCCCTTGCGTAATACCATGAAATGCTCCTGCCATAAACGGATTATCTTCTACGGCATTACAAAATTCTACCAATTTACAACAACCATAGGCATCATCATCTTTTGTAAGCTCTGCTGTTTTTTTCACCACTTCGCCCATGCGTTTCACCGCATCCATATTAATCCCTGCTTTTGTTGAACCAATGGCTACTGAGCTGCAAATACTTTTTGTCACTGATAATGCTTCCGGTATTGAATCAATAAGTATTCTATCCGCCTTTGTCATACCTCTATCAACTAATGCAGAAAATCCGCCTAATATATCAACGCCTACCGCATCAGCGGCTTTTTGCAAAACTTCCGCGATTGGCACAAAACTATTTGTATTCAATCCACCGGCAATTAAAGCAATCGGCGTTACGGCAATACGACGATTAATAATAGGCACTCCATATTCGCGAGAAATATCATGACTAACTTCTGTCAATTTTTCCGCTCTTTGACAAATCAAATCATAGACTTTTCTACACAATACTTTTTCATCATCTGATACACAACCTAAAAGAGAAATTCCCATCGTTATGGTGCGAACATCTAATTTATTCTGATCAAACATTCGCTCCACCGATAATATTTCTTCTCTATCTAACTTTAACATAATTCCTCCTTAGATCCGATGCATCGCATAAAATACATCTGCCAGTTGCACTCGTATATCAACACCTATATCTGCTCCGGTCTTAATCATTTCATCTTGTATTTCTTTTATTGTGCCGTTAGCTTTTTCCATATCACAAATCAAAACCATATCGAAAATATCATCCATAATGGTTTGTGAAATATCAAGTATATTAATATTTTTTTCCGCTAATTTCTTTGCTACACCGGATACAATTCCCACCTGATCCGTTCCAATAACAGTCACTACTATTTTTTTCATAAATAACTCCTTTCAATTTTATACCATTTATCGATTATACCATATATAACGCTTTCATTTTTTATTTCATTACAATCCCTTTCCCTACTTCATTCTATATCATAAAAGAATTTCAATTGCAATACTATAAATATAAAGCTCAAAGCGTTATAATAAGAGAAAATTGAAATATAAATTATAAATAAACAAAATGGAGGACGCATGAAAAATTTGACTTACATTTCATGGAATGTCAACGGATTACGAGCTTGTATAAAGAAGGGCTTTTTAGATGCTTTTGAAAAATTAAATGCTGATTATTTTTGTCTACAAGAAACGAAATTACAACCGGATCAAATTGACTTAGATTTACCGGGATATCATCAATATTGGAATAGTGCTGTAAAAAAAGGATATAGTGGAACAGCTATTTTTACTAAAACTGAACCTATTCAAGTTTCTTATGGTATGGGCATTGAAGAACACGACCAAGAAGGACGCATTATTACTGCTGAATTTGATACCCATTATTTAGTTACTTGCTATACCCCCAACAGTAAACGTGCATTAGAACGATTAGATTACCGCATGATTTGGGAAGATGATTTTCGAAGTTATTTAAAAAAATTAGAAGAAAAAAAGCCGATTGTTCTTTGTGGCGACTTAAATGTAGCCCACAAAGAAATTGATCTTGCTAATCCTGCAAGCAATAGAAAAAATGCAGGATTTACCGATGAAGAGAGAAATAAAATGACTACTCTCCTACAAGCAGGATTCACTGATACATTTCGATATCTTTATCCGAATAAAACAGAAGCTTATTCATGGTGGAGCTATTTTGCCAAATCAAGAGAAAGAAATATCGGATGGAGAATTGATTATTTCCTTGTTTCGCAGTCATTAAATTCACGCATCAAAGAAGCTCGTATTCATCCGGAAATTGAAGGTAGTGATCATTGCCCGGTAGAGTTAGTACTGAGCTAACACCTTTCATCAACTAAATATCCTTTGCATATATTATTCAATGGAGGTTCCTATGATTAATATACTCGTTATCGAAGACGAGGTTTGTGTAGCATCAATGGAACGTGATTTCCTTGAGGGTTCCGGATTTAATCCTTTTATAGCTAATCATGCGGATAAGGCATTCGAAATTATTAAATCAGAAAAAATTGATGCCATCATCCTTGACGTAACGCTCCCTGATACGGATGGTTTTTCTCTCTGTCGACAACTCCGCGAAATAACCAATATCCCTATCTTATTAACATCATCATCTTCTAATGACTCTGATATAGTCCGTGGTCTTGGAATCGGTGCTGATGCCTATTTAATAAAGCCACTAAGTGGTCCTGTACTCATAGCTCATCTACGTGCACAATTAGCTATCCATGATCGTATTATGGATCAAAAAATAAATAAAATATCACCTGAAGAAGGCTTTACTATTGATAATTTAACCATTCGTCCAAAAGCACGACAAGTTATTCTTAACGGAAAAGATGTATCTCTCACCGGGAAAGAATTTGATTTACTCTTTTTCTTGATTAATCATCCTAATGAAGTATTTACCAAAGAAGATTTATTTGAAGCCATTTGGGGACTAAACCCTATTGGTGAACCTGCCACGGTCACAGTTCATATCAACCGTCTTCGTGACAAATTAAAAACGTCATCCGGGCATCCTTACGAATATATTGAAACTGTATGGGGGTCAGGCTATAGATTTAAATTAAACAAATGAAGGTGTTAATATGCGCATTTTAATTACCGGCGGTGCCGGATTCATCGGTTCTCATTTAGCTGATGCATTAGTAAACAAAGGTCATGAAGTAACTATTTTGGATAATTTATCTACAGGAACGAAAAAATTTATTCCTCCGCAGGCAGAATTTATTCAAATGGATATTCGCGATGACAAAATTCTTTCCATCTTCCAAACCCATCATTTCGATGTCATTTATCATGAAGCCGCACAAACCATGGTTCCCCTTTCTATTGAAAAGCCAAAATTTGATGCGGAAGAAAACATTATAGGTCTTCTTTCTGTCTTAGAAGCAGCTCGTAAAACCAATGTATCGAAGATAATTTTTTCATCTTCTGCTGCTATTTATGGCGATAATTTACATTTACCGTTAAAAGAGACTGAAAAACCGGAGCCCACTTCATTTTATGGATTAACGAAATATACTACGGAATCTTACTTGGCGCTTTATCATAAACTATTTGGACTTAATTATACTGTACTTAGATATAGTAATGTATACGGACCTCGTCAAGGCGCGAATGGTGAAGGTGGTGTCATTTATCTCTTTGCGCGTGCATTGGGAAATAAAGAAAAAATTACCATCTTAGGCAATGGAAAACAAACTCGAGATTTTATTTATGTTCATGATATTGTATCCGCAAACATCGCCGCATTAGATAAAGGCAATGAAGAAGCCTTTAATATCAGCACTGAAACTGAGCTTTCTATAAAAGATTTAGCCCTACAAATGATTCAGCTATCAAACTTGGATGAATCTTACATTCAATACGGGCCGGAACGAGAGGGTGACATTTTTGCTTCTTCCCTATCCAATCAAAAGGCAAAAAAATTGCTTCAATGGCAACCGACTGTACCATTACAAAAAGGATTAAAAGAAACTCTACAATTTTTCTTAGCATAAAACGAAAGAGTCGCACATATGATAACTATATGTGCGACTCTTTTATTTTGTCTAAAAATGTTTCCAATATTTGCGCTACTCCATCTTCATTATTAGATGGACAAATGTACTTTGCTGCTTTTTTCGCTATATCATCAGCATTACTTACTGCCCACGAATAGCCTGCCATCTGCAGCATAGATACATCATTTTCCGTATTCCCAAAAGCAGCTATCTCTTCCGGTTTTATCTTCCAAATTTCACATAAAAAACTTAATGCATTGCCCTTGCTTACGCCTTTTCGATGAACATCCACAAAATCATCTCCCGGGAAAAATACTTCCACATCAGAAGAAAAATTCTCTTCTATAAATGTTCGTATTTCTTTTCTCACCTTTTCCGACGAATCTGCAAATATCACACGAGTAGAATTTTCCGTAGGATAATAAAAATCATCGCCTAAATATTGTGTTTTCTCTGCGCGATATTTCTCATAACATTTTTCTCGCTCATGCGGCTTTGGCAAATACGATATATCGTTATAAAACGTATAAGCCAACCAATTATTTTTCCGTGCAGCACGCACTATCTTCCCTACAACATCTTTGGGTATTTCTTTCTTCATAAGCTCTTTGCCCGATTGATTAGTCATGATCCACGCACCGGTATAACAAATCACCGGCACATCGCCCAAATCCAATTCCGCCGTCTTAAGTCTTGCCGCACTGAACATTCTACCCGTAGCGACCACAATACGAATACCTGCATTTTGCATTTTTTTAAGCACATTTTTGGAATAGGAAGAAATACTCATATCATCATGAAGTAAGGTACCATCTAAATCAATAGCTACTAATTTAATCTCCATATCTTACTCCTTACAGCAATAAATTCATATCTTTCGGCAAATCTATGATAATCTCCTTATTGGATATTTCATTCCAAGGTTCGGGCAACAATGGAAAGCAAAGCTTACTACATTGCAGTAACTGTTTTTGTATTGAAAATCTCTCAGATATTTCCAAACTTTTTACATTTCCATATTTCTTATCTCCCAAAATAGGATGTCCTATATATGCCATATGTGCCCTTATCTGGTGTGGTCTTCCGGTAATCAGTTTTATATTGACTAATGAATAAGTATAATCACTGCGACAAATAGATTTTATTACATCATATTGTGTTTCCACATACCGACTTTCAGCATCCGGTATATCCGAAATCATAACGCGATTATCTTTTGTATCCTTTTTTAGCCAACCTTTCAATATTCCTTTGCCCTCAAGATTTCCTGCCACAATGCAATTGTAATACTTATGAATCTTTCTTTCGCGAAAAAGTTCATTCATTTTTTGTAATGCCTGTATCGTTTTACCACACACGATAAGTCCCGTAGTATTTCTATCTAACCGATTACAGATAGATGGTGTAAACCCTTCCATTTTTCCATAATATTGCAAGAGATAATCATTCAAAGACAACTGATTACTTCCATCACTTTGAGATAACATATTAGCCGGTTTATTACATATAACAATTTGATCATCTTCATAAACAATCAGCTTTTTTAGATAATTTGTTTTCTCCTTCACTTTTACCATAGGCGAAAATTTTTCTATTGTTTCATCAGAAAACCATACTTTGATGACATCTCCTTCACAAAGTATTTCTTTTCCTACCGCTTTCTTTTCGTTTAATACGATATTTTTATTTCGTAAACTTTTATGCAAAAGACCTATTGAAGCACCGGGAAGAATATGACTTAAAAATTTCAACAAATTCTGCCCTTCATTAATCATCTGAATATGATACTCTTTCATATGTCCACCTATGATATAGAAAAATAAGTTGACCGATAAATATTTTATCAACCAACTTACTAAATTCATTCACCGATAAATACTCGGGGAATTCGCTTCCATGTACAAAGAATTTCATAAGAAATAGTCCCTGCTGCTTCTGCTACTTCATCGGCAGACAACTCTATATTTCCTTGCTTCCCTACCAATACAGCTTCATCTCCCGGCTTTACCGTTTCATCTACTGCCACCATGAATTGATCCATGCAAATTCTACCGACAATAGGACAACGTTTTCCCCCAATCAATACACACCCTTTATTCGATAAAGCGCGAGGATAACCATCAGCGTATCCTAAAGGAATAGTTGCTGTACGCATATCTTTTTCTGCCACAAAAGAAGCTCCATATCCGACAAATTCGCCTTTTTTCAAATCCTGCACATGAGTTACATGTGTTACCACAGACATAACACTTTCTACATCTAATGAATGGGTCATATCTTGCGACGGTGGCAACCCGTACATGATGATTCCCGGTCTTACTAAATTATGCCAACTGTTGGGAATATCAAGTATCCCCGCACTATTAGCAGCAGAAATAACAAAATCGTCAGTAATATTCATATAAGACAATGCATGCTCAAAAACTTGCAACTGCTTTTGCGCTATATCTTTATCTTTGAAATCCGCCGTGGCCATATGTGTAAATGTTCCACGAATATGGATGTGCGGACACTTCTTTAATTTTTCCAATAATCGCGGTACTTCATCGGGATGCGCTCCAATTCGATTCATTCCGCTATCAATAGCAATCATTACTTCTGCCATCTTCCGTTCTGAAATCGCTGCCGCTTCAATAGCTTCAATATCCACGGTTAAATCCACGGGCAAAATTAAATCGGAATCAACTCCCATTAATATTTCATGCGGCAATGGTAAACCCAATACATAAATTGGACAATTAAACCCAAAACGACGTAATTCTCGCCCTTCAGTAACACGCGATACCGCTGCGCCTTCATAGCCTTCTTTCAAAGCCACCTGTAAACACTCTTTCACGCCATGCCCATAGGCATTAGCTTTCACTACGGCTAAAAGTCCGGCTTCTCCTTTAATGTAATTACGTATTTTCCGTACATTACGCCGAAAAGCATTCAAATCAATTTTTATATACGATACCGCCATAATTCTTTATTCCCCCTATATTACTCATTATATTTCTTTTTTTGTTCTAAAGAAATATATTCATTTCAAACGCTCAACAAAAATTGTTCAAACGCATAATTGCCATGTGCCATACCTTGATAAGTCAAATAAATATGCGTATCCGTTTCTTTCAGAAAATTTTCCTGTATTAACTTTTTTATCACTCGCTCATATACGACGTGAATATCTTTACCGTATCTTTTTTTAAAAGCCCCTTTAGAGATTCCTACCGTTTGACGCAAACCGAGAAAACAAAATTCTTCCATTTCCTCTTTTTCTGATAGTTTCTCTATTTTTTCCGGTATCGCCTCATCAGAAAGAAGGGCTTTTTCGTATAATTTTACCCCCGGCAAATTTTCTCGCCGTTCTCTACCAATTCGAGAACACGCTGCCGGGCCTAAACCTAAATAATCATCCAATACCCAATATTTCGTATTATGTTTTGACTTGTATCCCTTTCGTGCAAAAGAGGAAATTTCATACCGCTCCATGCCATAATGAGGTAAAATTTTGCACATATCCTGATACATATGCCAACTTTCACCTTCTGTCGGACGCGCAAGTATCCCCTTTTGATCTAAATAATGAAATCGTGTTCCTTCTTCGATAATCAGACTATATACAGACATGTGAGTAATAGGTAAATGCACCGCCCAATATAAAGTATTTTGAAAATCCTCTACCGTTTGCCCCGGTAACTCGCACATTAAATCAATACTGATATTTGTAAATCCCGCTTTTACTGCATTCTTTATCGCTTTTTTAGCATCAAAAGCTGAATGTTGCCTTCCAATCTGCTTTAAGAGCATATTTTCTTTACTCTGTACCCCGATAGAAACACGATTGATACCTAAAGCTTTTACCCCTGCTGCATAATCATAATTCATATCACAGGGATTCATTTCCATCGTTACTTCCGCATCAGAAAGTATATCAAAATATGATTTCAATACACTCATTATCTGATTCAACTGTGTTACAGTCAGCACAGATGGTGTCCCACCACCGAAATACACCGTATCACAACTTCGATGTGAAAAAAATTTACTTTTTCTCTGTATTTCTCTTATCAAAGCATCAATAAACTTTTGAGAAGGTACTTGCTCAATGGAATAAAATCCGCAATACGCACAGCGACTTCGACAAAATGGAATATGAATATAAAGCCCCAATTTTTCCGATTCAGTCATCTTTTAATACCGCCATAAATGCCTCTTGCGGAATTTCCACACTCCCTACTTGTTTCATCCTTTTTTTACCCTCTTTTTGTTTCTCAAGCAATTTTTTCTTTCGACTCACATCGCCACCATAACATTTTGCCAAAACATCTTTCTTATATGCTTTGATTGTTTCTCGTGCAATAATTTTACTACCTATAGCCGCCTGAACAGGTACTTCAAATTGCTGTCTTGGAATAATTTCTTTCAATTTCAACGCCAAAGCCCTACCACGAGGTGCCGCATTACTGCGATGGACAATAATCGAAAGTGCATCAATTAATTCTCCATTAAGTAAAATATCTAATTTTACCGCATCTGTCTTTTGATATCCGTTCAACTGATAATCCAATGACGCATACCCTTTCGTAGCAGATTTCAATTTATCAAAAAAGTCAAAAATTATTTCTGCCAAAGGAACCTTATATGATAGATCAACTCGTGTTTCATCCAAATAGGTCATGGTAATAAATTCACCACGACGATTTTGCACCAACTCCATAACGCTCCCCACCATATCTGACGGAACCAATATATCTACTTTCGCCATTGGCTCTTCAATATAATCAATTTTCGTCATTGGCGGTAATTCTGCCGGATTATCCACTGCCACCATTTCACCATCCGTTTTATGCACATGATAAATAACAGAAGGCGCTGTTGTAATTAATTTTAGGCGATACTCACGTTCCAATCTTTCTTGAATAACATCCATATGGAGAAGCCCTAAAAAACCGCAACGAAAGCCAAATCCTAATGCCTGCGAAGTTTCAGGAACATATTCTAACGCTGCATCATTTAATTGTAATTTTTCCAGTGCCACCTTTAACTGATCATAATCTTTACTTTCAATAGGATACAACCCGCAATAAACCATAGGCAGCGCCTTACGATACCCCGGGAGTGGTTCTACTGCACCGTTCTCTGCCGTAGTTATCGTATCTCCTACCGCACAATCACCTACATTCTTTATACTGGCTGCCATATATCCTACCGAACCGCAAGACAAAACATCCGTTGCCTTAGGTAATGGCGTAAAATATCCGACTTCCGTCACTGTATACACCTTGCCGGATGACATCATTTTTATTTCCATACCGGGGCGAATTTCCCCATCCATGACACGAATATAAGCAATAGCTCCCTTATATGAATCAAAAATAGAATCAAATATCAAACATCGTAAAGGCTTATCTGAATGATCTTCCGGTGGCGGAATAAGTTCTACAATACGTTTTAATACTTCTCCTACATTTTCTCCTGTTTTAGCACTTACCGGAACAGCCTCAGACATATCAAGACCAATAACATTCTCTACTTCCGCTTTAACTCTCTCCACATCCGCACTCGGTAAATCAATTTTATTAATGACCGGTACAATCTCTAAATTATTATCCAACGCCAAGTATACATTAGCCAATGTCTGTGCCTGTACCCCCTGAGTGGCATCGACAATTAAAATTGCCCCCTCACATGCAGTAAGACTACGAGATACTTCATAATTAAAATCCACATGCCCGGGCGTATCAATCAAGTTAAGCTCATATACTTCTCCATTTTCATAGGTATACATCAATCGAGCAGACTGCTCCTTAATAGTGATGCCTCTCTCACGTTCCAAATCCATCGTATCCAAAATTTGAGCTTCCATATCTCGTTTCTCTACGGTCCCGGTCATTTCAATCAACCGATCTGCCAATGTTGATTTCCCGTGATCAATATGCGCAATAATAGAAAAATTTCTAATATGTTTCGTATCCATAATCTCTCCTACTTATTTCACTTAACTTCACATAAAATTATAACATGACAGAAGATTCCCCGCCGTAAAAACTTTACTACAAAAAACACTCAAACTTCATCCTTCACTACCAAGGCAATAATTTCTTGCCATTCAAAAAACAAAGAGACTGTCAATGCTGATAATCTCTTTGTTTTTATTTTGTGTTAAACATAAAATTTTACAAGCTATCAGTTATAACACTTGAGATAAAAATATTTTCGTACGCTCTTCTTTCGGATAGGTAAATAACTCTTCCGGAGTTCCCTCTTCTAAAATAAGCCCTCTATCCAAAAAAAGTACCCGATTCCCCACTTCACGTGCAAATCCCATTTCATGCGTCACTACTACCATAGTCATTCCCTCTTCCGCCACTTCTTTCATGACATCTAATACTTCATGAACCATTTCCGGATCAAGCGCCGATGTCGGCTCATCAAAAAGAAGCGCCTTTGGTTTCATCGCTAACGCACGTGCTATCGCTACACGTTGCTGTTGACCGCCTGATAATTGCGTCGGTTTATCATCTGCTTTATCTTCCAGTCCTACTTTTCTCAGAAGTTTGATTCCTCTTTCATAAGCATCTTCTTTTGACATTTTACGAACTTTTATAGGAGCTAACATAATATTTTCAATCACCGACATATGAGGGAATAGATTAAAGCGTTGAAATACCATACCCACTTCTGTACGAACCGTATTTAAATTTGCTTCGCCTTCCAAGGGAAAGCCATCAAAAGTAACCATCCCGGATGTCACAGTTTCAAGCCCATTAATGCAACGCAAAAATGTACTTTTACCGGATCCGGAAGGGCCTATAACAACCACCACTTCCCCTTCTTTTATTTTAGCGGAAATATCACGCAACACCGTGAGTTCTCCAAATTTTTTACTGATATGATTAATATCAATAAGATAGTTTGTATCTGCCATAATTTATCTCTTTTCCAACCATGCTACAAAACGAGAAATCGCCAACGTCATGATTAAATATAAAATCGCAACAGTCATCCAAATTTCAAAAGAACCATAAGTCTGGGCAATAATTAATTGTCCTCTCCGTGTTAATTCTTCGAAGCCAATAACAGATACCAACGAGGAATCTTTTAACATGGCAATAAATTCATTCCCAAGCGGCGGTAATATATTTTTGAAAGCTTGCGGAAGAATAATATAACGCATAGTCTGCCACCAAGTCAATCCTAAAGATCGTCCGGCCTCCATTTGCCCCACGTCAATAGATTGAATTCCGGCACGAAATATTTCTGAAACATAAGCGCCACTATTAATTCCGCACGCAGCTACCGCTGCTATAAAAGGTTCCACCCGCTGACCGGTAATCATAGGCAAAGCAAAATAAATAAGAAATATTTGCACCAACAATGGTGTCCCACGAATACAATCTGCATAAACAGCCGCCAACAAACGGAGAATTTTTATACGACATATACGAGCAATTCCCACAAAAAGCCCAATAATAAAACCTACCGCCACACTAAATGCTGTAATTTCAATAGTCACACCCGCACCAATCAATAAAATTGGCAATGCGTTTTGTATCAACTCAAAATTCATAAATTACTTACCTCTAAATATAAAATTTATTGTATATTTATTCCATTGTATATTTCCATATCCATTTCGTCAACACCAAAAAAAGGAGGAGTTTTATTCCCCCTTCTTTTTTTACAACAAACTTTGTTTCAATAAATGAATCGTCTTTTCTTTTCCAAAAAGTGCAATCATTGTATATAATCCCGGGCCATGTGTTTCTCCGGTCAAGGCCAAGCGAACCGGTTCAAAAGCTGCTTTCCCTTTTATCCCTATTTCTTTCATTAACTCGGTAAAACAATTCTTAACTGCAACTTCATCAAAAGTATCCAATTGCTCTAACCGTTCTGCAAAAGCCGAAATAAACTGTTTTGAGGTTTCTTGTTTCAATATTTCTATATAAGCATCATCTGTAAGCGGGGGTAATTCTTCAAAAAACATTTTAATCTGCTCTACCACTTGTGAGCCATAATACAATCTTTCACGCAAATACCACACCACTTCTTTTAGCCAGTCTTCTTTTTCTTTAGATAACGGCAATGATATGTACCCGGCATGGACAATAAATGGCAATGTGAGCTCTAATAATTCTTCAGGTGATAATTTTTTCATGTACTGAAAATTAATCCAATTTAATTTCTCGATATCAAATACAGCATCATTAGCAGACACACGTTTCATTGAAAATTGTTCAATCAACTCTTCACGACTAAATATTTCTTGTTCTCCCTTGGGTGACCATCCTAAAAGAGCTAAATAATTAACAATAGCATCAGGTAAATACCCCATTTTTTTGTATTCATCCACGGAAGTAGCTCCATGACGTTTGCTCATTTTTTTATGATCCGATCCCAAGATAAGAGAGATATGCCCAAAAACAGGTATGTCATATCCTAACGCTTGATATATCGCAATTTGTCTGGGCGTATTTGACAAATGTTCTTCGGCACGAATAACGTGCGTGATTTTCATATATGCATCATCCACAACTACCGCAAAATTATATACCGGAATATGATCTGATTTCATAATAATAAAATCACCAACGCCGGCACATTGAAACTCCACATGCCCACGAACCATATCATCAAAGGCAAAAGTTCCTTCTGTGGGAACACGAAGTCGTATAACGGGTTTACGTCCTTCTTTTTCATAAGCTTGTGCCTCTTCTACCGTCAAATGGCTACAATGTCCATCATAAATAGGAGTTTTGCCTTCCTTTAATTGCTCATTTCTACTTTTTTCCAATTCTTCCGCGCTACAGTAGCAATAATAAGCTTTATCTTCTGATAATAAACGTTCAATTTCATTTTGATAGATTTCCAGTCTTTCCGTCTGACGATAAGGGCCATTCTCACCCCCTACGTCAATACCTTCATCCCAATTCATACCTAACCATTGCAAAGCCGATTTGATATTTTCTTCCGACTCTTTCGTTGAACGAGCTAAATCAGTATCTTCGATACGAACCAAAAAAGTCCCCTTTTTATGCCGTGCTAAAAGCCAATTAAATAAAGCTGACCGTGCCCCTCCTATATGAAAGGGTCCGGTAGGACTCGGTGCAAAACGAACTTTAAACGGTTTTTCCATTATGAATTCCTCCTAAATAACAGAGCTGTTGCCAATGCGGCTATTCCTTCTTGTCGCCCAATAGCATCAAGCCGTTCATTGGTTGTAGCTTTTATATTAATCTGTTCGACTTCAATATTCAATGCTTCCGCTATAACTTTTTTCATTTCAACAACATGAGGCGATAATTTTGGTTGCTCAGCAATAATAGTACTATCGATATTTCCTATTTCATATTGTTTTTGAGCAATAAATTCCCCTGTCTTTTTTAATAACGTCACACTTGATATATTATTATACTGCACATCAGTATCGGGAAATAGCTGCCCAATATCTCCCAAGCCTGCTGCTCCTAATAATGCATCAATAATCGCATGGATTAGTGAATCTGCATCAGAATTACCCATTAATCCCCGTGTTTCTGAAATTTTTATTCCACCCAAATACAATGGCCGTGTTTCTTTTGTGGGATGAATATCATACCCCTGCCCTATGCGATAGGGACAACTATTTAATGAAACCATTGATTTAAATCGCATCCAATCTTCTTTCGTTGTTATCTTAAAATAACTATTACGACCAACCACTATTTGCACAGGAATATTCATATATTCCAAAATAGACGCATCATCAGTTATATTTTCTCTGTCTTTTACTGATGCCAGTGCTTTTCGATATATATTTGTCATAAAGCCCTGCGGAGTTTGCGCTCTCCATATTTTATTTCTATCTACAGTTTGTGAAATAAAGTCACCATGAGTCATTTTTATCGTATCGACAGCGGGTAACGCATAAATAACTGCCGGACATGAAACAGTTAACTTATGAAATATATAGTCAAAGGCTTCACCGGGTACTAAAGGCCTCGCACCATCATGAATAAGCAATTTACTTGATGTGACATTTAGTTCCTTTACACCATTACAAACTGATTCTATCCGCGAAACCCCTCCATCAGCATACTTCACTTCCACACGATGCGGCAACGAATTAACAATATTTATAAATTCAAGCCTTTCCTCTTTTTTTGTTACCAAAATTAATTCATCTAACACATTTGATTCAAAAATATGTTTCAAAGTATACCAAATTAAAGGACGATTATTGACTTTCAATAATAATTTATTGACGAGTTCTCCCATTCGTGTTCCTGATCCGGCAGCGACAAGTATTAAACTATTCATTATTCAGATTATCCAATTTCGCAAAAATCATTTTCCCCGCAGCAGTTTGCAATACGGATGTAATAATAACCGGTACTTCTTGACCAATAACATGACTTCCATTTTCCACAACAATCATCGTTCCATCTTCCAAATATGCAACTCCCTGTCCTTCTTCTTTCCCATATTTTATCAATTGTACAAATATTTGCTCACCCGGAATCACCACAGGTTTCACCGCAATAGCTAAATCATTGATATTTAATACATTAATTCCTCGTAATTCTGCTACTTTATTCAAATTATAATCATTCGTGACAATTCCATACCCCTTTTGCCGGGCTAATTTGATTAACTTAGAATCCACTTCATTTATATCATCAAAATCATCCGTGACGATAACTATATCATCTTTGCTTTTCTTTTTAATTTGATTTAAAATGTCTAATCCGCGACGTCCCCTATTTCTTTTTAATACATCAGAAGAATCTGCAATTTTTTGTAACTCTTCCAACACAAAAACAGGAACAATAAGAGGCCCCTCTAAAAAACCGGAAGCATAAATATCAATAATTCGTCCATCAATAATGACATTGGTATCCAACAATTTGCCGGTCTTTGCCTTTGGCTTCTTTTGTTTCCCCGATATTTCAGTTCGTAATTGAAACAAATTTGAAAGCTCCATTTTTTTTGAAAGGGCTAAATGCATCCCTAAATATCCTAAGATAATGCTTAATACAACAGATACATAAGGCCCTATTAGAGGAACACTGCTAAATGCCAATCCCACTAAATTGGCTATAATCAATCCTAAAAATAAGCCAAACGTCCCTGTAATCAAATCTTGTGTCGATATGTATGAAAGAGATTTTTCAATTTTAGCGGTAAGCTTAAAAAGGCTTCTTACTAAATAAGGTGCTATAAAAACACCGACAAGTGCTCCTATCATTCCACTAATTATCAGTGCTCCGATAGATAAGACAGTAACGCCGAATATAGTTTCACTTAAAACGAATACAGGCAAAATAAATGATAGTAATAACTTTACTTGAACAGCTAATACGATACCTAACACTGTAAAAAGCAAAATAAATATCATTTTCAGTATCTTTTCAGGCATTTTCATTATTCCTTTTTGGATAAACTGTAATTTTTTTTGCAAAATAAATTTTATAACATATGTACCATAGTAGCACAATTTACTGCCATTGAAAATAAACGACACTCACTTTATTTAGATTTGATAAGACGGATTGCCTCATTCAAATTTTTCACAAAAATAATATTTTTCAACAGATCCGGACGTTTCATATCGTGACAAATATCTTCTGTTTCTTTTTTATTTCGCTCAGGCAATATGAAATGGGTAAAATTCATTTTTATACCCTCTTTAAGTCGTAATGAAACTTTAGATACCCCCATAATTTCCCCACTTAACCCTATTTCGCCTAACGCCAAAATAGGTGTTTCCCAAGAAATATCATATTTGATAGAAATAAGTGCTAATGCAACAGCTAAATCTGCCGCCGGTTCTTTAATTCTATAGCCGCCTACCACATTAATATATACATCATCTGTGGAAAATGGTATATGTAATTTCTTTTCCAACACAGCAAGCAAAATAATCAATCGATTAAAATCATAACCTGACGCAATTCTTCGTGGTATGGCCAATACAGAATGAACTGTAAGTGCTTGTATTTCAGATAAAACAGGGCGAAGCCCTTCCATACACGACACAATCGTACATCCCGCTACTGCTTCATCATGATTATCTTTTAATAAATATCGAGAAGGATCGTCAATCCCTTCAAGTCCCGTATTTTTCATGATAAACAATCCTGATTCTGCGGTAGAACCAAATCTATTTTTCACTGTTCGCAAGATACGAAACTGATAGCTACGATCACCTTCTAAATAAAATACCACATCCACCATATGTTCTAATAGGCGTGGGCCTGCAATATTTCCTTCTTTTGTCACATGACCAATAATCATAACAATCATATTTCTTTCTTTTGCCATTCTCACAAGAGAAGCCGTGCAATCACGAATTTGCCCGGGACTCCCCATCGCAGAATCATTTATAGAAAGAAACATCGTTTGTATTGAATCAATAACAAGCATCGTTGGATTAATTCGTTCTACTTCATCGAATATTTTATCTAAATTGCTTTCAGACAAAACTAAGCAATTATCCGTATGCATCCCTAATCGCTCTGCCCTTAATTTAATCTGTAATTCGGATTCCTCTCCGCTGCAATATAAAACAATTCTATTTTTCATCGCTATGGCATTACAAATTTGTAAAATAAGAGTCGATTTTCCGATTCCCGGCTCGCCACCCCACAAAATAACAGAACCCGAAACCAATCCACCACCTAAGGGTCGATCAACTTCCGGAATAGACAAACATAAACGATTATCTACACCGGTCTCAATATCCGATAATTTTTGCGGTATTTTTTCTTTATTCTGTTGCGTAGACACCCGAATATTTTTAGGAGTAGACACAACCGTATGTTCCTGTACCGTATTCCATTCTCCGCACTGCATGCATCTTCCTAACCATTTAGGATAAACTGCGCCACAGTTAGTACAAACAAAATTTATTTTATTTTTTCCCGATGAACTCATTATTATCCTTTATCATCAATATTCAACACTGATTCATTTATTTACATAAAAAAATAGACACAAGGAATAGTCCTCATGTCTATTATACTACTTTTTACAGTAATTTTAATCTATATTAAATATTAACTTTTTATTTTCATCCGTAGATATATGAATGGTTGATTTTCCTTGAAGTCCCCCCTTCAAAATCAATTCCGATATAGGATCTTCCACTTCTTTTTGAATCGTTCTTCTTAATGGACGTGCGCCATATTCCAAATCGGTCCCGGAAGAAATCAATACTTCCTGCGCTTCTTCCGATATATCCAAAGAGAGATGTAAATGCTGTATTTTCTTTTCTACATCTTTTAACAGCAATTTCAGTATAGCACCTAAACTTTCTTTATTTAATGGATGGAATACAATCATTTCATCAATTCTATTAATAAATTCCGGTCTAAAGGTACGTTTCACTTCATTCATAATAACAGTTTTTCTGTCATTGAAATCTTTTTCTGTATCTTCTTTTGATAAAAATCCCACATGTGCCGATTTATCTTTCAAAAATTTAGATCCCAAATTACTCGTCATGATAATGATGCAATTAGTAAAATCTACAGTCCGCCCCTGTCCATCAGTTAATCGCCCATCATCCAATACTTGAAGTAAAATATTAAAGAAATCAAAATTTGCTTTTTCTATTTCATCAAAAAGTATGACACTATATGGATGCAAACGAATAGCGTCCGTTAATTGTCCGCCTTCTTCATACCCTACATAACCGGGAGGCGCTCCTACCAATCTGGATACTTCATGTTTCTCCATATACTCCGACATATCAAAACGAATCATATGTTTTTCACTACCGAACATCGTTTCAGCCAAAGCTTTTGCCAATTCCGTCTTTCCAACGCCTGTAGAACCTAAAAACAAAAATGAACCAATTGGTTTTTTCGGATCTTTAAGTCCGGCACGAGCTCTTCGAATAGCCTTAGCCACACTATGTACCGCCTCATCTTGTCCGATAACACGTTTATGCAATTCATCCTCCAAATGGAGCAACCGTTCTGATTCTGTTTCTTTCAGATTCTGCAAAGGCACACCGGTCCATTTAGCCACTACTTCCGCTACATCATCAGCAGTAACCACCAAATTCTTATCGTTATTTTCTTTCCATTCATTTTTTGATTTTTCTATTTCTTTAGAAATATCCTTGACCTTATCACGCAATATAGCGGCTCTTTCAAAGTTCTGTGTCGAAATAGCTGCTTCTTTTTCTTTTTGCAGAGAAGCCAATTCTTGTTCTTTTTCTTTGACTGATATAGGTGAAGAATAAGCTTTCATACGTACTTTAGCTGCTGCTTCATCAATCACATCAATAGATTTATCAGGCTGAAATCTATCCGTAATATAACGATCTGCCAATTCTACGGCCTTATAAATAGCTTCGTCAGTAATCTTTGCTTTGTGAAAAGCCTCATATCTATCCCGTAACCCAAATAATATTTTTTCCGTATCTTTTATATTTGGTTCTCCTACTTTTACAGGTTGAAACCGTCTTTCTAATGCCGCATCTTTTTCGATATATTTTTTATATTCTTTTAACGTTGTAGCACCAATACAGCGCAATTCTCCTCTTGCCAAAGCCGGTTTCATGATATTAGCAGCATCCATAGATCCCTCTGTTGAACCGGCACCTACTAACGTATGCAATTCATCAATAAAGAGAATCCAATTATCATGCTTTTTTACTTCACCCAACACCTTTTTCAAACGTTCCTCAAATTCACCTCTATATTTTGTACCGGCTACCACAGACGCCATATTTAAGGAAATCACGTGACAATTTCTTAAGATTTCCGGCACATCATTATTGACAATCCGTTGTGCAAGCCCTTCAGCAATAGCAGTTTTACCTACCCCCGGCTCTCCAATTAATACAGGATTATTTTTATTTCTCCGAGACAAAATTTGAATCACTCGTTCAATTTCCGTTTGTCGACCAATCACCGGATCGATTTTTCCTTGCTTAGCACGTTCATTTAAATCAATAGCAAACTCGCCTAATTCTCCAATATTCTCCGTTTTTTCTCCTTGCGGATCTTCACTCATGAACTTTTCAAAAGCATGTTGCAATTTCTCTCCCGTGACGTTAAAATGCTCTAAAATCTCAAGCGCTGTATTATTTCCTTCATGAATAATAGCTAACAATACATGAGCTGTACCCACATAATTATTATCCATTTCATTAGCTTCTTCAATCGCCATTTCCATGACATGTTTTGTTCGAGGTGCTACATATAATTCATTGCGTCTATAAAAATTACTGCTATATTCTTGTAACAATGATTCTAACGCCTGTACGCTAACCCCCAACGAATTTAATATCTTACCACCGGCACTATCCTTTTCATTAGCAATACCCAAAAGTAAATGCTCTGTACCTATATATTCGCTACCTAATTTTGCTGCTTCGGCAGCTGCAAAATTCCATGCATTTTTCACACTATCTGTATATCTGTTATCCATCATTACTCCTCCTTTGTGAAATATAAATATCAGCCTTTACCGTCTTTATATTTCTGAATTTCATCACGCAATCGAGCTGCTTCTTCATAATCTTCTGTTTGAATACTATCTTGCAATTTCATTTCTAATTGATGCAAATATTGATCTTGTGATGAAATTTCTTTTTTTCTTTCACCATCTTTTTTCGCCCCGAAAAACGGTCTCAATTTCTCACGAAACGAAATATAATCGCTTCCCAACATATCCTTATGTGCTCTTTTTGCCGCACTTTCATCAAGAGAACGATACCTCATAGATCCACCTTTATTTGACTGTGACCATGATAACTCAGGAGCCACATTCTTTAAAAAAGACAATAACGAGGAATCTAATGCCATAAAGGGATTTTCCTGATGAAACACATCCATCATATCGTATCCTTCACAAGCACAATCCTGACAAAGATATTCTTCTGACTTACGGCCATTAGTTATTTTCGTAAAATGGACCGTAGCAGTTTTTCCATGACAACGTTCACAAAGCATTTCTATTCTCCTTTCACAATCCAATCTAAACGACGTATCACTGTTTTTGTCGCTTTTTTGCGTTCTTCCGGTGGACAAAATTCCATCATTGTACGCATTAACGCTTGCATTAACTTATACTCTTGCCCGGAAATCATATCATAATCCGCAAGCAATCGAAAATAACCACTTAAGTCTTCTTCAAAAGCACAAGGTGCCGTTTTTGTAAACGGTATCGAGGCGTTAGAATCATTTCTCTTTGCTCTTTGATATGAAATCTTAATATATCCGCCATTTCCCCTCCTGGACTCCACCACAAATCCATTTTCATCAGAAAACCTGGTATTAATCACATAAGTAACTTGAGATGGAGCACATGAAAGTTCATCAGCCACATCTTTTCGCCTTAGTAAAATACTATTACTTTCATGGGCCTTTATAAGTTCTAAAATAAATTGCTCAATTTTATCCGATAATAAAGTATTTGCCATTTATATCACTCCTTACGTTTACAACTCTATTATAAAGTCAAAAAGTCAAAAAGTCAATACAAAAAATCCATTGTCTAAACAATGGATTTTTTCAATCTTCTCTATCGTGAATATTTAATGTAGATAATACTGTTTGTACAACAGAATACCTAAATCCTCTTCGCACAAGAATTCCTGCTGCCCTTGCATAATTTTTTTGTACCGCAGGAACTAATGATAACTTAGATTTCATCACATGCATAGCAGCTTGCAGCTCATCTTCAAAAGTCAAATGGTCATCAAAATGAAGCCCCATTTTTTTCAATTTTCTATGCACATATAAATCTCCATAAGCATTCATCTCTTTATATTTATTAAACAGATCCTCTGCTAATGATTCATCATTTACATAACCGTAGTATTCCAATTTTTCAATAGCTTGACGAATATCATCTTCTGAATATTTCCTGACTTTTAATTTTTGCGTCAACTCATAAGAACTTTGTAATTTATATTTGAGAAGATGCAGAGCCGCCTCATAAGCAGTTTTATTACTTTTCATCTTCATTCTCTGCTATTATTTTATCGTCAAACTTACCGGGTTCTACCATCAGCGTATCTCTGACAATTTTATCAATCTCTTCCATCACTTCCGGATTTTCATGCAAATATTTCTTGGCTGCTTCTCTACCTTGACTCATTCGTTCGCCTTTGTAAGAATACCAAGCCCCGCTTTTCTTTATGACATCTAAGTTAACGGCTAAATCTAACAGTGTTCCCTCTTTAGAAATTCCCTCTCCATACATCATATCAAATTCAGCTGTTTTAAATGGCGGAGCTACCTTATTCTTTACCACTTTTGCACGAGTTCGGTTTCCCACTGTTTCACCATTAGCCTTGATCACTTCTCCACGACGAATATCAATACGTATAGATGAGTAAAACTTCAACGCACGACCGCCGGTTGTTGTTTCCGGATTTCCATAACTCATACCGACTTTTTCTCTGATTTGATTAATAAATATGACAATTGTTTTTGATTTACTTATAATACCTGTCAATTTTCGCATGGCTTTACTCATAAGACGCGCTTGCAATCCTACCGATTGATCACCAATATCTCCTTCAATCTCTTGTTTAGGTACCAATGCTGCCACAGAATCAATAACAATAATATCTACCGCACCACTGCGAACCAATTGTTCGCAAATACTTAATGCTTGTTCACCGCTATCCGGCTGAGAAATTAAAAGGCTTTTTGTATCTACCCCCAAATGATGGGCATAAATGGGATCTAATGCATGTTCAGCATCAATAAAAGCTGCTACGCCGCCCATTTTTTGCGCTTCTGCAATACCATAAAGAGCCATCGTAGTCTTCCCCGATGATTCCGGGCCAAAAATTTCAATAACACGACCTCTCGGATATCCACCAACGCCAACGGCAATATCCAATGCCAATGAACCGGTCGATATGACATCTATATCAAGTTTTCCATTCATATCGCCCAATCGCATAATAGCACCGGCGCCAAAATCTTTGGTAATTTGTTTTAGTGCAGCATCAAGGGCTTTCTCTTTATCTTCACTTTGATTTTTTGTTACCATGATATCCTCCTTGGGTCTATTTTAATAATATATAATCAATCAGATGCTGAATTGATTTATGCACTGCCTGCTTGCGAATATTGTCTCTACTACCCACAAAATTTTCCTTAAAAACATACACGCCTTGCCATCCTGAAATTCCTATATAAACTAATCCCGGACTTTCGCCTCGTTCTCCATTTCCCGGTCCGGCATAACCGGTTGTAGACACCGCTAAATCAGAATGATAAATATTTCGACTTCCTATGGCCATTTCTTTCGCCACTTCTTCACTCACTGCCGTATATGTCAAGAGTGCAGAATGTTTAACACTTAATATATTTTCTTTGGCTTCATTACAATAAGTTACCGCTGACCCCTTGAAATAGCGAGAACTTCCCGGAATATCTGTTATCATTTTAGCGATTAATCCGCCTGTACAAGATTCTGCTGCGCTTATAGTTATTTTACGACAAATTAGAAGTTCTGCCAAATAAAGAATATTGTCTTGCAGATTATCATTTAACTCCATTTTTTCTTCCCCTATCAGATGTCAAATCTTTTCTCCAATTAAATCATAGGCATATCCATCAGTAATACGTACCTTAATAAAATCCCCGGGTAATATATCTTTGGAACCTTCTACATAAATATTTCCATCCACTTCAGGAGCTTGAAAGATCGCACGTCCTTTAGCTTGTACAAAACCTTTTTTATCCTTTAATATTTCTTCTATCAATACTTCTGTTGTAGTCCCAATTAATGCACGATCATTTTCTTCTGAGATTTTAGCCTGTATCGCCATTAATTTATGATATCTTTCTTCTTTAACAGATTCAGGCACTTGATTTGGCATATGAGCTGCCGGCGTACCATCTTGCGGTGAATACATGAACGCACCCAAATCATCAAATCGTATTTCCTTAATAAACTCACATAACTCTTCAAAATCCGAATCAGTTTCTCCCGGAAATCCAACCATTAACGTAGTGCGAACAGTTATTTTAGGTTGAGCTTGTTTTAATTTATGCAGCAATAGCCGTATACTTTCTGCTGTATCTTGCCGCCGCATACGCTGTAATACATTATCACTTATATGTTGTAGTGGAATATCTACATATTTACAAATTTTAGCTTCTTTCGTGATTAAGTCCAATAATTCGTCAGTAAAATAAGTAGGATACAAATAAAACAATCTAATCCATTTTATCTTATCGATTTTAACCAATTCTTTAAGTAATTTACAAAGATTAGTGCCATCTTTCAGATCCCGTCCATAACAACTTAAGTCCTGTGCAATTAAATTAATTTCTTTAACACCAACAGCCGTTAATGCCTTTACCTCCCGCACAACGGAGCCTATCGGCCTACTGTGCATAGCTCCTCGTACATAAGGGATATAACAAAAAGTACATCCATTGTTACACCCCTCAGCAATCTTGACATAAGCTGAATATTCCGGAGTTAATGATTGTCTCGGCACTAATTCTTCATGCTCACATGGTGCTGTATCAAATCGAAATATTTTCTTCCCATTTTGTTGATATGATTCGACAATAGCATCTAAAATATCTTGCCACGAATCTGTCCCTATAAAAATATCTATTTCAGGAATTTCTTTACTTAATGCTCTCTTATATTGCTGTGTAAGACAACCGGCCGCTACTAAGCGTTCACAGCATCCGGTCTTTTTATATTCTGCCGCTTCTAATAAAGTCTGTATAGATTCGTCCTTCGCCGGATCAATAAAGGTACATGTGTTGATAATAATTACATGTGCTTCACTTAAATCTTCCGTCAATTCAAATCCTGCATTAGTTAAAATACCCAACATCTTTTCTGTATCAACTAAATTTTTTGAACAGCCTAAACTTATATACCCCAATTTTTTATTCACTTACTATTTCCTCCCAAAACGGATATTTTCCATCCAATAATCCAATATCTCTTTTTTCCCCTCATCACTATATTTCTTTTGCAAATCCCAATAAGTTAATTCTGTGCCATTCTTATCGGGTTTTGCGTCTTCATCATTAAGATAAATATAATGATAATTATTATCTTCCATTATTTTTTTATATTTCTTTGGTTCGCATAACCAATCAATAAATTTTTTCGCATCATCAGAATCTTTACTTTCCCGAGAAAGCCCTACTCCATAAAGATACCAGCCCGTACCATCCGTAGGATAAAAAATAGTCACAGGTATTTTTTCTCTTTGTGTTCTTATCGCCTCATTATAATTAGATATTCCAATATCGCATTTTCCCATTCCTACCAATCTTGACGGCGTAGATAAATATCTACCGTATTGCACAATATGCGCCTTGCTCATATTTAACAAAGAAAATGCCTCTTTTTGTCCAAAATGTTCAATAAGCATCATAAGTAAATCCCCGGACATATCGCTTGAAAAAAAATCAGTCAATGATATGTCAAATGTATTATTAGTCAAGACGCTTGTCCAATTATAACTATATAAAGGATATTTTTGTATAAAATCCTTATTTGCGACAAATACAAAGGGATCTATCCAAACACCATACCAATAACAATCTTGATCTTTGAATAAATTTAATGTCACATCTGTAACAGGCGATGAATAAATCGCTAAATTTTTATTTCGTTTCAAATAGTCTAAATTCTCTAATGATGTAATATATAAATCCGGTACACTCCCGTCATTATCGTTCCGTCCGAATAGTGATTTATCATCTACCGAAACAAATTCCACCGAAATTCCGGTTTCTTCACGGAATTTTTCCCCCACACGAGATAGTACGTCTATGGGAAAATCAGTATATACTCGGACTGTTCGTATTTTTTCAACAGTCGCTCCTTCTATGGACTTCTGCTCTTTTGAATATTCAAGAATGCCCATAAAAATTCCTATTGATAAAATAAGAAAAAAAAGAACAAGAAAAAATCGTTTCATGAAAACTCCTTATTTATCTTTTGCATCAGAAGATTTATTAAATATATCAGATAACTGCTCCTTAGTAATTAATATATCCCGGGGTTTCGACCCTTCTGCCGGTCCAATAATTCCCAATGATTCCATCGTATCAATAAGCCGACCTGCTCGTGTATATCCAATTCTAAATCTACGTTGTAACGCAGATACAGACGCCCGTTTAGTATCAAGTATCCATTCTGTAGCCTCATTTAATAAATCATCTGTTTCCGTTAAAGAAATAGTTTCTTCCGACTTTTCCGGCAAAGATAAATCTATCTCTTCTTCCTCTTCTTTAGGCAAATCTTGTGACTTCGATATTGTTTTTAAGTAATTAACAACTGCTTCTACTTCTTCATCAGAAATAAAAGCTCCTTGTATACGAATAGGATTCGGTGAACCTGATGGGTCAAATAACATATCTCCTTTTCCCAAAAGCTTTTCTGCTCCGGCTTTATCTAAAATCGTACGAGAATCTACTTGTGACGAAACAGCAAATGAAATTCTGCTCGGAATATTAGCTTTAATTAGGCCCGTAATAACATCTACTGACGGTCGTTGTGTTGCCACCACTAAATGAATACCTGCTGCGCGAGCTTTTTGTGCCAACCGGCAAATAGAATCTTCTACGCTATCCTTCGCCACCATCATTAAATCAGCCAATTCGTCAATAATAACTACAATATATGGCATCTTCGTCTCAGGATGCTGTTTATTAAACCCGCTAATATCTCGTACATTATATTCAGAAAATGACTGATATCTGGCTTCCATTTCATGAACAGCCCAATTTAAAGCTCCGGCCGCCTTTTTGGGATGCGTGACTACTTCAATGCGTAAATGTGGAATCCCATTATAAACTGATAACTCTACAACTTTAGGATCTATTAAAATCATCTTTACTTCATCAGGTCGACTATGATAAAGAATACTTGTAATCAGCGTATTAATACATACTGATTTACCGCTTCCCGTTTGTCCGGCAATCAAAAGATGTGGCATTTGCGCTAAATCGGTAACCACCGTTCGTCCGGAAATATCTTTTCCCAATGCCACCAAAATTTTCCCTTTCCCTTTTTGAAATTTAGATGACGATAACACATCATACAAAGGAACTGCCGCCTTATGTGCATTAGGTATTTCTATACCAACTGCAGATTTCCCGGGTATCGGCGCTTCTATGCGAATACTGGTCGCTGCCAACTGCAAGGCTATATCATCCGCTAATCCTTCTATTTTAGACACCCGCACACCCGGTGCAGGTTCCAATTCATATCGAGTAACAGATGGCCCCACACTAACATTACGTATTGTCGCATTAACACCAAAACTTTTAAGCGTTGTTTCTAATCTCTCTGCTTTATTTCCTGAGTCAATATTTGTAGAAGATTCCGCGTCCCCTTGATGTAACAAAGACAACGGGGGAAATTGATAAGCCGAAACGTGCAAATCTTCAGAAATTTTTTCTGTATCAGCTTTACTACCATTATTTGGTGTTGTAACACCTTCCGTTGTAATTGTTTTTATGTCTTCACTATTTGTATTTTTATTCTGCGCTATTTCCGGCTCTATTGCATCGTTAGAATACAATTCTTCCGTTTTTTCATTATCGTTATTTTCAGTATCACTCATCTCATTTACTTCATAAGGATTTTCTTCCGTTGGTATTACATCAATTTCATCTTTTTGCGTTTTATGATTTTTCTTTTTAAAAATAAAATCACGTAAATGATATGTGGAATTCTCTTTTTGGTTTCCCCTATATTCTTGCCGAGTATTTTCAATTTTATGTTTTACTTTTTTTATTTTTTCCTCCGTTTTCGCTCCTATTTTCTTAGCATTTCCGGAAAGTGACCAACGAGTCAACAACAATATATCCACAAAAATAAACCCACCAAGAAATAAAGTGGTCCCAATATTCCCGATAAGTAAATGAATAAACCAAACCGGCGCACCACTTATTATTC
The DNA here is from genome assembly GCA_001553355.1 of Veillonellaceae bacterium DNF00626. Lineage (GTDB taxonomy): Bacteria > Bacillota > Negativicutes > Veillonellales > Dialisteraceae > Dialister. The sequence continues at coordinate 80,732 of KQ960876.1, forward strand.
CACCATAATACATAAGTGAATCTATTTCTAATTCTTGTCCCAAAGGAGTCATCATGTGATGATACATGACTAAAACTGACCAAAATAAGATTACTACAAGCACTCTATGAGCATTAAGAGAAATACTCGTGCCGGTAAACATATATATAGCTCCCATAAGGACAAAACACACTGCCACTAAAAAAGCAGCTATCCCGAAAATAACATGAGCAGCATCACTTAACATGCTTCCCACAATTCCCGTATCATAGCCGAGCAAACTAACAGACATAAAAAATCCAAAAAGAAATAAAATTATACCGAAAATTTCTATATTTCCTTTATTTTGTAATTTTTCTTTATTATTCTTTTCTTTTGGTTTCGTGCTTACCTTTTTCTTCATAAACTTATATTCCTTCCGTTTATTTTCTTTTTGTACGCTTTAACCAAATTTCTGATAATTCCTTTTCTTTTCCATTAAGCACAGGATGATAAAAAATTTCTGATTTCAACTCATCGGGCAAATATTGTTGTTCTACCCAACCACCATATGCATGAGGATATTTATAAGTTAATCCATGCCCTAATGCCGCTGCACCTGAATAATGAGCATCTCTTAAATAATCGGGAATTGACCAATTTCGCTGTTTCTTCAAAGTAGTTATGGCTTCTGAAATCCCTTTTATAGCACTATTACTCTTTGGCGCCAGTGACAAATATATAACAGCTTCTGCTAAAATGATTCGTGCTTCCGGAAATCCCACCATTTCTGCAGCCTGTGCAGCTGAGACTGCTACCCGCAGAGCTTCGGGGTCGGCAAGTCCTATATCTTCCGCCGCACAAATCATAATACGTCGTGATATAAAAGATGGTTTTTCTCCCCCTTCTATCATCCTTGCCAAATAATGTAAAGCCGCATTGGGATCGCTACCACGCATACTTTTTATAAAAGCTGAGGTAATGTCATAATGATTATCTCCTTTTTTATCATACACAGACATTTGTTCTCCTGCAACTTTTTGTATTTCTAATAGAGTAATACGACTCCGAGGCGGCAAAACAGATGCCGTTTGCTCTAATAAATTTAAGGCAATTCGACTATCCCCGGATGCATAAGCTGCCATAACTTCCAATGCTTCTACATCCGCGGTATATAAATTTTTACCTAATCCTCTTTCTTTATCATATAGCGCCTTTTCTAAAATATGCACAATGGATTTCTTCGTTAAGGGTTTTAATTTAATCACTCGTATACGAGAAAGCAGCGGTCTATTTAATTCAAAATACGGATTCTCCGTAGTTGCTCCAATTAAAATAAATGTTCCATTTTCTATATAAGGTAATAACAAATCTTGCTGCGTTTTATTAAACCGATGTATTTCATCAATAAATACAATAGTTCTTTTACCATAGTAATCCAATTCTTTTTTTGCTTTTTCTACTGTTTCTCTTATTTCCTTTGTTCCGCTAAATGTAGCATTTAATTTGATGAATTCACATTTTGTCGTTTTTGCGATAGCCGATGCAATAGTTGTTTTTCCACATCCCGGAGGTCCAAATAGCAATAAAGAGGGAATCGTATCCTGTCGGATCATTTGATATAAAAAAGAATGACTTCCCACAGCTTCTTCTTGCCCAACAATATCATCTAATAGCTTAGGACGCATTCGTTCTGCTAAAGGTGCATATTTTTTTCTTTCATCTTCCGAAGTATCAAACAAAGATTCCATAGCATTTTCCTCAAAAAATAAGCCGCCAAGTAAAACTCAGCGGCCATAATACTCAAAGACCCCACCATGTCGTTTCATGCTGCATTTTGAGTCTGCATAGGTGCAGGTGGGTGTCCTTTTCTCATGATTCGTCAGTCCTCAACCAAGGCATTGATTCCTCATTCGACGTAAACTCCCTTTATAAAAGTGTTGGTTCAAAATATAAAGCGACACGTGCACAGCAGGGTTTTATTCTTTATATGTAGTGTATCAAAATTTCGCATAATTTACAAGTTTTCATGCACTTTATCATGCATTATACGAGTAAATCGCTTTCCTTTTTGATATCTGTTTTAATATGCAATTCTTTTAGTTGTTTTTCTACTACTTCCGAAGGTGCTTGTGTCAACTGATCAATAGCACTCTGTGTTTTCGGAAAGGCAATAACATCTCGAATAGATCCTAAGTGCAACATCAGCATAACTAAGCGATCCAACCCTAAAGCAATACCTGCATGAGGTGGTGCTCCATATTGGAAAGCGTCCAACAAGAAACCAAATTTTTCCTGCGCTTCATCTTTTGAAATACCAATAGCTTTAAACACTTTTTCTTGTAATTCTTCTTGATAAATACGCAAAGAACCGCCACCGGCTTCTACACCGTTAAGCACCATATCGTAAGCTTTCGCATATACTTTGCCCGGATTTGTTTCTAAATATTCTATATCTTCATCTCTTGGTGCTGTAAAAGGATGATGTTCAGCTACCCATCGTTTATCTTCTTCACTATATTCAAACATCGGGAAATCTGTTACCCAACGGAAGCAAAATTCATTTTCATCAATCAAATTCATTCTGCGTGCCATTTCTAATCGAAGTTCGCCTAACGCTTGTGCAACAATCTTAGGTTTATCGGCAATAATAAGAATTAAATCGCCTTTTTCTGCTTCGCAGAATTTCCCAATTTCACGGACTTTTTCTTCTCCTAAGAATTTCGTAATTTGACATTTCAGCGTATCATCTTTATTAAACCCTATCCATGCCATTCCTTTAGCGCCATATCGACCTACATAATCAACCAATCCATCTAACTCTTTACGTGGTATATCAGAATCATTTTTTACGTTAATAGCTTTAACTACACCACCATTATCCAATACATTTCTGAATACCTTAAATTCTGTATCTCTAAGTAAATCGGAAATATCATAAAAATGCATATCAAAACGCAAATCCGGTTTATCAGATCCATATAAATTCATTGCATCATCCCAAGTAATTCTCTTAAATGGAATAGGAATGTCTACATTAAGCACATTTTTAAATACACGCTGCATCATATGTTCCATCAAATCTAAAATGAAATCCTGATTTTCAAACGATAATTCCATGTCCAATTGAGTAAATTCAGGCTGCCTATCAGCACGTAAATCTTCGTCACGGAAACACCGAGCAATTTGGAAATAACGTTCCATCCCCGATACCATCAATAATTGTTTAAATAATTGCGGAGATTGAGGCAATGCATAAAATTTCCCGGGATTTACACGACTCGGCACTAAATAATCACGAGCCCCTTCCGGTGTACTCTTCGTTAAAATTGGTGTTTCAATTTCCAAAAAATCATGACCATCAAGAAATTCACGTATTTCGTGAATAATTTTATGACGCATAATCAAATTTCGCTGCATTTCCGGACGGCGTAAATCAATATACCGGTATTTAAGACGAACCATTTCATCTACATCAATACCATCTTCCACGTAAAAAGGCGGTGTCTTCGCTTTATTTAATACGCGCATTTCCGATACTACCACTTCTACTTCACCGGTAGCCATTTTCGGATTAATCGTATCAGCACTTCGTTCGCGAACTACTCCTTTTACTACCAATACATATTCACTACGCACATCTTCTGCTTTATGAAAAGCTTCTTCTCCATATTGAGGACTCATTACAATTTGCACGATACCACTTCTATCACGCAAATCAATAAATATCAACCCACCATGATCTCTTCGAGTATTCACCCATCCGGCTAAAGTCAATTCTTTACCGCAATCTTCCTTTGTTACTACACCGCAACCGCAAGATCTATGCATTCCTGTCATCGTTTCCATGTTCAGCACCTCTTTATTATTTGTTTTATTTATTAATACTATTTTCTTGACTAATATAATCAGCTACTTGAGAAAAGCTTATCTCGCTTTGTTCTCCTGTTTGCATATGTTTCACCGTAGCTTTTCCTTGCTCTATTTCATTTTCTCCAATAATAACCGCATAAATAGACTGCACTTTCCCGGCTTGTTTCATTTGTCCTTTCAAGCTTTTTTCTTGTAAATCCATATAAGTCATTACGCCTTTTTCCCGTAATTCTCCTTGAATTTTCAGCCCTTCTATTTCTGCTTTTTCCCCTAAAGCCACAATATAAACAGAAGATTTTTGAGGACAATTTGGAATTAAGTTTTGACCTTCTAAAGCCAATAACAACCGTTCCAGTCCAACCGCAAATCCAATCCCCGGTACATCTGGTCCACCCATTTCTTCTACCAGTTTATCATAGCGACCTCCACCACAAATGGCACTTTGTGCTCCTAATGGAGGATATTGTATTTCAAAAGCTGTATTCGTATAATAGTCCAGCCCTCGAACCAATCCGGGATCAACAACATAAGAAATATGCAATGCGGTCAATCCTGATTTCACTTTTTCAAATTTATTATGGCACTCTTCACAGAGATAATTGGTGATAACCGGAGCATTTTTAGCTAAAATTTTACAATTATCTTCCTTACAGTCTAAAAGTCTTAAAGGATTTTTATACAAACGCTGCTTACAATCCTCACAGAGCATGTCCTTTTGCGATTCATAATAAGAAATCAATTCTTTTTTATAAGCATTTCTACAATTTTTATCACCAATAGAATTGATTCGTAATTCCAAATTTTGTAAACCCAACTTTTGAAATAGCCTATACGCTAATACGATTACTTCCACATCTGCCAGTGGAGAAGATGCTCCTAATATTTCTACGCCAAATTGATGAAATTCCCGATATCGTCCGGCTTGTGGCCGATCATAACGAAACATCGCGCCAATATAAAATAATTTATGAACGCCTTGATCTCCATACAATTTATGCTCCAAAAATGCTCGCACCGCTGAAGCTGTATTTTCCGGGCGAAGAGTAATGGAGCGTCCGCCCCTATCCTCAAAAGTATACATCTCTTTTGTTACCACATCCGTAGTATCACCTATTCCGCGTAAAAACAACTTTGTTTCCTCAAAAATAGGCGTTCTAATTTCACCATACCCATAGAGTGCGCATAAATCTCTAATTATATTTTCCATATATGACCATTTATATATATCATTGGGTAATATATCCTGCGTACCTCTTAACGCTTGCAATTGATTGACACCTCTTATCACTTTTCGCTATAAATGTACCATTTACATCAATATTAACGAATTAATTTTACCATCATACCTACATATAATCAAATTCCACATACTCAATGAACTTATCGCGCTAAAATTTTCTTTCTCTGTACCAAATTATTCTTTTCACAAACTGAACAATATCCATAAAATTTTAGCTGATAATCTACAATATTAAAAGCGTTTTCCTTCTTCACTTTCTTTTTTAAATCATCTAAAAAATTATAGGAAAATTCCACTACCTTCCCGCAGCCAAGGCAAATCAAATGATGATGTGAATGAGCTAAATTATGATCATTTAGTTCATATCTATTTCTTCCATCACCAAAATCAAGCTTCTTTACTAATTCTAAGGAAGTAAATAATTCTAATGAGCGGTAAACCGTAGCTAATCCGATATCCGGATTTGAATCATGTATCAATGCAAATACATCTTCTGCGCTTAAATGGTTTTCTTTGCTATCCAAAAAAGCTTGTAAAATAATCTGCCTTTGCATAGTGAACTTATAATTCCGTTCACGAATTTTTTTCTTCAATGTTGTCATAATTACAGATTTTTTCATAAGCTACCTCCATTTATTTTTTTATACTTTTCATAAAACCACATATGCCTTAATATGATTTGAATAACTGCTACCACAGGCACTGATATAATCATACCGATAATGCCGAATAAACTCCCACCAATAAGTACCCCCGCAATAATTGCTAAAGGATGCACATCAATAATACTTCCCATTAATTTTGGCATGACAAAATGTGAATCTATCTGTTGAACTATTACATAAAAAATAATAACCTGCATCATAACGCCGGTTCCCTGTAATAAGCCTAATAAGATGGGCGGTATGGCTCCCACTACAGGTCCTATAATAGGCACTAATTCAACAACGCCCGCCAAAAGTCCAATAACTAAAGGATATGGTATATCCATGATCCACATTCCAATGAAAACAACTACCGCCATAAGCGCACAAAGTAATAGTTGTCCGTGTACATAAGCACGAAGCACAAAATGCAACTCTTTACATATTTGTTGTAAATGCGCATGATATTTTTCAGGAAAAAATCCAATGAACATTCGTGTAAAATATTGTCCCCGTTTCATCATATAAAAGGTAATAAATGGAACAACGATTAACTCAATAAGAGTTCCGGCAAAAGAAAAAATCGCCGACACACTAAATTGAGCAATTTTAATAGTATATTCGCCTATATCTTGGATAATGCCAATAATAAATTTTTGTATTTCCGGTGGCAATAAATTTAAATCATATTTCGCTTCAAAGGCAGGAATCGCCTGTTGAAGTGCCAAAAATGTAGCAGGTAAACTTTTTATAAATTCTCGTAATTCATTGATAAAAGGCACAAAAATATGAATAGCGATAAAGCACAAGACTCCTATAAAAATCAAAAATGACAAAATAATTGATAAATCATAGGGCCACTTCTTTAAACCACTCCGACATATTAGTTTTTGTATATGATGCGCCAGAGGTGATAGCAATATAGCGATAATCAGAGATATCCCAAAAGGAAATAAAACGATTGGTGCGCAAATAATAATAGCAACGAAAAACGCTACAATAACTACACGAAGCCAAAATTCAGCACTTTTTTTCATATCAAACCCCCGCTAAAAATGGATTCATAACCTTTTCGTGACCAATACTTGTAGGTTCTCCATGTCCGGAAAGAACCATTACATCATCAGGTAAGGTAAACAAATTATTCTTTATATTCGATAATAACTCTTCCATATTTCCACCGGGAAAATCCGTCCGCCCAATAGTTTCTTTAAATAATGCATCACCGGTAAATACCACTTTTTCTTTTGACATATAAATGGAAATCCCTCCCGGCGTATGCCCTGATGTATTAATTATATGAAATTCAAAAGGTCCTATATTGATAATATCGCCATGTTTTACCCATTCATCAGCATCCTGACAAATTACTTTGTCCGGAAACCCATATGATAAATTTTTGTACGGGTCTGACAAATACTCCTTATCCCGTTTATCTATATAGACTTTAGCATCTTTGCAATACGCCCGCACACTATTTAACCCTGCCATATGGTCTAAATGACCATGCGTGATAAAAATGCCTTTCACATTGACCTTTAGTTTATCAATAGCATGAATAATGGAATCCGGATCAAATGACGGATCAATAATAACACCTTCATGCGTATCCGGATCATGAACAATATAAGTGTTCGTCACATAAGGTCCCAATATCAGATAATCAATTTTCACGATAACCTCCTCTGTCAACGCTATTAAAATAACTTCTCTGAATCAAGTAAAATGGTTACCGGGCCATCATTTTCCAACTCCACTTTCATATGCGTTTGAAAACGCCCGGTAGCTACTGTTACACCTTGCGTTCGACAAAATTCGACAAATGATTCATACAAAACTTCCGCCTTATCAGGTAATTCTGCTTCAGAAAATCCCGGACGTCTCCCATGCCTACAATCACCATATAAAGTAAATTGTGATACAATTGCCAATTCGCCTTGTACATCTTTTAGCGATAAATTCATTTTGTCATTTTCATCCTCAAATATGCGTAAATTCAAAAGCTTTGATGCCACATATTCGATATCTTTATCTGTATCCCCTTTTTTTATTCCCAATAATACAACTAAACCTTTTCCTATTTCTCCTACCTTTTGGTTGTCAGAAAACACTCGACAATAGTTGCAACGCTGAATAACTGCACGCATATTACTCTCCTTCCGATTGTGAACGATACACCGAATGAACGCCCTTAATACGGCGAATTTTCGTCATAATATAATCTAATTGATGTAAATCTTTGATTTGTATCCCCAATTTCATGATAGCCATTCCATTATCGTCTACCTTAGCATTTGCAGAGGAAATAATCATTTTCATGTCGGCAAATACCGCTAATATATCTGCAATAAGTGCTGTACGATCATAGGATATAACTTTAATATTAACTAAAAATGTACCGGTGGTAGAAGATTCCCATTTTACTGAAATCTCTCGAGCCTTATCCGAAAAGTGAATAGCGTTGGAACAATCAGCCCGATGAACAGACACTCCATGCAAACGTGTAATATATCCGATAATTTCATCCCCCGGCACAGGATTACAACATTTAGCTAAATGAACATCCAATCCGCTCTCACCTTTAACTAAAATTCCATTTCCGCCTCGGCTTTTCACGTTTGTTATTTTTAATTTTTCTACATCTTCTTCCAATGTCTTCGGAGCTACATTTTTAACAGCTATTTCTTCTTGATAAAAATCAATTAACTTAAGAGCTACACTTTTAGACGCCAATCCTCCAAACCCTACGGATGCCAATAAATCATCTTCAGACATATTATTGAAATACATCCCTACTTTATCTAATCTATCTTTACCAATCACATCTTTCCATTTATACCCGGCTTTTTCTATTTCTGTGGCTAAAAGTTCTTGCCCCCGTGATATATTCTCCTCACGATTTTCCTTTTTAAACCAACTGCGAATTTTCGCTCGACTTTCTGTCGACCCTACCATAGTAATCCAATCGTAACTGGGCTTTCCTGTTTTTGATGTAATAATTGATACAATATCTCCATTCTTCAATTTTGTATCCAACGGCACAATTTTGTTATTAACCTTAGCACCCACACAACGATTTCCCACTTCCGTATGAATCCGATAAGCAAAATCTAAAGGAATGGAACCTTTGGGTAAATTAATGACATCACCCTTTGGAGTGAAAACAAAAACTTCATCAGAAAATACATCTAATTTCAAAGCATTCATAAATTCTTTTGAATTAGAAGTATCTTGCCATTCTAAAAGCCGACGAAGCCATGTAATTTTGGCATCAAAATTTTTATTTCCCCCTTTATTCCCTTCTTTATACCGCCAATGGGCTGCTACGCCGTACTCCGATATATGATGCATCTCCCACGTACGTATCTGTATTTCTACCGGCTGACCCCTCGTTCCTATAACCGTAGTATGAAGAGATTGATACATATTAGGCTTAGGCACTGCAATATAATCTTTAAAGCGATTTGGTAGCGGCTTCCAAAGAGAATGCACAATACCCAAGACAGCATAACACTGCGGAATCGTGTCAACAATAACACGAACCGCATATAAATCATAAATTTGTGATAAATCCTTATTATCACGTTTCATTTTCTTATAAATACTATAAAAATGTTTCGGTCGTCCGGTGACTTTCGCCTCAATACCGGATTCTTCGATATGCCGATGTAAAACCGCCATGGTATCATTGACTATTTCTTCTCGAAATTTCCGTTTCTGCCTCATTTGTCGAACTAAATCATAATATTCATCGGGATAAAGATAATGGAAACATAAATCTTCCAGCTCCCATTTGATATTATAAATTCCCAAGCGATGAGCTAATGGTGCGTAAATTTCCATTGTTTCCTTAGCAATTCTTTCCTGCTTCTCTCGACGAAATACCCCTAAAGTACGCATATTATGCAATCTATCGGCTAATTTAATAACAACAACACGAGTATCTCTTGCCATCGCTAAAAACATTTTTCTAAAATTTTCAGTTTGTTGATCTTCCTTATCCTTGTAGTGAAATTTGGATAATTTAGTCACTCCATCTACCAGAAAAGCAATTTCTTCACCAAAAGCTTTTTTAATATCTTCTACGGTATATTCCGTATCTTCTACCACATCATGAAGTAACGCTGCAATAAGCCCCTCTTCATCCATTCGCAATTCCGCTAAAATATAGGCCACCGCCAACGGATGAATGATATAAGGTTCTCCGGTAGCTCGCGTTTGCCCGTCGTGTGCCTTATCTGCCAATTCATAAGCCTTTTTAATAGAGTCCATTTGATCTTTATTTTTTATATACGAACCGATTTTATCTATTAGCTTTTTATATTCAGTTTCTTTTTCTTCAGAAAAATCCGTATTTCCCTTCGCCTTTTCTACATATTCCTGTTGTCGAATTAAAAATTCTGCCAACGTAGTGGCTGATGCATCAGTATGTATCATTCCATTCGGTTCTACCGCTGACTCTAATTGATTTGTACATACATCCTTCAATATTTTCTTTTCATTCATTATAATATTCCTTACTTTTTATACTGCTCATAAATACAAGATGATGTTAAATCCATTTTCTCACCAAATTTTGCCGGCATTTGATAATAATCAGTCCCTGATTGATGACATCTCTTTAAGATTTTCAACTCCTCAAAAACGGATAATGCTATTTCAATTTGATTTTTCGTCATTTTACTCTTCAAATTTCTATATATATCATTTTCCACTTTATAAACAGCTTTCCCCTCTAATAACATAGGATCTTTTTTTAGCTGTAAAAACATACTAACCAATAACTCCCGTGTTAAAAACGGTTCACGTTGTATATGTAAATCCTTTCCTATCAACTGCACTCGCTTACCATACCAGTTATTAATTTCCGGCTCAAACACCATATCTACAACATCACCGACATGACATACATTTTCCTGACAGACATTCCATAATAAAACATCTATCGAAGAATTTTGCTGCCCTAACTGATATTTTATATGCTTATTATCCTGCCCAATATATCTCGCAATTTCTACATACAAATTACGAGCTGCAAAAAGCGGCTTAGGATTATCACAACCAAAAGGTTCAAGTAAATCCAACGATTCCACAAAAGGTACCGTAAACTCAGACAAAGCTAACCTGTCTTCTATCTCTAAGATCGGAAGAAAATCTTCAGGTTTTAATATAGATTTCGCATATTGATTTATTTTTTGACGGAACGCCGGAATATTTTCTTCTTTAATACTAAATCCGGCTGCCATGGTATGCCCGCCAAATTGAATTAATAAGTCAGAACAATGCGACAAAGCTTTATAGATATTGAAAGCAGGAATACTTCGACAAGATCCTTTTCCCACACCATCACGAATAGTCAAAATTAACGCTGGTTTATGATAAAGTTCAAGCACACGAGAAGCTACAATGCCGATAACTCCGGGATGCCAATCTTTTCCATCTATGACCAGTACCATGTCATCTTCTGTATGTAATTCCTCAATACGTTTGATAGCCTCTTCATAAATATCTTTCTCGATAACTCTCCTCTCATTATTCGTTTCATATAATTTACGTGCCAATTTTTCCGCTGTTTCACCATCATCCGTAAGCATCAATTCCACACCATATTTTGCATGGGCAATTCGACCGGCAGCATTTAACCGCGGTGCCAAACCAAAAGATACTTGCTCTGCGCTATGAAAGGTTTTCGTATTCTCATTAACAAGGCCCGTAATAGATAACAACGCAGATAACCCTTTAATAGGTGTACAAAGAAATCTTGCCATTCCTTCACGAACCAATATACGATTTTCTCCTGTTAATGACACTACATCCGCAATTGTGCCCAATGCAACCAATTCTAATGTATCTTCATACCGTTCACCATATTTACGCAAAAACAACGCGCGACAAACAGTATACGCCACCCCACACCCTGCCATATCTTTATACGGATACATGCAATCATCTCTATGTGTATCCAATACCGATACACATTGAGGTATATTCGGTGGTATCTGATGATGATCCGTTATAATAATATCTATCAAATGAGAAACCTTAGCCACTAAATCAGCCGAAGCAATCCCACAATCCACAGTGATAAGCAAGGCAAACCCTTGATCCACTAAATAGTGAATGGCTTTCTCATTTAATCCATATCCCTCTTCTTCCCGTAGAGGAATATAAAAATCAACATTTGCGCCTAATTTCTTTAACCCACGAATCATGATTGATGTAGCAGTGATTCCATCTACATCATAATCACCGTAAATAACTATTTTCTCCTTTTTTTCAATAGCCGATAAAATACGTTCTACCGCTGCTTCCATTCCTTTCATCAAAAAAGGATCTGCTAAATCATCTAACGTATCATACAAAAAATGACCTAATGCATCTTCAGTTTTTATACCCCGACGAAATAAAATTTTCGCAGTTCCCTCCGGTATATTATGTCTTTGAAAAAAACTCGGAATTTCATTATTCACGTCACTATCTGATCTAAACTTCCACCGATAATTTACTTTTTTTGCCATTGTCATATTCCTCTATTCGCATATTTCCTTATATTCCCTTATATTTTACCATTTTTTATTCTCAACTTCCACATATGATTATCATTTTCAACATATTTTCTTACAAAATAAAACAAATGCCGATGGCATCTAATAAAAAGACACTCATCGGCTTTTGGTTTCTTTTGGTTATTTCATTTGATTCATCAGCGAAATATATTCTTTTTGTAAATGATCAATAATGACATCTAATACTGCCCGCACCACTTCTGCATCAAAACACGCCTGACTACTTGGTAAACAAGCATCCAAAAAAATAGACCCATCTTCAGTAATCATGTATTTAAACACTTTATAATTCCTATTCAAAACATTAATATACTCTTCCAACTTTGATTGAATCCCTTGAGATACCACCTTTTCGGCTATTTGCACACGTATAATCGTATAAATTGTATCATCTGTAATAATTCCTACCGGCAAATATATATCATTTACGGGAATTTGCGACTGAAAAATAACCGTATGTGCATCATCACCCAACTCATTACAATGAAAATAAGCCAAATTATTTCCATCCAAATAATTTTTAAATTTAAGAGCTTTCGCATTCATCTGTTGATTTTTCATATCAAATCTCCTTTTCACTATTTCATTTTATTTATTGTATCCTTTTTCAAATTTCTTGGCTACTGAAATTTACAAATAAACCGTTTATAATATAAAAAAGAATCGTAGGAGAAAAATATGACCGACACAGATTACATGAATTTAGCACTAATTGAAGCAAAAAAAGCGCTCAAATTAAAAGAAATCCCCATTGGTGCTATCTTAGTATATCAAAACAGCATTATTGCCTCTGCGCATAACCTCTGTGAATCTTTACCGGATGCCACAGCCCACGCAGAAATATTAGCCATAAAAAAAGCCGCAAAAACACTCCATAATTGGCGTTTGACGGGTTCTACCCTTTATGTTACCATAGAACCATGTCCTATGTGTGCCGGTGCCATCATAAATTCACGCATATCCCGTGTAGTTTATGGCTCAGCTAATGCACAATACGGAACTACCAATGCCCTGTATCCCATAAAATCTTTTTCAAAATGGGACACCGGCATTACCATTATTTCCGGCATTGAAGAAATAAAATGTCGAGAACTAATGAATTGTTTCTTCAATGAAACAAGATAATTTTAACACGGAGCGGTATCGAAGTGGTCATAACGGGGCTGACTCGAAATCAGTTGTACAGCAATGTACCGTGGGTTCGAATCCCACCCGCTCCGCCATTTTTTATTTTACAAAGTAACATGAAGTACAAACAAGTTAAAAAGCGTTACAAGCCCGCATTATACCGGTCTTTTTTCTTGCCCTTGTTGGTAACACAAAAGAACCTTAAATTATCAAAATTTACCCCCTTTTTCAAAATTAACAAAAAAGACTTTTCGCTTGAATTTCTAAGCAATTCCCATTATTTCCCTATTGTGTACCATACTACTAAACACATAATAGCGCCTGCAATATTTCTTTGCCTCTCAAGATGTTTCATTTTCCACCATTCCTCTTGTTCGTATTTTTTATATCCATTCATAGACTCTCCTTTCCAATAAAAAAGCACCCTATTGAGTGCTTTTTTCATTTATTAAAATTCGTAATGACTCCACATGCTAATAATTTTTACTGTTTTTACATCTTCAATAACTTCATATACCAAACGATGCTTGATATTAATTCTTCTTGAATATAACCCATCTAAATCTCCCACCAATTTTTCAAATCGTGGTGGTACATGAAACGGATCTTTCTTTATTAACTCTACCAAAGCCTTTGCTTTTACTGCTAATCCTACCACCCTAAGTTTAGAAATATCCGCTTTTGCCCCTTTGGTATAGACGATGGTATACATTACCACTCCACCTCATCTTCCGGAATACATTTTTCTATCGGTGTATTTTTACCTTCAACAAGCTTTTCTTTCATTCCGGGAATAGACATTAAGTATACCGTTTCCATAAGTCCGTTATAATCATCTTCACTAAGTAAAACAACATTCCCCGATTTCGTACTGACATTAACCGGCTCATTATATGTAACCGTTTGTTCCAATAACCCAAATATATTTTTTCTAAAATTTGTAACATTCACATGTAACATGATATCGCCCCCCTTGCGTACATTATAACGTACATTATTACTATTAGCAATCACGTCACATCAAATATGATGGAACGATTGAATGGAAAAATAAAACAAAGAGAAAGTGTTATTCGTATATTTCCAAATGTAAGTAGTATTTTAAGACTAATGGATTCTATTTTAATGAATGGAAATGAAAAATGCTACAACGAAAATATATGGAAATAAAAGGATTAACCGAAGATGTTTCTCTCAAAGTGGCCGCCTCCATGGGTGTAAATGGAAGTGCTCCCACTATTGCTGCATAAGCTATTAGTACTAATATTGAAAGAATTTACACCAACTTTCTTGACACAACTTTTCTTTTGACAAACCGATGCGTGCCATTTATACTGATATTATGGTGCAGGGGAACATATTGTTGAGAGGACATACGTCCGACCCTTTGAACCTGTAGGTTAATACCTGCGTAGGGAGCACCCCCGTTTTCGTGTGGGGTGACTTGCGCGAAAGGAGGGATAATATGAATACACGAACCATAGTCGAAGGAGGACTTTGTGTAGCATTGACACTCATATTGGGCTGGATTACTTTTTGGAAAATGCCCCAAGGAGGATCGATTCATGCAGCACACATGGTACCTCTTTTATTATTTGCCTTACGCCGAGGAACTTGGGCGGGGATACTGGCAGGCATCGCATACGGTGCTTTACATTTTTTGATCGGTGCCAAATATTCCCTACAGCCGCTATCCATTTTATTGGATTACCTACTGGCATACGGCGTGCTTGGTCTGGCAGGACTTGCAGGAACGTATCCTGCTAAGTATAAGGGACTCTTGGTCGCACTTGGTGCTATGCTTTGCCGCATGATTTGCAGCATTCTATCCGGTGCTATCGTCTTTGCTGCATATGCACCGGCAGGCATGAATCCGTGGCTCTATTCAATTAGTTACAACAGCAGTGTCATGCTACCCGACATCGCCATCAACTTAATTGTACTGTGGATTCTTTATCAAAAAGTCGTCCGTTTACCTCGTACCTGATTCACAAATCGGACGTACCTAAAGAGGCTGTAAGATAATACATTTGCATTATCTCACAGCCTCTTTTATTGACTAATCTTTCATTTCCAAAATTTATCGTTACAAAACTTCAATTTATATTTTCGATAACACTTACTGAGCTCCATTATAGCTATAAGTGTGATATTTCTTTTCCCTTATTAGTTTTATCATCATAAGCCCATATATCAACTTGAAAAGCGATATTATCATCTTTCACCGTCGCTTCCCGAAGTGCTACATTCATCCATATATCTTTAGTGCTTATCATATCAAAAGCTGTCGCAATTTGAGAAAATTTTCCTTTTCCCTTTACATGAAATATGATAATTGGTCTTTCTTCTTCTGACGTTTTTTCTTCTATTTCTTCTATGTAACAGCCGGCTTCTTCAAATGATTGGGAAATATCTGTCATGCTCGGCTTTCGCAAGAAATTATTCAAAAATTTCGTTCGTCCTTCTTTTTTTGTCTTACTTTCCCAGGCATCAATGCTTGTAATTATTTTTTCTGTTTCTTGTATTTCTTCTTTCATCTCTTGTATTTTTGTAGTAATGAAAAGACTTAATGTAAAACATAGGCAAATCGTTAAAAGGCAAATTTTTCTTGTTCCCATCATGCATCCTCCTTTTGCCTTTTACAGGTAATAGAAAAGGTCATCATAGATAAACCTTTTCCATGTCCTTTCATGTGCATAATCGTTTTCACTTGCCAAAAGCGTTCTATATTTCCCATAAATTCTTCGGCTTTCTCTTTATTCGATGCACTACCGTTAATAGTAATATCTTCATCTGTTGCATGAATTTCTCGAATAACTACGCCTAAAGGTGTCGCTTCTGACAACATTACCCATTTTGATTCCCATCGTTCATTTTCTTTTTCTATATTTTTCCATTCATCTATCCGATTTGCCTCTTCTTTTAATATTTTCTTCTCATTCTCCATTTGTTGCCGCAAATTTTCTTTTCCTAACAGAATTTCTTGAGTCTGCTCTTTTTCATAATATACATATCCACCGTAAACACTATAAAAAAATGTTAATAAGCAAATAGCCACAGTAGCATTTTTCCATACCATTTTATGAGTTTCTGTATTTTCATTTCCTAAGTCAGTGTTCCGATGAAAAAGAAAATCAATATTCGTCTGTTCCATGTCCTTCCACCACGTCGAAGGAAGTTCGTTCATAAAGTTTTTCACTATATTCGCATAGCTATCTTCTGCCGTTTCTATTTTTTCTACGTTTTCATCATTAGTCATAATTTCTTCATTATTATTTTTGCTTTTCCAAAAGGAAATGCACGTTTTCCAATAGGAAAAACTTTCTGCCGTGCAATCATGTAATGGAAATATCATAATATCTTCCGATCGAATGCTATACACTTCTCGTTGTCTTGTAATAAATACCTTCCCTATTTCCATCGCGGTTTCTTTTGGTATAATTCTCATCGATTCTCCTCGCCGATGACGAGAAATAAAAAGTGCTGATTTTTCTTTACAAAATAAATAAAATCCCTCTTTATGGTTAGCTCGAATAAGTGCTGTCAACGGAACGATTTGTTTTATTTGAATCATTTCAGCTTTTGCTGCTGCCATCAGATCATCTACAACCGTTTTACGTACGGCAGTAGCAGAAACCACGCAATCCATAGCATCATGAGAAATAATATCCCATGCCACAGATACGTCAAAAGAGACGGTAAACATCCTATCCTGATCCCAATAAAGTGTTTCTTCTAATTCTTCATCTGTCATAGCCGGAAATCGCTTTGATGCCAAGCGCAAATCACTACAGTTATATAAAATATGCCAAACTTTCTTTGGTATTCCTTTTTCAATAAGTTCCTGAAAAGCTGAAATAAAGCCTTCTTTTGACTTCTCCGGTAATGTAGCCGTAATAACATCATTCACTAAAGTGGTCGTATAATCTTTTCTTTCTTCATCAATATTTTGTATTTCTTCATCAGTCACAACCTTAGCACATAATTGATTACCGTCAAACCAAATCCATACTGACGGTGCAGTAAAAGGCCATCTCTTTTTTAATACACTTATCCCATGTACCCATAATTCCTTATACCTTACCACTCTTGATTTCCCCCACTTTTAACATCTTGACTATACTCAAAAATCCATCCTTTTATCTCAGCTTTATTCATAATTATTTTGCAAAATTTTTATATCATTTTATTTTACTTGATTATATCACTACTTCCCATATAATGAATTCCAATCTTGATAGACATTATCGCTCTTAATATATTCTACTTCTACTTTACCCTTTTCTTTTACAGATACAAGTAATGTCACTCCGCCCACAGTTTCTGTTTTCTTATCACATCCTTCCGATGTAATTTCCCACAATTTTTCTTTGCCGCTGTTTTTTATTTCCTTTATTTTCACTTTCGCTTCTCCATCACCAACAGGGAACGTAATTTGTTTCTTTTTTATTCCATATCTTTTTATATATTCCAGTGCCCAATTTGCTCCACTTTCTGCCATATATCGTGCGCAAATAGCATTTTTATAACGCTCGCGCACCATCATACTTCGAGATTGATAAAAGAGAAATGCTGCTGTAATAGTCATAAGTGCTGATAAAAATAATAAAATGGTAAGACCTATCATTCCTTTATGATGACGCATAACGCTTTCCTTGATATAAATCTTCATAAGGGACCACTGCTGTTCGTATTTCATAAAGCTGCTCTCCATTTTCTTTCCCGAATTTATAAAAAATCTCTACTAACCCATGACGTTTCACTCGAAAAACTCTGCCATCTGCCAGTGGAAATACTTTTACATCCCCTTCTTTTTCACTACCGCCGGTAATCGGTTGAATAACACCGTTATAAAGCTGTACATACAAAGATTTCCCAATCAAACGAAATTCATACCGCAATCGTTCCCGAATCAGATTACCACGGTAAAACGCATATCTATCTCCTTCTTTTGCTTCTTTCGTCCGTGCTCGATTATTTTTTATATGCTCAATCATAAGATCTGTCGCCCAGACGCCTTGTTCTACCGCTTGACTTCGCTCCATCACAAGTCTTTCCCCGGATAAGAACTCACGAAATAACGGAAATATAAATAATGCAAGAGACGCCATAAGCATAAGTGCTATTAAAAGTTCCATTAAAATAAATCCTTTATGCCTCATCTCGGCACCTCCATATCAAGAGTAGCAGAAAAAGAGAATTTTCCATTTGCTGATACTGTACAAACCAATTCTGTTAACGGGACACCGTCCACATCAATTCTTATCTCTTTAAGAGAAACTTGATACACTCTTCCGTTACGCATTACTTCTCCCGTCGGATAAGGTACAGATTCATGAAATACACGATTGTATTTTTGTATTTCCAATACTTCTTGAACTAAAAACATTTCATCCGCCACCACTTCTCCTATACGTTCTCGATGAAATGTTTCTCGTATACCCAAAAATACAGAAGGTAGTAAAAGTAATACAACTGCCACCACTATGACAGTCCATAAAAGAAATACTCCTTTTCTACGTTTCATAGTCACCCACTTGTCACACGCACACGTTTTGTATACATCGCTATCGTAATATAACGAAAAAATTTCCTTTTTTTCGTATATAAGGTTATTACCGAATCATTATCTTTAGCAGCAAAACGATTTTTATAAAAAATAATAAGCGCTGCACCATTCGCTAAAAAAACACCTTCCGGAAGCACCCCCGCCGGCTGCACATTCATCACATTCTGTGCCAGTCGATAATGCACTCTCCCATCAGAACCATTCTCACAAGTAAACATTACCGGTCCCATATTTCCGTTGATCCCACCCTTCCCACCGGAACGAGCCATTATCTGTGCCTCTCGAATAACCGCTGAAAGCTCCATCGTCGCCACCTCTAATCTATGTTCCTCGAGCCATCGATCATATGACAGACATACAAACCCCAAAGATACGGATAAAAGTACTACCACAAAAAGAAGCTCAACCAAAATATAACCGGCATATCTCCCACCACCACGGTGACAAAGAGAACCCATACGCACACACTCCACCTAATGAAATAAAAGGAATAAAGAAAATCGCTGACTGCAACGACTGCTTCCTTCTACAAAGTAAAACAACAGAAAAAACAGCCGCACTCAGAAAAGAAAGCCATACAAAAAATGCAGCAGACAAAGGAGAAAACCACCATGCCACAGCTGAGGACAAAATGACATCTCCGGCTCCTATAGCCCCACGAGCCAAAACAAAAAGAAGAACAAAAAATAAAGTTACTCCTGCAAAAGAAAGAAAAGCATCCCACATACGCCCCATCATCAATGCATCAAAACAACCAACTATCATCGTGCCCAAAGCCCATGTATCAGATACAAAACCGGTTCGTGCATCTTCTACCGCCGGAAAAATCAAAAGCCAAACAAGTGCTAAAAAAGGAGAATACAGCCAAAGGAAAAAGGCCAAAGAAAGCCATAAAACCCACAAAAAAAGAGATACCTTGCCATCGCGCCAAAAGCGCCCTAATGCCCGATATCTCCATAAATTTTCCATAAAATTTCCTCTACTGCGCTGCTTTCTTACCAAAAGACGAATATGTAACGCCCTTAAAAGAACAAGTCACCTCACCTGTTTTCTTATTAATAGCATATGAAACATCCTTTGCCGGAGGTACCGGATCACTACGAAGAAAACCTTCCTTTCCCTCCGAAGAAACCAGATCCGCCACAGCCGAAGGATAAGTTCCATTTCGCACATAATACATCTCAGCCGCGGAACCGATAGTAGATAAATCTGCCTGAATCCGTGCTATCTTCGCCTCATCAGTCATACCGGTGAAATGAGGAATAGCTACCGCCGCCAAAATACCTACAATGGCAATCACCAAAAGCAATTCCAACAACATAAATCCTTTTCTCTTTTTCTTCATACAATGCATTATTCTGTTCATCATAAATCTCCTTATAGAAATACTATTCATGATATGCATTAATTATTTGTAAAAAAGCAAAAGTAATTAACCAAAATATAATACACGTTCTGTTTCTTGTCAAATATTTTTTACACATGATAATATACTACCATGCCATCTCAAGACATAGAATTTCAATCCTTTTCTTTCATTTCTCCATTACTTCATCCCCTGCTACTTCTTCAAATTTCTCTCCTTCATCTACACATTCATTTCGTCTCTCCCGAAAATTTCATAAAATGTTATAATGAGTAAAATATGTCAAAAAATATATCAAAAGGAGGTATATATGTTTTACCAAAAAATAATTACTCTCGTGCTGACACTTTCATTCGGTTTATTTACTCCATCTGTTACTGCAAAAACTATCCTTTTGGTACCGCAAGATGATCGTCCGGTAAGTTATACCTATACAGTATCCACCGCGAAAAAAGCAGGATATGATGTATTAACTCCTCCGGCCATTTATTTATCCGGAAAAAATTATCAAGGTTTCCCGGATCAAATATGGAAATGGGTTGAGGAAAACGCATCCAAAGCAGATGTTATTATTTTATCCACAGACACCGTCATCTACGGTGGGCTTGTCGATTCACGTAAACATAACGAAAGTTTACAGACTCTTCAAACACGCGAAAATCGCATACGTGAACTACATAAAAAATATCCTCACATTCCTATTTACGCCTTCAGCACGATTATGCGCACTCCCTATGCTTCCGGTGGTGGCGTAGAACCATATTATTATGATAAATACGGCAATGATATTTATCAAATTGCCGGATTACAAGACAAACAAGATCTCGGTACTATCACAGCTGATGAATCTGCCCAATTACTGGCATTAAAACTAACTGTCCCTACCGAATATCTGCAAGATTGGTTTCGTCGTCGAACAAAAAATAATATTATCAATAACAAATTAGTCGAAGATGCTAAGGATGGTGTATTTGACTATTTCTGTGAAGGCTACGATGATAATAGCAAACATTCGCAAACCACATTAGAAGCTCGGTATCAAAAAGAGAACGCAAAACATTTAAAGAAAGACTCTTTTGGTGCTTTTCCGGGAGCTGATCAATTGGCTCTACTTCTTATTGCACGTTATCATGTCAAATCAAATCATCAAACGCCCTCATTTGATGTCATTTATCCTTTAGGTCGGGGCGCATCCACTGTCCCCTCTTATGAAAATCAGCCTATCGGACAAACGATTATCCAACATGTCAACGCAGTAGGCGGAGTCATGATTCATAAGGGAAAACCGGATATTATGTTAGCGGTCAATACGCCGCTTACTTCTACCGGTGAATCCGGTCAATTCAATAATTTTGCTATGTTAAAGCCAAGCACGATAGATTTTGTAAATAAAGTACAAACCGTTATTGACCACGGTATTCCTTTAGCCATGGTAGACGTATATTTCGCTAATGGATCTGATAATACCCTCATGAATTTGATGGTAAAAAATCAATTACTTTATAAAGTCGCTGCTTATAATGGTTGGAATACTGCAAGTAATACCATAGGATATGCCATTGCACAAGCCGTATTAGCTTCATCTATGACTGCAGAAGATCATAAAAATATGCTAATAGAACAATATATTGACAACTGGGCATATCAAGCAAATATCAGAAATGAATTACGCCGTTATTGCAAAATAAAGTACAATAAAGAAATCGTAACACCACTTGTTGAAAATGAAATGCGTGCTAAATTACAAAATTTTGCCAAGCGGAAAATGGGATTAGATCCTCATAGAATATCTGCAAGCTTCCCGTGGGATCGTTTATTTGAAATTAATGCATTAGTATCTTCTACGCCTCAGTATCGGATATATTTAACAGAAGAAGAACTAAATAAACGCCAAGCAGCCGCTAAAGAGAAGCAGAAGCAACAAAAGAAACAAAAATCATCAAAAAATCAACCCAAGGCAAAAGATATAATTATTCCATTAAAATAGATACATTCATAGTAAAAATGGTAATAGAGAATCAGAAACCATAAAAAAGATTGTCATATATGCACAAATTTCAGCATATATGACAATCTTTTTATTTATCCGCAAATACTCACATCTAATTCTTGAGCTTAAATTGTCCGTTTTTTTCAACAATCTTTTGTAATTTCAACAAATGTCCTACCGCTCTTTTGAAAGCTGCTTTACTTAAGTGTAAATTTTGTCGAATATCTTCAGGCTGACTCTTATCTGTATAGGGAAGAACACCCTGATGTTTTTCCATACAGGCGATAAGAATTTCCATATCCGAATGAATTGCTTCTTCTTTTTGTGCCCGCATGGATACATTCGCATGTCCATCCTCACGAATATAAGTAATTCGTCCTGTCACTTCTGCTCCTATTTGAAGTACGCCTACTATATCATCTTTATAAATAAATCCAAGTTCTCTATCTTTTGTGATCAAGAAAGCACCCTTGGATGTTAAATTATAGATAGTACCGGTCAACGTATCTCCTTTTTTTCTATTTCTAATAGGGCGAGCGATACGAATCATTTCTTTATCAACTTTCATAGTCACGGCTAAACGGCCGGTTTTATCTTCATAAAGTTTTATCCAAATAGATTGACCTTCTTGCACTCTTTCAGTCATTTCAGAGAATGGAAGAAAAATCCCCCTCTCTGTTCCTACATCAACAAAAGCACCAAATCGAGTGGTAGATAACACTTTGGCATATCCTATATCTCCTATGGCAAGTTTAGGTAAATTCATACTGGCCGTCAATCTATGATGCGGGTCATGATAAAGAAATACCTCCACACGCTCCCCTTCTTTTACCGGTCGTGTTTGCTGCGCATTATGCAAAAGAATGTCATCAGCCGTATTCCCCGTCCCGCCATCAAGAAAAACACCAAAGGATGCTACACGCACCACCGGCAATATAGCAATAGAATTTTCCTTTCTTCTTCCTGATATTTCGTGATTACTCTCCATGAGTCACTCCTACGTCTTTGTTGTGATAGCTTTCCTCCGGAGCTTCTGCCCACAAAGAATCAAAATCAAAATGCCGACGTTCTTCGTCTGTGAAAACATGAACAACCACATCACCAAAATCTAAAAGAATCCATTGTCCCTCTCGATAACCTTCCTTTCGCAGAGGAATATTTCCTATTTCTTTCATTTTATCTTCCACTTCATCAGCTGCCGCTTGGCACTGCTTTTTATTTGTAGTCGTAGAAATAATAAAATAATCGGCAATAGATGTAATATCGCGAACTTTTAAAATTTTAATAAGAACCCCTTTTTTCGACGAAATAGCGTCGCAAATAATTTGTAATTCTTTTTCCATTAATTTGTCTCCTCCTCTTGGTGTAATGTCAATCCGATCACTTTTTGTACAGCAATAGGATTTATTTGCCAATATGTTTTTTTATTTTCTTCTTTTATTTCACCCGGCAAAATAACGAAAGTGATATTTTCTAAAGGAAACTTCGTAAAATCATAAGCTAATGAAGCAGCTTCCGATGATGTCATACTCGTTCCATCAGTATTCCAGTAATGATATACCATACCCCAATTGTAAAGTGATGAATTGTTATGCATCTCACTCAATATAGCTTTCATCAATCGTTCTTGCCTTTGCCAACGGCCTATTTCCTTGTCTTGATTGTCAATATATCGCAAATAGGCAAATGCGTTATTCGGAGAAAGTGTCTGATAACCTTGAAATAAATAAATATCTGAATTTCCATCTGCATCGTCATGAATCATATTTTTCTCTACATAAAAATCAATCTTTCCTATTTTATCCATCATCGCACAGAAAGATGTATTATCAAATACAATAAAATGCTTCATTCGGATATGTAAAAGATTTTCCACGGCACTTTTTGTTTCTTCAATTCCACCTTCAATAAAAGTATCTTTCAGTAAAACTTGCTGTTTATTATCACGAGAAATTTGAGTGTTCTCCGGAACGGATATAAAGGTAATATATTGTGTTTGATGATTAATAGCTACCACAACTACCGCATCGGCATGCGCCCCCGATTGATCATCAGTACCAACCATTAAATAGTATTCCGGCGCATCAGGCGCATTGGATAATAAATCATGGGTGACATATTGATAGGCTTTCATAGCCATTAAAAAAATTAAAATAGCAATGGCACTTACAATTAAAAGAGCCACTATAATCCGATCATAACGAATTGTTCGTCTTCGATTTGTCTTTTTCATTTATTTTCCTTTTTTCAAAATCAAATCGTTTCGTGCCAAAAAAGTTAATTCATAAATATATTCACCTGAGTCAAGAAGATATTTAATGGTAGAATTATAAGCCGCCATAACTGCCTCATCTAAATTTTCTTCAGCTTTTTCACGAAGCTGATCAACCCCGGGAAAATCTCTTGACGGTTCAATATAATCTGATAAAAACACTATTTTCTCTAACGTGGTCATATCCGGTCGTCCTGTGGTATGAAAATAAATAGCCTGTACAATTTCTTTATCATACACGCCGTAAAGAGTCTTTGCTAAAACACTCCCGGCCGGTCCATGAAGTAATGCTCTCCGTTTTAATACAGCAGCATCGACTTGTATTCCTTCTTGCTCTACGTTTTTTTGCATTTCTGCCAACGTCAATTCTTTAGCACAATCATGAAGCAATCCAGCTATTTCCGCTTTCTTTTTATCAGTGCCATATAATTCCGCCAATCGCCCGGCAACATCTGATGTGCCAAGAGAATGAACAAAGCGTTTATGAGTTAATGTAGACTCTAACTTTTCTTTTATTTCCTTAATTGTCATTTTCCGCCTCGATAGATTTGTTTTTCTTTTATATATTTAATTACTGCATCCGGAATCATGTAGGTAACCGACATATTGTTTTCAATGCGCCGACGTAAATCAGTAGATGAAATTTCCAATTCCAGCATTTTCAAAAAATGAATCCTTTCTTTTCCTAATTCACCAAAATATGAAACAGATTTATTTAACTTATCCGTACTCCCCGGTCGACCGGCACAAATAAAATCACATATAGACAGTAATTCCTTATTATATTTCCAAGTAGGCAAATCAGCAACAGCATCTGTGCCTGCTAAAAAATAAATTTTATATTCATCTCCTATCATCTTTTTTACTTGATGAATGGTATCTACTGTATACGAGGGTCCGGTTCTCTCCAGTTCAATAGACGAAATTTCAAAATAGGGATTTCCTTGTATAGCCAATTCCACCATGTGAAAACGATCTATTTTATCCACATAATGCATATCTTTATTGGGCGTATCTCCGGTAGGAATAAAAATTACTTTTTCTAAGTGAAATTCTTGTCGTGCCGATTCAGCTAATATCAAATGACCTATATGAATCGGATTAAAGGAACCGCCAAAAACGCCTATACATTTTTCCATGTCCACAAAACCATTTCTATAACAATAATAAATCCCAATAATATAAGCAATAACTTTCCGTAATGTTTCAATTCAAAACGCCCTTTATTTGTGCAAATATAATAATGCATGAGGCATTTCAACTTGTAAAGCAAACTTATCCGTACTTTTTTATTTTCTCGGTAATTCATAATGAGATTCTTTGTCTTTCTGCTTAAAGAGAATACAATTTCGACCAATGATTTGGACGATTTCGCAAGAAAGTGTTCGTCCAAGATAATTCGCTGTATCTTCTATATTTTCCGCAGAATTTTGGTTAATCTTAATTTTGATTAATTCTCGCGCATTTAATACATCCGATACGCTTTTCAGGACAAGATCTGTCATTCCTTCTTTTCCTATTTGTACCACTGCAGGAAAAGAATGTGCCATACTCTTTAAATATTGTTTTTGTTTTCCTGTAAGCATTAAAAATCCTCACTTTCATTTGTCGTATGTGTTTTCTCATCGGTAAAAGAAAATTCTACGCCATATAAATCAACGACATCTCCTTCTTGAATGCCTTGTTTTTTCAATAAACGGTCAATACCCATAAAGCGCCAAGCTTTTTCGAAACGTCTAAGTGATACCGTATTGGAAAAATCTGTCATAGATACTAATTTTTCTACTCGTTTTCCCTTTACATAATAAATATCATCAATTTTTTCGACGATAAATTCATTTTTCGGTGCTTCATATACAATCGTCTTTTCATCCGGTTCAAAAGAAATATCCGGTACTTCTTGTAATATTTTCCATGCAGCTTCTAAAAGAGGTTTCAACCCTTCGCTGTTCAATGCACAAATAGGGAAAAATTGATATCCTTCTCCTTCGATTTTTTCCCTTAGATCTTCCAATACTTTCGGATCTTGAATCAAATCAATTTTATTTGCTGCTACGATTTGTTTTTTCTGTGCCAACACCGGACTATATATCGCTAATTCTTTATTGATAGTATGAAAGTCTTCTATTGGATCTCGACCTTCACTACCGGCAGCATCTAATACGTGAATAAGTACCTTACTTCTTTCTACATGCCGCAAAAATTCATATCCAAGTCCTACGCCTTCACTGGCACCTTCAATAAGTCCGGGAATATCTGCCATCACGAAACTTCTGCTATCATCTAAATTCACAACACCAAGCCCCGGTGTTAAAGTAGTAAAATGATAAGCTGCCACTTCAGGACGAGCACCTGACACTTTTCGTATCAAGCTGGATTTTCCCACACTGGGAAATCCTAATAGCCCGACGTCTGCCAACACTTTCAATTCCAATTGGAGCTCTTTTTGTTCTCCCGGTTCCCCTTTTTCTGCATAAGTCGGTGCACGTACAGCACTGGTGGCAAAATGTGAATTACCTCTACCCCCGTGTCCACCTTTCAAAAGTAATACGGTTTGTCCGTCATGAATCATATCAGCCAATAATTCATGGCTCTGCAAATCGTAAACCATTGTACCCAAAGGAACTTCTATGGTAACATCTTCTCCATTTTTTCCATACATTTCTTTGGCACCGCCATTTTCTCCTTTAGTGGCAACAAATTTTCTCTTGCGCCTAAAATGCATGAGTGTATTTAATTCCTTATTAGCCCGGACATAGATTGATCCGCCTTTTCCCCCATCGCCTCCACTGGGACCACCACGGGGAACATATTTTTCCCGGCGAAATGAAACCATACCATCGCCACCGGCCCCGGAAGCTACCATAATTTTTACTCGATCAATAAACATAACTACCTCAATTCATATTTCTCTCAATGATGTATTTATTATACTAAAAATAATAAGTCCCTGTCATTCTCTGACTAATAAATAAAAACCGTAACACAATCTTTCTTGTAGATGTCACGGTTTCTTTTTAATTACTTTTCCAACGTATCTATTGCTTTTTGTAACACATTATCATTAGTACGCTGAAACACTGTTCCCGTTTGCTCGATAACCACATCCGGTTCAATACCTTTTCCATCTATGCTACGCCCTGCGGCGGTACGATATTCTGCAATGGAAATTTTTAAAACAGAATCATCTCCATCAGGGATGATAGACTGAACCGTCCCTTTACCATAGCTTTTTTCTCCTATAACGATACCTTCTTTTTTATCTTGTATAGCACCGGCTAAAATTTCTGACGCGCTGGCACTATTTTTATCAATTAGAATTACCATAGGCATAACATGTTCTACACCATGAATATCAAATATTTTATCTTCTCCATTTTTCGTATGAAAACTAAGCACTGTCCCTTTTGTCAAAATTTTATCAGCAATAGCAACCACGGTATCCACGATACCACCGGGATTCATACGTACATCAATAATGAGTTTTTTCATTCCTTGCGCTTTTAATTCGGATAATTTCTTATCAAACTCGCTATCCGTATGTTTCATAAAAGAAAATATATGAATATACCCGATGTCATCAGTGAGCATTTCACCACTGACCGTAGGTAAAGACACTTGAGCCCGTTCTACTTCATAAGAAATATTTTCCCCATCCCGTTGAATAACAATAGATACTGATTCACCGATAGGTCCTTTAATTTTCCCTACCACTGCGTCTAACGCCATCTCTTGCGTAGCTTCTCCATTAACAGATTGGATAATATCTCCCGATTGAATGCCGACGGCTTCTGCCGGACTATCAGGAAATACGGATAATATTTGCACCTTTGATTCTGCTGTATGTCCAATAACCACTCCAATGCCTACATACTCAGCATTAATGGATTGCATAAAATGTTCATATTTATCTCCACTTATCAACATAGAATGCGGATCTTGTAAGGATTTCACCATACCGATGGTGGCATTTTCCAATAGTTCTTTATCGGATACGGGTCGATAGTAATATTTCTTTACTATAACAAAGTTTCTACAAAAACGAATAAAAGCCCCCGGTTCGTCAGTTATATAATATAAGCCACCCGCAAGTATCAGTACAGCAGCAAAAATTACTGACATCAACCAAAGAAAATATTTCCTCAACTTTATCATCATAAATAACCCATAGGATCGACAGCTTCACCATTTCTCCGAACTTCAAAATGACAATGCGGCCCGGTAGAATACCCTGTAGATCCGGAATAAGCAATCACTTGTCCTTGTGAAACAGTCTGTCCTTCTGATACCGCCACTGATGTATTGTGTCCATATAATGTCTGCAATCCGTTTCCGTGGTCAATAATCACCGCATTACCATAGCCACCGCACCAGCCTGCCAAAATAACCGTACCGCCATCAGCCGCATGAATAGGTGTATTATAATCTACTCCAATATCAATTCCGGAATGATAAATGGTCGTACCAAAAATCGGATGTGTACGATAACCAAAAGGCGATGTAATAGGTCCATTGCATGGCCAAATAAATGTACCGTTGCCATGAACAATTTGATCACTTCCGGAATTCTGCTGCATGCGAGATTGAATCATTTGACGAATTTCATTACTGCGTGCAATTAAATCTGCTTCCATTTGTTTCGCTGCATCTTGCTGTGTTCTGGCATGCGCTAATACACGCTGTTGTTCTGCTTTTTTTGCTTTCACTTCATCCTGTACTTTTTGTGCTTCCGATGCTAATTCGTCAAGACGAGCTTTTTCTTTTTCAATTTCTACTTTTTTGGCTTCAATAGCTGCTTTTCTTTGTTGTATTTCTTGTATCAAGTTAAAATCTGAACGAATAATGCGTTTTAATAATTCCAAACGATTGGCAAAATCACTAAAACTATTTGCTCCTAAGATAACTTCTATATAGCTAAGTTGACCATGCATATAAATAACACGCACTCTTTTATTTAAAATGGCTTGTCTTGCACGTAATTGAACTTCTGCTTTCTGTATTTCTTCTTGCAACTGTTTTATTTGAAGATTGACTTGATCTTGCTCTTTTTTAATAGCTTGCAGTTTGCGCGTAGCCTCATCTAATTCAGCTTGAATGGCTTTTAATTTTTCTGTAATATCTGTAATAATAGCTTGCCAACTTGCTTGTGTCGAACGAGATTCATCAATTTGTCCTTGAACATCCTGTAATTCATTATCTAAATCATCAGCCGTAGATAAATAAGTAGGAGAAAGTAATAAGGAAACAGCCAATAATGCAGATACGTATCGATTATATTTCATAGTTATACCTTCATATATTTACGCAATGAAATGGCACTCCCCAACGCACCGATAATAATTCCTGCTGCCAAAAGGAAAATCGCCACATGTACTATAAATGGATACATCGCTAAAAGTGGTATAAATACCAATCCCGCATTATGTATTTCTTCTTGAATCATTCGATAACAAAGCCAAAGAAGGATAGAAGATATACCTGAACCAATAAATCCGATGACCATCCCTTCAAACAGAAATGGCCAACGAACAAATCCATTAGTAGCTCCTACATATTTCATAATTTGAATTTCTCTCCGTCGGGCAAACACAGTCAGTCTGATAGTATTAGAGATAATAAACAGTTCCGCAGCCGCTAAAAAGAGAATTAAAATAATACCGCTTATACGTATAAACTGTGCCACACGATAGAGTTGTTCAACAATTTCTTGCCCATATTGAACATCATCTACTTGGGGATATTTTTTTACCAAATTGACAGCATCTTGTAACTGATCCGGTGACTGAAATGAAATTTTATAAGAAGCCGGCAAAGGATTCCCATTCATCGAGTCTAAAAGAGCAGCTTGATCACCCATGCTTTCACGAAAATTTGCCAAAGCTTGATCTTTGTTGGTAAAAGAAATTCCTTTTAACCCATTCAGCTGTTTTAATTGTTTTCCCACTGCCATCACGTCATCTGTCTTAATTCCGTCCTTCAAGTAAACGGTCATTTCTACCTGACTTTCCAAATAAGTTGCCATATGATTGATATTCAAAACAGCACTAAGAAAGGCTCCTAAAATGAACATAGACAGCGTTACGGTCAAAATAGATGCTACTGCCATAAAACGATTTCTCACAAGAGAAGTCACTGTTTCGCGTAAAAAATAACAAAGAGAGCTACACATGTAAATCATACTCTCCTTTCTTCACATCACCGACGATATGGCCTTCTTCTATACTGACCACTCGTTTATGCATGGAATTAACTAAGTCCTTATTATGTGTCACCATAATAATAGTCGTTCCCATATGATTAATTTCATTAAAAAGCTTCATGATATCTTCTGACGTAGACGGATCTAAATTCCCTGTGGGTTCGTCAGCGATAAGCAATATAGGTTGATTAACTAAAGCGCGGGCAATTGCCACTCTTTGCTGTTCACCACCGGATAACTTCGAGGGAAATTCTTTTGCTTTATTACGAAGTCCTACTAGATCAAGTACCCGATTTACTTTTTCTTTAATAGCGTTTGTTTTAGCTCCGGTAACGCGCAAGACGAATGCTATATTTTCAAATACAGTTTTCTCGGTCAGTAATCGAAAGTCTTGAAATACAATACCCAAGGTGCGTCTATAATATGGTACTTTTGCAGCTTTCATCTCATTTATTTTTACACCATCGACAATAATGTCTCCTTTGTCCGGCACAAGTTCGTGGGTAATTATCTTCACAAAAGTAGATTTACCTGCTCCACTGGCTCCTACAACAAAGACAAACTCTCCTTTGTCTATATGAATATTAATATTGCTCAACGCTGTATGTCGTGCGTCATATCGCAAAGAAACATCGCTAAAAGTAATCATCTTATTATGACTTCCTTTCAATCAACTTTATAGATTCTTCCATGATATGTTCTTCTGTCAATCCGTATTTTTCAAGTAATTCGTCAGCTTTCCCTGATTCACCAAATGTATCATTGGTACCAATCATTGCCATCGGCACCGGATGCGATTGACAAACTACCTCTGCCACAGCACCGCCCAGGCCTCCATGAATAGTATGCTCTTCGCAGGTAATAATGGCACCGGTTTTCTTTGCTGATTCAATAATTAACTCTTTATCAATAGGTTTAATAGAACTCATATTAATCACACGAGCTGACAGATTTTTTTCTTCTAAATGTTTCGCTGCCATTAAAGCTTTCGCTACCATAATTCCACATGCAATGATAGTCACATCTGTTCCTTCTTTTAATATGGTTCCTTTCCCCGGAATAAATTCCATATTTTCAGGCATAATATCTTCGCACTTTGCGCGCCCCATACGGATATACACCGGGCCTTTATAATTGGCTGCCCAAGTAACAGCAGCTGTTGTCTCCGCTGCATCAGCAGGCACAATAACTGTCATATTTGGCAATACACGCATAAGCGCCACATCTTCCAGCATCTGATGTGTTGCCCCATCTTCCCCTACCGTTAATCCCGCATGAGTAACTGCTATTTTTACATTTAAATTAGGATAACAAATAGAATTTCGTATTTGTTCATAAGCTCGTCCTGCGCCAAATACAGCAAATGTAGATGCAAAAGGAATCTTCCCGGATGCGGCCAACCCTGCTGCTACACCCATCATATTCGCTTCAGCTATTCCCGTATTAAAAAAACGATGAGGAAAGGCTTTAGCAAATATGGCTGTCTTGGTAGATGAAGATAAATCTGCATCCAAAACCACAATATCCGGATTTTTTGCCCCTAATTCTTTTAATATTTCGCCATATGCATCACGTGTCGCTTTTCCCATAATTACGCCTCCAATGCCTTTATAAATTCTTCACATTGTTCTTTCGTCGGTGCTTTGCCATGCCATTCTGCCTTATCTTCTATGGCCGGAATGCCTTTACCTTTTATCGTCTTCATCACAATCATTGTTGGCTTTTCCTTGACTTCTTTAGCTTCCATAATTGCACAATGCAATTCATTCATATCGTGACCATTTACTTCAATAGTATGCCAACCAAAAGCTGTAAATTTTTCTAAAATAGGAAGTGAAGACATAACTTGGGTAATCTGTCCATCAATTTGTAATCCATTATTATCAACAAAAGCAATGAGATTATCTAAATGATAATGTGCCGCATACATAGCGGCTTCCCAAATTTGTCCTTCTTCTATTTCACCATCACCTAAAATAGCGTAAGTATACCAATCAGCTTTATCTATTTTTGCTGCAAGTGCCATACCACAAGCAGCACTAAAACCTTGCCCCAATGATCCGGTAGTCATATCAACCCCGGGTGTATGTTTCATATCGGGATGCCCTTGCAGCATATGATTCACTTGTCGCAAATGCTTCAATTCCTCTTTGGGAAAATACCCTTTTTCTGCTAATGTCGCATAAAGCGCCGGTGCACAATGTCCCTTGGATAGTACCAACCTATCTCTATCAGCTTTTTTCGGATGTTTCGGATCTACATTCATCTCCTCAAAAAAGAGCAATGGGATAA
Source organism: Veillonellaceae bacterium DNF00626 (assembly GCA_001553355.1). Classification (GTDB taxonomy): domain Bacteria; phylum Bacillota; class Negativicutes; order Veillonellales; family Dialisteraceae; genus Dialister. The sequence goes on from KQ960876.1 coordinate 113,829, forward strand.
TATCCGCCGCCGATAAAGAACCTCCGGGATGTCCTGAATTTGCTTCGGTAATGGATTTTATGATCTCAATGCGTATTTGTCTTGCCTTCTCTTTTAAAAATTCCAACTTTTCATTACTTAGATTGTTCATCTTACCCCTCCTTGGAATGACTGATTTCCTTTAATATTTCCATAGTTACACGAGCTTTTTCTCTGAGTTCATCCACTTTTGACCAATCATATACTTCGGGATTTTGCGCTAACATCTTTTTCGATTCTTCATACAATTTATCCGCGTTAAAATTTTCTATTATAAATATGGATTCTTTCCCCCAAGAGTGAAGGAAATTATCAATTTTAGGGTCATAGGAAATACCAATAGCCGGGATATGCATAAGCGCCGCAAAAATCAAAGCATGTAATCGGATTCCAATAAGCATATCAAAATTTCCGATAAGAGACATCAATGTTTCTGTATCATAAGCTTCTTTCAAAATATATGTATCCGGTAACCCCTGAGCATATTCACAAACCGTCTTATAATCTTCCGGATACTGCATAGGAATAAACACAAATGCATATTCATGATTTTTATTAAGTTTCTCCATGTATACATTTAATTTGTCCATCCACATATCGGTATCCAACCAACGTCTCACGGATATACCTATAATCTTTTTTTCTAAAGAAACTCCATATCTTTCTAATATATTTTGTCCTTTTATTTTGGAAACGGGTTCTAAAGACAAAACTGAATCAGCCGTACAATAGATTCTATTTCTTACACCTAACTCTTTCAAAAACTTTTTGGATTCTTCATCACGCACCGTAATAGCAGAAACATGATCCAACACAATTTTCAATATATATTGAACCCATCGATGTTTTACCGGTCCAATGCCTTGAGAATAAAGAAATACCTTATTTCTGAAAAAGATTCCACAAACAATAATACTTAGATAATACATTAAGCTTTTCCAACTGGTCACATCTTGTAATAAACTTCCGCCTCCGCTGATAAGCAGCGATGATCGACACAATTTCTTTATAATTCCCAAACCATCAAAGCGTGAGACTGCATGTACGTGAAAAACATCTGCTGTTCTTTTAGGGTCCCCGGAAATTACCGTAATATTCGGATTGGTGAAATGAGTTTCTAACGTTTTAAGTATAGCAAAGAGCATCGCCTCATCACCGGCATTATTAAATCCATAATATCCGGAAATCACTATATTATTATTTTTCATAGCAATCTCCCAAATATTTTGTCATCTTCGTAATAAGTATCGTGCCTACAAGAACGATTACGGCTACAATAGTCCCCACTGCCAAGCCATCAATACCTCGTATGAAGCTTAATATAAATGGACTACGCATATGTGCAAAAGTTTCCACTATTGACCCTTGCCCTACTGTGACAGCTACAATCAACAAATAATGAATAATTTGCGGCCATTTTCTATATAATGCCGCTAAAGAAAGAAATACAGCCGGATGCCCTAAGAGAAATTCCTTTTCCCGTGGTCGTGCATACATGATAGATTCTAAAAAGCGACGTAAAACTATTTCGAAATGCGGTACCGGTGCACCATTATTACCACTTCGACCGACAAAAACAAATCCGGCTACTCCTAAAACACCCAACAAGACTAATAGTCCAAGCTTAATGTCTACTTGACAGAATTTTTTCACAAAACGAATAAAGTCATGACCATCTGATACAGATTTTCCAAAGAAAGGGAATCTTTGTATGTATATCAGAGAAATAAAGATAATTGGCAGTACAAAAGTTAATTTCACGCCACGGAAAATCTCCATTTCCAAAAGAAATCTGATATCACTCAATAGCCCACTAACATAAAGCGCCCCTATAAGTGAAAAAGCGCCGCAAATCCAAAGTAAAATCACTGACTCGCCAAAAATCCCCATATAGCCACGTGATTGATATGCTTCTTTCTTTCGCTTCAAACAATAATCAATAAATAATGTAACCACAATAACCGGTGTCGTCACAGCACAAACTAGAGCCAATAATTGAGTAGTCAACGTCGCATGAACACCGAAAAACATCAATTCAAATAATATGACCGCTAAAATTTCTATGGGCCAAACATATTTCCCTACATAGGGAATAAGTAAAATAAGAAACCATACGCCCATAGAGACAGCCCCAGCGATAGCTACAGATTTCATGATTTGATTAGGAAAGTATGCTTCCATTACAGACGCCTTTCCAACCGAGAAACCATGATTCTCTATGCGATTTGTTACATCAGAAATATAAGCCGCATTTGTTTCCGATAAAGTATGACCACCTGTCGCAAATTTATAAGAAGGGAATAAATTCAACCTTATATTTCTTTCGATGGTACTGATGTAAAAACGAGATGCTGCTTCTTTCGGATCAATTTTAATTAATTCATCTTTAGACATCGCATATGCACGAACTGCTTGATAATTCGATTGTTTAGCTAAATCTACGATACCTGCCTGTTTTTCAAACCCTAACTGACTTTGTGCCTCAACCAAAGCAATAGGAATATGTCTTTTCTTTAATTCATTGGCAACATAGCCCAAATGTTCTTTATACCCTAAAACTTCTTTCCCCTGAAATAATACAGCACTAATATGGTCAGATGAATCCACTACCGCCAAAAAATTATCAATCCACTCTTTCGTAATATGAGGTTCATTATGCGGACGTAAAACTAAATATAGCCCACTTTTTTCAGCGTCCTTCACAGTGGACACAAAAATACCTAATGGCATAGTTAAAAACCGGTGATAACTGGCATTCACTTCAATAGTTTCGATGCCATCAAGCGTCACCATTCGTATATCATCAGATCCAAGAAGATGGAATAAATTTTTCTTTAATTCCTCAAAATAAGAACGATCTGTCGCAACAAGCGTCGGCTGAATATAAATTTTATTCGTAGAAATATTCTCACCATACTCATGATACTTTATCATCATCTCAGAACCACGATACACTAAAACATGACCATGATTCATCAATTTTTCCAAAGTTTCGTCATAAACAGCCAGTGAAGTAATTCCACTTTTTTTGTATAAAGAAAATAGATGCTCCATGGAAGTATGTTCTACAGAAGCACTTTCTACGATATTATTATAATCATAAACCATCTCTACTGTTGTGGCATTTTTCTCCACATGATAGCGTTCCCATGAAATATATCCACACACCAATGCGCCCAAAAGAATCAAAAAGGCTAACACTTTCAATGCCGTATTCTCTACTTTTATCATTTCGTTTCTTCCTGCTGCCTCTTATCTTTCCGCAAATTTTTTGTACTTCAAATAGCCTTGAATAAACGGATTCAAATCTCCATCCATTACCCCTTGTATATTTCCGGTTTCTACCGCCGTGCGATTATCTTTCACGAGAGTATACGGCTGAAATACATAGGAACGGATCTGACTTCCCCACTCAATAGCCTGCTGATCGCCTTCAATCCCTTTTTTCATTTGCTCATGTTTCTGCATTTCCAATTCAAATAGTTTTGCCCTAAGTAACCTCAAACACTGTTCTTTATTTTGGAATTGAGAACGCTCGTTTTGACAAGCCGCTACAATACCGGTCGGGATATGTGTCATTCGCACCGCAGAACTGGTTTTATTAATATGCTGTCCGCCGGCGCCACTGGAGCGATAATAATCTATACGCACATCAGACATATTTAAATTAATATCTATATCATCACTAATTTCCGGCATGACATCCACAGCAGAAAAAGAAGTATGCCGCCGTTTTGCTGCATCAAAAGGAGAAATACGAACCAAGCGATGTACGCCTTTTTCAGATTTTAATAATCCATAAGCAAATTTCCCTTTTACCATATATTCTGCACTCTTTATGCCTGCTTCATCCCCCGGAAGCATATTTAATTCTTCTAAAACAAATCCCTCTGATTCTGCCCATTTCATATACATACGAATAAGCATCTCTGTCCAATCTTGCGCTTCTGTACCACCGGCACCGGCATGAAAAGTAATAATAGCGTTATTGGCATCATATTTTTCATTAAGGAGTAATTCTATTTCTTTCTTATCCAAAATCTCCTTTATTTCCTTTATTTCTGCTGCCAACTCACTTTCCATATCCTGATCGTTTTCCTCCAGTGCCATATCCAAAAGTTCTTTCATCCCTTCGGCACGAGCAAACAACCGAGTATAAGTGTCATAAGCCTCTTTCGCTTCTGTCGCTTTCTGTGATATTTCTTTTGCTTTATCTGCATGATTCCAAAAATCGGGATCACTCATTTGCACATCATAACTTCTTATTTTTTCCTTCAACTGAGGTAAGTCAAAGTGAATCCCTTATTTCTTTTTCATGTTGCAATAATTCTGTCAATGTCTTTTTCAAGTCTTCCAGCACTACATTCATCTCTCTTTCATTATCGAATTTTCAATTTATCATCCTAATCATCTGACGAATTCGTATTTTCATCTACATAATGTTCCTTGGCATCTTTAAGATGATCTTCCGCTTGAATAGGCTGCTCTTGTTTTTGCTCCGTATCAAATTGAATTTGAATATGATAGAGATACAATACAATCGTTTCCATCATAGCCTGTTGCATTTCTTCAAATATATCAAAAGCTTCTACTTTATACTCCACAATAGGATTTCGTTGTCCATAGGAACGTAACCCGATACCTTCTTTTAGCATATCCATATCATCCAAATGTTCCATCCACTTGGAATCAACTACTTTCAACATAACAGCTTTTTCTAATTCTCTCATCATCGGTGAACCGATAGACTGTTCACGCGCTTCATAAGTATCGTGTGCCGTTTTAATCAATTTATTTTCCAACTCTTCACGACTTAAATCTTCCACTTCTTCTACGGTTATTTCACCGGGTGCAAGGAAATATTTTTCACAATACTTCAATAATCCCTCAAAATCCCATTCCTCAGGATATAACTTTGCATTAGCATACACATCAAGGCCTCGTTGAATCAGCGAATCAACCATATTCAAAATTTGTTCTTTCATATCATTGCCTTCCAAAATCTTATGGCGTTGATCATAAACAACTTTTCGTTGCTGATTCATAACATCATCATACTCAAGGACATATTTACGAATATCAAAGTTTCTTTCTTCTACACGCTTCTGCGCTTTTTGAATCGCATGTGTCACCATGGAACTCTTAATTTCTTCATCTTCCTCAAGTCCCATTTTTTCCATAAATTTCTTAATATTATCTCCGCCAAAAATACGCATTAAATCATCTTCCAATGATAAGAAAAATTGACTCGAACCGGGATCACCCTGTCGTCCGGCACGACCTCTAAGCTGATTATCAATACGACGACTTTCATGTCTTTCTGTCCCAATAATGGCCAATCCGCCCAACTCCGGAACATCCTTCCCAAGCACGATATCCGTACCACGACCTGCCATATTTGTAGCAATAGTCACCTGCCCTTTTTGTCCGGCTTGCGCTACAATCTGAGCTTCCAATTCGTGATATTTCGCATTCAATACGTTATGTACAATGCCGGCTTGTTTCAGCATTTGACTTAATTGCTCCGACTGTTCAATAGATGTTGTGCCGATAAGAATAGGCTGTCCCAAAGCATGCCGTCTTTGTACTTCTCTCACAACTGCTTTATACTTTCCACGTTTTGTTTTGAAAATGACATCAGACAAATCTTTTCGCTGAATTGGCTTGTTTGTAGGTACTTGAAAAACTTCCAGTCCATAAATTTTGATAAATTCTTGTTCTTCCGTCTTTGCCGTACCGGTCATACCTGCCAATTTATCATACATACGGAAATAGTTCTGGAATGTGATTGTTGCTAAGGTCTGACTCTCTCTTTGTACCTGCAAACCCTCTTTGGCCTCAATAGCCTGATGGAGTCCATCAGAATAACGACGTCCATACATCAAACGCCCTGTAAATTCATCAACAATAATAACTTCTCCATCTTTTACTACATAATCTTTATCACGTTCCATCATAGCTTGTGCACGTAACGCTTGTACAAATAAATGATTCAATTCCAAATTCGCCGGGTCATAAAGATTATCTACTTTAAGCAATTTTTCCATTTTAGCTACACCGGCTTCCGTAGGTGCCACGGTTTTTTGCTTTTCATCAATAGTATAATCTTCCTCTTTCTTAAGTTGCGGAACTAATTTCGCTACTACATAATAGTTATCTGTGGATTTTTGCCCCGGCCCGGAAATAATCAATGGAGTTCTTGCTTCATCAATCAAAATACTATCCACTTCATCAATCAGACAATAATGAAGCGGACGCTGCACCATTTGATCCAAACTGGTGACCATATTATCACGGAGATAATCAAATCCAAATTCATTGTTTGTGCCATAAGTAATATCTGAATTATAGGCTACTTTTCTCTGCTCAAAATCAAGATCATGTACAATCAATCCCACAGAAAGGCCTAAAAATTTATAGACCTGTCCCATCCATTCGCTATCACGTTTTGCCAAATAATCATTGACTGTGATAACATGAACGCCTTTTCCTTCCAGTGCATTTAAATAGACCGGTGCTGTAGCCACAAGTGTCTTACCTTCACCGGTACTCATTTCAGCAATATTTCCTCTGTGAAGAATAATACCGCCAATCAACTGTACATCAAAATGTCTCATTCCAAGCACACGACGAGATGCTTCACGAATAACCGCAAAAGCCTCCGGCATAATATCATCCAAAGTTTCTCCCTTAGCAAGCCGTGCTTTAAACTCATTGGTTTTATTTGCTAACGAAGAATCGCTCAAATTGCGAAGAGAATCTTCAAGGGGATTGATTTCCTCCTCAACGATTCGACGCATTTTTTTAATATCCCGTTCGTTAGAACCGTTAAATAATCTGTCTAAAAACTTGTCAAACATTGAATTTACTCCTTCACTTTTTAGTATTTACATATATAACTATATCATAAGCCAATATCTAATTTATTTTATCAAAATAGGTTCATATAGTCAAAAAAAGAGCGGTATTATCCACTCTTTTTTTCACTATGTGAAATATTATCAATTATGTTCTGAATCAATAAGTCCATATTTCCCGTCATTTCTCCGATATACAACAGCCATTCCATCAGATTCTATGTTATAAAACATAAAGAAACTATGACCCAATAAATTCATCTGTAACACCGCTTCTTCCGGTGTCATAGAATTAATAACGAAACGTTTTTGTCGAACAATTTCAAAATCATTATCAGCCGTTGACTGTTCTTTTTCTTCAATAAACTGCTGACTCATTACATCTTTTCCCTTAAATTTACGTGCCAAACGTGTTTTATATTTATGGATCTGTCTTTCTACTTTATCAAACACCAAATCAATCGATTTATACATATCATTTGATTTTTCCACGCCCCGCAAAATAACACCATCAACGAAAACCGTCACTTCACAAGTTTTTGTCATATTGGAAATTCGCATCAACACATTAATTTTCAAAGGTTTATCAAAATAGCGCTGAATTTTGCCTGTATGCTTTTCGACATAAGCATGTAATGCCTCTGTGACTTCAAGATTTTTTCCTCGTACTGTTAGTTCCATGATAAATCCTCCCTTCAATAACACCGTGAAATTCTCTATATTTATTATATGATATGTAAGCAATTTTTCCAATAAATATAAACGTCAAGATATATGAAATTCTTAATAAGGATACATAGATTATTTGGAATAATAAAGCATTTGAAAAGCAGACACATTTCTGCATCTGCTTAACTCAGTCATCGTATTTTATGCTTCAGTAAGCGATCAGTCTACCACTTGTACATTAGCAGCCTGGGGTCCTCTTTCTCCATCAATGATGTCAAATTCAACCTTTTGGCCTTCATTCAGTGTTTTGAAGCCTTCAGCCTGAATGGCAGAGTAGTGAACGAAAACGTCGCCGCCTTCTTCTCTTTCAATAAAACCAAAACCTTTGTCTGCACTGAACCACTTAACTGTACCTTTCATAAAATGTTCCTCCTAAAAATATCACTTCCTGCTCAATTTGAGCATAGATTAACAATATCACAAAATTAAGATTGCGTCAATAAGAAGCTAACTCACTATTTAAGGTAATAATATCAAAAAATAAAATGCTCATTTTATACATGTGATAGAGAAATAGACAACTCCTCAATTTCTATGATAAAACTATTTCGGTAATTTCCCTCTCTATCTTTTACACTTTTGTCATATCTTTTGCTACCACCATATGGTCATAATCTTTTTCTGTAACATAACCTAATGCCATAGCAGCTTCTTTAAGAGATGTCCCGTCATGAAAAGCTTTCTTCGCTATCTCTGCAGATTTTTCATACCCGATATGAGGAGACAAAGCAGTGACCAACATAAGTGATTTTTCTACTAATTCATTCATTCTATCTTCATTAGCAGTCATTCCCTTTAGACAATGATCATTAAATGATTGAATAGCGTCACCTAAAATATGAACAGATTCAATATATGTATGTGCAATAATCGGCGCATACGCATTAAGTTCAAAACGCCCCTGTGATGAAGCCATAGATATAGTACTTTGATTACCATGAACACGACAAGTTACCATTGTAAGTGCTTCACATTGAGTAGGGTTCACTTTCCCCGGCATAATAGATGAGCCCGGTTCATTAGCCGGGAGTGTAATTTCTCCCAACCCTGCTCGCGGTCCGCAAGCTAAGAGTCTAATATCATCAGCTATTTTCATTAGATCTGTTGCCAAAGCTTCTAAAGCACCGTGAGAAAAAACAAATTCATCACGCCCGGTAAGTGCATAAAATTTATTTTCTTCCGACTTAAAAGAAATACCTGTTTCTTTCGCAATAACTTCAGCTACATCTTTACCAAACCCTGCCGGGCTATTTAATCCTGTCCCCACAGCAGTACCACCTATGGCTAAGCCTAAAAAATATTTTTCACTTTCTTCTATCATTTGTTTACTTTTCTGAAGCATCATTTGCCAACCGGAAATTTCCTGTCCAAAAGTAAGCGGAACGGCATCTTGTAAATGTGTTCTTCCTATTTTTACCAGATGCATATATTTTTGTTTTTGCTTTTCCATAGTATCAATCAAATTCTGCAAAGGTCGATAAAGATTATGATGCAGTGCTTCTATCACCGCAATATGCATCGCCGTAGGGAATGTATCATTCGATGATTGCGACATATTTACATCATCATTAGGATGGATCGAGCTGTCTATTCCTTTTTCTTTTAATTTCTCATTAGCAATATGAGCAATAACCTCATTCATATTCATATTACTTTGTGTACCTGACCCTGTTTGATAAATCACCAAAGGAAATTCATCTTTCCACTGACCTGCAATAATTTCGTCACAAACATCTTTAATCGCTACTTCTTTTTCCGCTGAAAGCTTACCGGATTTCTTATTCACTATCGCAGCACTTTTTTTCAATATAGCAAAAGCCCGAATAATTTCTTCAGGCATTTTATCTTTCCCAATTTTAAAATTTTCAAAAGAACGCTGCGTTTGTGCTCCCCACATATGTTCTGCCGGTACTTTAATTTCCCCAAAAGTATCATGTTCAATTCTGTAACTCATGTCTACCTCCTATTATTTTCTTCCCTCTTGATTTTATCACCTTTATAAAGTTATTGCATAAAAGAAATTTCTATTTCTATTGTCATATTTTCTTTTTAAGAATAAAATGTAATGTATAGTTAGTAGTATTTCAAATAAAAATCTTGATTTTCCTCGTACATATAGTATAATAGTTGCACATGGCTTTGTAATTTTGATTTATGGCAGTCTTCGAGCCTGTGCAATGGAATCCCATGAATCCTGTCAGGTCCGAAAGGAAGCAGCAGTAAGTGGCCCTTTCCATGTGCCACAGTAACCCGAAGGCTGTCGTAAATGAGAATTGCAAGGTCTTTTCTTATGCTTATACATTTTTTATTCGGAGGTTCTCATGGCGTATTTAGCATTATATAGAAAATGGCGTCCTCGCACTTTTGATGAAGTGGTGGGACAAAAACATATTTCCATTCCTCTTTTACGTGCTTTAGAGCAGAATCGTCCTGCTCATGCTTATCTCTTTTCCGGATCTCGCGGTACAGGAAAAACCAGTATGGCACGCATCATGGCAAAAGCAATCAATTGTTTACAACCGATAAATGGTAATCCTTGTAATGAATGTACGAATTGTGTAGAAATCAATCAAGGTTCTTCCTTAGATGTATATGAAATAGACGGTGCATCAAATCGTGGTGTTGATGAAATATTGGAAATTCGTAAATCTATTCCTACATTACCTGTCGCTTGTCGTAAAAAGGTCTATATCATTGATGAAGTTCACATGCTCACTAAAGAAGCATTTAACGCTCTTTTGAAAACATTGGAAGAACCGCCATCCCATGTACTTTTCATTTTGGCCACAACAGAACCGGGCCGTGTACCGGTCACTATTTTATCCCGCTGCCAACGTTATGAATTTCATCGTATTTCTGTTCCTGCCATGAAAGAACATTTACTATCGGTAGCAGCGAAAAGTGATATTTCCCTATCTCCCGAAGCAGCCGACTTAATTGCCATTCGTGCAGATGGCGGATTACGTGATGCACTATCCCTCTTGGATCAATGTTCCGCTCTCGCAGCAGGGCAAGAATTAACCGTTGAAATGGTTTATCAATTATTAGGACTCACCGGAAAAGATCAAATCATTCAATTAACCCACTATATCTTGGAAAATAAAAATGGCGAAGTGTTGCAGCTATTTTATGACATCTTACAGACGGGTAAGGACCCCGGTGATATTCTCCGAGATCTATTAGAGCATTTACGCTCAATCATGGTGTGCAAAGTGAATCCTCAAGCACCGGAATTATCAGCATACGGAAAAAATATTTCCTTATTAAAAGAAGATGCCAACAAAATCAGCGCCCCCTATTTAGACGCTTTATTTTCCTCTTTGCATGAAACAGTATACAGTGTAAAGAAAAGTTCTTCTCCACGCATGAATGCAGAAATGGGATTACTTCGTCTTTGTCGTATCAAAGGCTCTCAGGCATTGGACAGTTTAACGGAACGAATTGAACAATTGGAGCAGGAAATAGAACGACTGAAAAAAAATGGCATTTCCGTGCCTTTAACGGAACATGCTCCGTCATCTTCCGCTACTTTTAATTCTTTAACCACCTCTGCCTCAGCATCATCCATCCACTCATCTACTACGCCTATAAAAAAAACAACTGCATTAAAAGATGCGCCTATTCCTCCATCGTCTGCTCATCAAACAACAATAACAACAGAAACACATACCGCCATACCGACTCATCCAATTGAACAAGCACCTATAAAAGAAACTATTCCTACACCGACAAATGACATACTTACTACATCTCCTGAAAAAAGCACTCCTACTAAAACAATAAAAAAAGATGAGCTCACACCAAATACAGAGCAGGTCATCTCTCCGAGCGAATATGATAAGATATGGACACAAATGGCTGATTATTTGAAGCAAATTTATCGCATAGATATATGGAATTGTGTTCAAAAAAGTTCCTTACTCTTAGTCAGCAACACGCGAGCAGTAGCAGTAGCGCCTATGAAATTCATATTAGTGGGATTAGACAATCCGTCCTATCAAAAAGTCATTTCTGAAGGATTTCAGAAAATTTTAGGATATCCCTTGCGCATTCATGGCGTTCTAAAAAACAGTTCACAAGAAAAAGATATTCGTACCTATTTAGAAAGTATTTCCTTTTCTTCATCATCAAATCGCTCCATAAATGTACCGGCTTCAGACAAATACACATTAATCAAGCCACAGGAAATAAGTGAATCAGAAAAAGAAAATAAAACACTGACTGAGGCTTTAAAAATTCTCCCCAATTGCGATATTTATAAGAAGGAATAATTCCCCCTCTTATCAGCCCCGCATAGATACGGTATAATGTATATGATTTCATTTTCCATTCCGAAGTGAATGGATTATTCAAGGAGGATACTATGTTTGGAAATAAAGCACAAATGCAAAACATGCTAAAAAAAGCACGCAAAATGCAAGAAGATATGCAAAAAATGCAGGAAGAATTAAAGAAACAAACTGTGGATGTATCTGTAGGCGGCGGTGCTGTCACATTGGTTATGAACGGAGAAAAACAAATTGTTTCTCTAAAAATTTCTAAGGATGCAATCGATCCAAACGATCCGGAAATGTTAGAAGATTTAATCACTTCTGCTGTCAATGAAGCCGGGAAAAAGGCAGATGACATGGTGCAGCAAGGTATGAGTAAAGTAACAGGCGGTCTTGGATTACCGGGTGGCATGTTCTAATGAATCACGACTTAGAATTAGTGGCAGATCAATTTCGACGCTTACCGGGAATTGGAGTAAAAACAGCACGACGCTTAGCCTATTTCATGCTTGAACGCCCGGCAGAAGATGTTAACGCTTTCATTAAAGCCATCACTGACGCACGAAAAAAAATATGCTATTGCTCGATTTGCTGTCATTTAGCTACATCTGATCCATGTGAAATTTGTGGAAACAGCGAACGGGACCATTCCATCATTTGTGTCGTAGAAGCTCCTCAAGATGTACAAGCCTTAGAGCAAAGCCATGAATACCATGGCTTATACCATGTACTTCATGGAGCACTTTCGCCTTTAGACGGTATCGGTCCCGACCAATTAAAGATTAAAGAATTACTCAATCGTCTCTCAGGCGATGAAGTAAAAGAAATTATCGTTGCTACTGATCCGGACACTGAAGGCGAAGCTACCGCTTATTATTTAGCTCGCCTTATTAAACCTTTAGGCATTAAAGTAACCCGCATTGCCAGAGGACTTCCCGCCGGTGGCGACATCGGTTACGCCGATAGCATGACACTCGCAGGTGCCGTGGAAAATCGTAAAGAAATATAAAACATGGTGTTTTCTTCACTATGTTTTTTATAGGAGGACTTCATATGGACTTCATCATATCTCATCTCAGCATTATTTTTGCTGCTATCGTAGGTATTTATATACTACGCAAATTTCTTAGCTGCGGTATCTTTACCTTGATAGGAAATATTATCATTGGCGGAATTTTATACTATCTCATTGATACCTTACATATTGTCCGCATGAGTTGGAGTTTCATAGATTGGATTATTATTGCATTTTTCGGTACACCGGGTACCATTTTCTTAGCACTCTGGCATGCATTCTTCTAATAAAATTTCATAAAAGCATGACAATTTTTATATTTCTTGTACGTTAAAACGCCCGTTACAACATACGGGCGTTTTCTTATACGATAAATTAATTTAACATTTTTTTATTTTATCAATAACTTTGTCAAACCACGAACTATTCCCTTTATATTGAGACAAATCCTCTCCACATAAATTAGCATAATTCAAAAGCGCTTCCTTTTGATTTTCCTTCAACTTCCGTGGAACAATCACATTCACCTCTACATATAAATCACCTTTTCGTGTACTTTGAATATGCGGCATCCCTTCTTCGGATATTCTAAATCTCGTTCCACTTTGTGTCCCTGCCGGAATCTTCAATTCCACCTGTTTATCCAAGGTCTTAACATGAATACTACTTCCTAATGCCGCTGTGACAAAAGAAATATCTGTACGGCAATAGAGATCATCACCGTTACGTTCAAAATTCGGATCAGACTTCACATACAAATAAACATATAAATCACCGGTAGGACCTCCTCGTTTACCGGGTTCTCCTTCACCGGATACCCTCATACGTGTTCCGGTATCCACCCCGGCAGGAATATCCACCTGAATGGTCTTTTGTTTTCTTTTTAAACCACTACCATGGCAATTTTTACATTTATTTTTGATAATCTTGCCCGTACCTTGGCAATGCGAACAAGTCACCACGTTAACCATTTGACCAAAGGGACTATTCCGTACCATACGCTGCTGTCCGGTTCCTTGACAGGTAGAACAACTTTCTACTGCACTTCCGGGCTCTGCACCATTCCCATGACAATGATCACAACTTTCATTCTTTACTACAGAAAAAGTTTTATGTACCCCTTTTGCTGCTTCATAAAGTGTAATCGTCATGTCATAGCGCAAATCAGCACCGGGTTCCGGTCCATTTCGACGAGATCTACCGCCACCGGTAAACATGTCGAAAATATCTCCCATATCAAAGCCGCCAAAACCACCGGCTCCATCAAATCCGCCAAAACCTCCGAATCCTCCGGCTCCTCCACCTTGAGATGCCTGAGTAAAAGCATCATGACCTAACTGATCATATTGCGCTCTTTTATCTGCATCCGAAAGAACTTGATACGCTTCATTGACCTCTTTGAACTTCTCTCCGGCTTCTTTGGGGTTATCCTTATTCAAATCAGGATGATACTTCCTCGCCAAACGGCGATAAGCCTTTTTTATATCTTCTTCAGAAGCGTTCTTCTCCACGCCTAACACTTCATAATAATCACGATTTGCCATTCATAACAATCCTTTTCTTTGTGAAATAAGAGAGCTGTGAAATATCCACAGCCCTACACAATTTCCTTACTTCTTATCGTCATCTACCACTTTATAATCAGCATCTACGACATTATCCTTTGCCTTATCCTGTGCTTCTTTATTAGCACCGGCATTTTCAGCGCCGGCTGCCTGTTGTGCTTGCTGAGCTTGCTGATACATTTGACTTGTTAAATCATAAAGCGGTTTCGTCAAAGCTTCCGAATCAGACTTCATCTTTTCCACGTCTTCGCCTTTTAAGGTTTCTTGCAATACTGCAATAGCATCATTAATTTCTTTTACTTTCGCGGCATCAGCCTTATCGCCCAAATCTTTGATTGTCTTCTGTGCCTGATAAATAAGGGCTTCCCCTTTATTTCTTTCTTCAATTAAATCTTTCCGCTTCTTATCTTCTTCTTCATGAGCTTTTGCATCTTGCTGCATTCTCTCGATTTCCTCATCACTCAAGCCCGAAGAAGACTTGATATCAATTTTCTGTTCCTTGCCGGTACCCAAATCTTTTGCCGATACATGGACAATACCATTAGCATCAATATCAAAGGTAACCTGAATCTGTGGAACACCCCGTGGTGCCGGTGGAATATCTGCTAATTCAAAACGTCCTAACGTCTTATTATTAGCTGCCATCGGCCGTTCCCCTTGGAGAACATGAATATCTACTGACGGTTGATTATCAGAAGCTGTTGAGAAAACTTGCGACTTCGATGCAGGGATCGTTGTATTTCTCTTAATCATGGTAGTAAATACACCACCCAAAGTTTCAATACCCAAAGACAAAGGAGTTACATCCAACAGCAATACATCCTTTACATCCCCTTTAAGTACACCGGCTTGAACAGCGGCACCTACGGCTACTGATTCATCAGGATTAACGCTCTTACTCGGTTCTTTACCAAATTTTTCCTTTACCAAAGTTTGTACTGCCGGAATACGAGAAGATCCGCCAACTAAGAGAACTTTATCAATATCATTTACGGTAAGTCCTGCATCTTTCAAAGCAATATCAATTGGCTCTACTGTTTCCTTTACCAAATCTTCTGTAATCTTATCAAACATAGCACGCGTCAATGTAGCATCAAAATGCACGGGTTGTCCATTCGCATCCATAGTAATGAAAGGTAAATTAATATCTGTACTCATCACATTGGACAACTCAATCTTTGCCTTTTCAGCAGCTTCCTTTAAGCGCTGATTTGTCATAGGATCACGTTTCAACTCAAAGCCGTTCTGTGCCTTAAAAGTCGTCCCAATCCAATCCATCACGCGAGCATCAAAATCATCGCCGCCTAAATGACCATTACCATGAGATGCCTCTACTTCAAACACGCCGTCAGCCAAATTCAAAATAGATACATCGAACGTGCCGCCACCTAAATCATACACAAGAAAACGATGTTCCTTACCATCCTTCAATTTATCCAAACCATACGCCAAAGCAGATGCTGTCGGTTCATTGATAATACGAAGTACATTCAACCCTGCGATAGCACCGGCATCCTTTGTTGCCTGACGCTGACTATCCGTAAAATATGCCGGGCAAGTAATAACCGCATCTGTAACGGATTCTCCTAAATATGCCTCTGCATCAGCTTTTAACTTCTGCAAAATCATAGCAGATATTTCCTGTGGCGTATATTCCTTATCATCAATCTTTACCTTGTATCCCGTTTCTCCCATATGACGTTTAATAGAAACAATCGTACGAGCCGGATTAGAAACAGCCTGGCGCTTAGCCAATTGTCCGATCAAACGTTCACCTGTTTTAGAAAAACCCACTACTGATGGAGTCAAACGCGAACCTTCTGTATTTGAAATGACAACAGGTTCTCCCCCTTCCATAACGGCTACTACCGAATTCGTTGTTCCTAAATCAATACCAATTACTTTTGACATTTATAATGTCCCCTTTCTATGACAATATTTATATTTATTACGATTTATGCGAAACTTGCACAGATGCCGGTCTAAGCACCTGATCCTTATACATGTACCCTTTCTTCATAACCATGGATACTGTATCATCATCCCACTCATCTGATGTAATTTGCATCACTGCTTCATGAAAATGCGGATCAAAAGGTTTTCCTTGAGCCTCCATCTCAACCACATCAGCATCTTTCAAGAATGTGATAAATTGCTTAAGCAATAACTCCATTCCTTTGACATATGTATCAGATACACCACTCTTTTGTACATGCACTAATGCCATTTCAAAATTATCCACCACCGGTAAAAATGACTTCAAAACTTTCGCTTTTGCATCATCTTCCATTTTGGCTTCCTTATCTTTCGTCCTGCGACGGAAATTATCGAAATCAGCCTGTAATCTATTATATTGAGATAAAGCAGTCATAAGCTTTGATTCCGCAATTTCAGCCTTATCCCGATATGTTCCAAGCTCCTTTTTGAGCCGTTCATTTTCTTCCGTTAAAGTCTTAAATAATACATCTACGTCATTTACCTCCGACGATTTCTGCGACTTATCTTTTTCATGTAACTTTTCTTTCTTTTCTTCCGCCATGAAATACTCCTCCTATCACTATTTACTATGAATCATCATCTCTTAATATTTCATTTAACCGTTTTTGCATGAAATTCATCATACCGACTACCTTTGCATATTGCATACGCATCGGCCCTAATACAGCCACAGAGCCTAACTGACGCCCATTCACCGTAAATTGAGCACGTACAACAGACAAATCACTTAAACTTTTCGCTCTATTCTCCGTACCGATATGCACCGCAATAGGTGTATCCATAACAGATAAAAGCATACTTTCCAAGATATCCCGTTCTTCCAACAGATTCAAAATATCTTGCACTTTTTCCACATTACGAAATTCCGGCTGCTCTATAAGTTGCGACGCTCCACCGGAATATACCTGCTTTTCCGATTTCAAAGCCTGATTAATAGCAGTAAAGATCGGGATAAATGATGAAATATTTTGCTCCACCGCTTTCTGAAATTTTAATATAAGCGATTCTCCAAGAACATCTATTTCTTTACCATGAAGAAAACGGCTCAATTTATCGGCAATCATCTGTATTTCATCAAACGATGAACCTTCCGGAATAGGTACAACTATATTTGACACCTGTCCTTTATCGGTCACCACAAGTAATATCGCACGTTTATCATCCAAAGGCAAAAAGCGAGCATAATTAAACTTACTTTTTTGCTCAGATAACGCCGTCACCGACAATGAATGCGTAAGATGAGCCACCACTTTCGCCATATCACGGAAAATATCATCTATTCGATTCATATGAGTATGCAACATACTATCAAGTAAATTTTCTTCATCTATCGTCACCGGATCAGGTTTCATAAGCCAATCCACATAGTAACGATACCCCTTAATAGATGGCACACGACCGGCTGACGCATGAGGCTGTTCCAAATAACCGGCATCTTCCAAATCTTGCATCTCATTACGAATTGTCGCACTGCTTACTCCCAAATCATACTTCCGCGCAATTGTACGAGATCCTACCGGTTCTGCCGTATCAGAATAATCTTGGACAATCGCCCACAGCACCTTACGCTTCCGTTCATTTAGTCCTTGATTATTTTGATTATCAGACTCCCATCTCTCTTTTCCCATTGTATCACCTACTTTATTAGCACTCATTGCCGTTGAGTGCTAAGCTACATTATCAGTATATTCTGACTACCTATAAATGTCAATAGTTTTTAGCAAAATCGAAAAGAAATATTGAATATGAATCATAAAATTTTATTCTTCTCAATATTTCTTTCACTCGACTTTTATGCGTTACTCCAAACGTTACTCGCAAATATAGTTTCTCTTTACACTTTTTCGCACATTTACAGCCCTTCAAATCAATTCACTCAACTATTATCTTTATTTCATAATAAATTTCCATCTTATCTCCTTTGTAGCAATTATTTTCCACAAAAAAACACCCTCTTTCAACAATTATGAAAGAAGGCATTTATTTTTTATCAAAGCATCATACTTTCTCCGGGTTGGATAATTCTTACTTCTATTCCCTCTTTTTCCCCGGCTTTTTTTAATTTCTCCGGATCTTGTTGTATAACATCCCATGTGTTGTAGTGAATAGGAATAATCGTTTTTGCTCTGAGAAATTTAGCCGCTATAAGAGCTTGCTCCGGATCTAACGTATACTTCCCACCTATGGGAAGTACAGCATAGTCAATATTATATAGATCGCCATAGAGTTTCATATCTCCAAAAAGTCCGGTATCTCCACCAAAGTATAAAGTTTTCCCTTCGTTGAATAAAATAATAAATCCAATGGGTACACCACCGGCTATACCGCTACTGTGAACGGCTTGTACCATTTTAACTTGTCCAAAGGGACCTTCATAGGTACCGCCAATATTCATAGGGTTTACATTAGTTATGGCATTTGGCAAGGATCGAATAATTTCCGGTATGGCGATAACTTTCGCTCCTGTTCTTTCAGCAATAGGCACAGCGTCACCAAAATGATCAGCATGGGCATGCGATATAAGCAAATGATCACATTCTACTTTATCCGGCGTAATCGCCGCATTTTCGTTACCTGTAAGAAAAGGATCAAAAAGCAGTTTGTTTTCCTCTGTTTGAATTTGAAAGCAAGCGTGTCCATAGAATGTAAATTTCATGATCTGCCTCCTTTAATGACATAAAATTTTTATAAATAATATTTTATCAATCGCTATATTCAGATATTTTTCACTTTTATATCAGGTATTGTTTTGTTTAAGCAATATTTCTTTGACAATTTTTTCTGCAATTATTTCTATGGGTTTTCCCCTTTTCATACTAATTTGTTGCATTTTCTTATAAGCAATTTCTTCGGTAAGCCCATAATTTATCATGAGTAACCCTTTAGCCCGTTCAATTACTTTTCGGGCTGCTAATTCTCGTTCCATGTTTTTGACTTTATTTACTATTTCATTTTTGGTTTGAAATTGACTAACCGCAATTTCTATGGCAGGTAAAAGTGTCCTTTCTTCTGCCGGTTTTACTACATAGCCAAATACATCTGATTTTTTAGCTTTTTCTATGGTCTCTTCTTCACCAAAAGCCGTGAGCAGTACAACCGGAGCTATATGGTCATGAGCAATAAGTTTAGCTACTTGTAATCCATCTATTTCCGGCATTTGTATGTCTAATATAGCAACATCAGGCTTCTTTTCTTTCACTAACTTTAGTGCTTCTACCCCATCAGCTGCCATGCCTATGACTTCATGCCCGGCTTCTTCTAATATTTCTTTGAGATCCATGCAAATAATCATTTCGTCATCAGCAATGACAATTTTATATTTCTTTTTCATTCCCTTTCCTCCCATTGATTGATAGGACAGTGTATGTATGCAGTAACGTATTCTTTTTCATTTGTAATGGTAAAATGGCCTTTCAGTTCTATTTCTGATAGAGTTTTTACAATTTGCAGACCTAAATCATAATTGGATTCATTAAAATTTTGAGGTAATTTTTCGCCACTATTGCTGATAATAATGTGCAGTTGTTTATCTTGAATTTGCTCCTCTATAATGAGTATGCCTTTCTTTTGTTTATGAAATCCATGTTCAATAGCATTATGTACTAATTCGTTGACGGCAATAGCTAAGGGAACGGCTTTATCTGTATTTAAATAAATAGGTTTCGCATTATTTTTTATTTGCAAGTCTACTTTTATAGTAGATAAACTTGTTAACGCTAATTCTATGGTTTTTTTCATTACCTCATGCCATTCTACTTTATCGCCCTCTTGTTTAGCCAATATTTCATGAATTTGTGAAATGCCTAAGATGCGATCAATAGCCGTTTGTAGTGCTTTTTTTGTTTCTTCATTCCGAGATCTCCGAGCTTGCATTCGTAGCATGCCTGCAATAGTATTTAAAGAATTTTTGACACGGTGGTGTATTTCTCTTATAACAGAGTCTTTAACTAAAATTTGTCGTTCTTTTTCTCGTATCGCCGTAACGTCACTAAGAAAAATAACTATCCGCGTCACACGTCCTCCGGATAATATGGGCATTCCCCATGCGGATACGGTGAATTCTCCAAATATTTCATCACCATAGGCAGGTTTTCCGGTAGTTAAGATTTCATCTACCAAAGGAAAATGTATCATCGAATGCCCAATGATTTCTTTTTTTTCTACGGTTTCTTTATCTAAAACGAAATACAAATCTTCAGCCATATCATTGGCATACATAATCCGTCCGACAGGGTCCAAAATAAGCATTCCATCTTGAGGGCGCAACGATTTATAGTCTGTCTTTTTCATCGGTACTTGAAGTGCCATATAGGCAGCATCAGTTAATACTCTTTGTTGTTTCAATGTATGGGAAAGAAATACAGCTACGGCAAAGGGTATCCCGGCATTATCAAAAATAGGATAAGCAGTAAGTGCTACCATTCGTCCTAAACTCAATTCTTTTCGTCCCACTACGGGTTTCCCGGTGACAAATACGTTGTCAATAAGCACATGTTCTTCTTTAAAAAAGATATCTCCTTCTTTCAAGTAAGTAGCACCGGTGGTATACGATGGGCTGATGGCAATAAGAGATACAAATATATCTTTATTTTTTCCTTTTGTGAATATACATACTTGGTTTTTTGAAATATCTGCTGCAAAAGAAAGAGCTTCTTCCATATGCACTAATATCTTGATTTGTACATCACTTAAATCGGTAATTTCCCGTGCGGTAGAGTAAAGATGATTCATTGGATTTCCTCTTTAATTATAGTTAATGCAAATAATTATTTTATTCCTCTTAATGGTAATCGGGGGTTAGCATTCAATGTCAAATTAGCATAATCTCCAATTTGTGCCATGTAATAAGCACGACAGCCTATCATAGCCCCGTTATCCGTACATAAAATGGAATCGGGATAACTCATACGAAAATTTCTTTTATCACATTCTTTTTTTAACTCTTCTCGAAGTCCACTATTAGCTGCAACTCCGCCGGCTAAAACAATCGTTGTCAATTTTGTTTTTTCCATCGCTTCCATCGCTTTGGTTACCAAAGTATTTACTACCGTATATTGAAAAGATGCTGCTACATCTTCATTTGATACTGTTTCTTTTTTCATTTCTTTAGTATGTAAATAATTAATCACTGCTGATTTAAGTCCGCTAAAGGAAAAATCAAAACTGTGTTCTTTATGTAATGGTGTAGGAAAAGGTATTGCATGAGGATTCCCTTGTTTCGCTAAGCGATCTATATGCGGTCCACCCGGATACGGATACCCCATAATGCGTGCAATTTTATCGAACGCTTCCCCCACTGCATCATCTCGTGTTTCTCCTAAAAGTTCAAAGGTATTGTAATCTCGTACAACCACTAACATGGTATGTCCGCCGGACACTACTAAGGCTAAAAAAGGTGGCTCTAAATCCGGATTTTGCAGAAAATTCGCAAAAATATGTCCTTCCATATGATTAACACCGATAAGTGGTTTATCCAACGCCCATGCCGCCGCCTTTGCTGCTGCGACACCTACCAATAAAGCACCTACAAGTCCGGGACCTTCCGTCACTGCTACCGCATCTATATCTTTCCAATCACAAGAAGCTTCCGTCAGTGCCTCTATTGCTACAGGAAGAACGTCTTCTATATGATGGCGTGAAGCTATTTCAGGTACTACCCCACCAAATTTTTTATGTATAGGTACTTGTGTAGAAATGATATTTGACAATATCTTTCTTCCGTCTTCAATAACAGCACAGGACGTTTCATCACAACTTGTTTCAAATGCCAATATTTTCATAATTACTCCTTATAATTTACATGTCATGATATAGCCATCTTCCATCGGTGAACTATAAACATTTTTGCGTAGACTTACTACTTTAAGTCCATATTTTCGATATAATGCTTGGGCCGGTAAATTGGTTACTCGTACTTCTAAAAATAGAGTTTTCATTTTCTTTTTAATCGCTTCAGCTATGCCCTCTTTAAGTAAGAGTTCTCCTATCCCTTTTCTCCGATAATCCGGATGTACCCCTATATTTACCAATTGAGCTTCATCCAAAATATACCAAAAACAACTATATCCAACGATTATATTTTGGATTTCAACAATGAAATATTCACTATGAGGTTTTTCCAGATCATCACAAATCGTATTTTCAAGCCATGCATCAGAAAAACATAATGTGCCTATTTGATAAATATACGGCACATCTTTCACCGTTGCTTTTCGTATTCTCACTGTGTTTGATGTTTCTTTTCCCATAATACTTCGGCTTCACTTCTCCTTATATAATTAGGTAAAAGAGTTAGCGGATCATCAATTTTCCCTTCTTCCCACCGCATCTGAGCAACCCCGGCAACAGATGCTGCTCGACTATATCTATTTGCCGGTGCAGCCAACTGTATACCGGCGTTTATCAACTTTTCTTTGTATAAATCTGCGCCCTCACCAACCGCAATAATTGGTCCGCCATGACGCACGGCTGCTGAAATAACTTCTTCTATCGGTGCTACCTCAATAGATGTTTCCGGCCATATATTTTCATAAGCACTATATAAAGCTGCATAAACATTTCCTCTTTGCGCATCTATTAAAGGTAAAATAAATGCATTTGCGCCTGCCATATTCCATGCCAATGCTTCTAAAGTATCTACACCAATCAGTGGCACTTGCCATATATGCGCTATCATTTTTGCCGTAGCTAAACCAATACGTAATCCGGTAAACGATCCGGGCCCTTTCCCGACAGCAACGGCTTCTATTTCTTTTTTGGCAACGCCTGCATCTTCCATGAGTTTATCCATATGAGGTATTAAACGAGCGGAATGGGTAAGCTTTCGTGCAATAGTCCATTCTGCCACTAATTTATCTTTTTCCGCCAAAGCACAACCAAGTACAAATGACGATGTATCAATGGCAAGCAGCATAATCCGTTATCTCCTTTATTATTTTTTGAGGTGCGTTATCATTCCAAGAAATGTGAAATTTACGTGCATTTCCCTCTTCTTTTTCTATAGTGATGTAAATACTTTCAGGTGGCAATAAACGAGGAAACATATCTGCCCATTCGACAACAACAACGCCATCGCTCCCATATTCTTCCCATCCGATTTGATATAAGTCCTCTTCTGTTTCTAATCGGTAAAAATCAAAATGTTTCAGTGGTATCTTGCTATCGTAGTAATTCATAATAGTGAATGTTGGACTGGTAATTGGCCCGTCAATACCCATCCCTTTCGCTAATCCTTGTACAAAAGCCGTTTTCCCTGCACCTAATTCGCCCGTAAGAGCAATGAATACATCATTTTCTATATGTTTTCCTATGTATTCTGCAAATTTTTGTGTATCTTCTACTTCTTTCATTCTGATAATCAAATTATTCATGAATCCACCTCAAGAGATCATCAAATCGTTCTTGTCCTAAATGGTAGCCCTCATCATAAAAAGCTTGTATTTTCTCTTTATCTACTTCTGCTCTCCCTATTTTTATCTTACCGGAAGGGCGTAAAATAAATACTCTCCCATCCTTTTCCATCTGTTCTAATATTTCTAAAGCATGATTATAAGTATTTGGAATATTCATCAATATTTCTAACAACTTGGGATGATGGGGAATCGTTATCGCCGATGCATATTTTTTGATTATGCTCGGTATTTCTTTTACTTGAAATCCTTCTTCTCTTGTGAGAATATATACTGCTTTATCCGCATGAAAAGGTAATTCATCCGGTAGCGGGACACAAGGAAAACCCACTCCGCCATCCACATACGGTGTCCCTTCAATCATAACTTCTTGTGTTAAAAAAGGAATGGATGCACTGGCTTTCACCATAGTCATAAAGTTTTCTCTATCTCTTGGATTTTCCTTTAGGAATATTCCCTTCCCGGTAATTGCATTAGTTGCGACAGCGTAAAAATCTGTTTTCGTTTTACACAAACTATCCCAATCAATCGGATCTAAATGACAAGCTATTTCATCTAAAATAAAATCGAAATTAAAATAGCTTTTTTCTTTGAAAAAATGTGTCCATCCCATATATCTCGGATCGTCGCAATATGTTTTATTAATTCGTATATTCCATCCCTTTTGCCCGGATAAATAGCAAACTGCTTGCATCGCACCTACCGATGTACCCACTACCCGTTCAAATCGTAATCCTTTTTCAATAAAAACGTCTAATACACCGGCTTCGAAAACACCGCGCATAGCTCCTCCTTCTAAAATAAGAGGGCATCTTCCGGGTATATATTCTTCTTTCGTCACTACCGCTCCTTTTTATTCATGCGCTGTCTGATTTTTTACTGCTTTAATTTTCGCCTCAATAGCAGCTTCATCACCTACATACATCACGTCATGAACAGTAAAATCTTCATTTAAATGATAAACCAAAGGTACACCGGTGGGAATATTCATACCGGCAATATCTTTATCAGAAATATGTTCTAAATGTTTCCGTAAAGCTCTAATGGAATTTCCATGAGCGACAATCAATATTTTCTCCCCTTTGATAATTCGAGGTTTTATTTCTTCCTCAAAATAGGGAACTACACGTGCCACTGTATCTTTTAAACATTCTGTCAACGGCAAATCTATGTCTTTTTTCAAATGTTCATAAGGCGCTTGATAGTAAGGAGCGCGTTCATCATCTCTTTCTAATGCCGGCGGTCTTACGTCATAAGAACGACGCCAAAGATGAACTTGCTCGTCACCATATTTAGCCGCCGTTTCCGCTTTATTCAAGCCTTGCAAAGCACCATAATGCCGTTCATTTAAATGATAATCTTTCGTCATAGGAATCCACGCTAAATCTAATTCATCTAATACCGTATAAGCTGTATGTATTGCGCGTTTAAGTACAGATGTATAACACAAATCAAAAGTATAACCACCATCTTTTAAAAGTTTGCCCGCCTGCTGAGCTTCTTTATATCCTGTTTCTGTTAAATCTACATCAGTCCACCCGCAAAATAAATTAAGTTTATTCCACTTGCTTTCTCCATGTCTAATCACTACTAAGGTGTACATCCTATTTCCTCCTACTTCTTAAAATGTTCATATGCTGATACCGGAAGTTCCATTTCTTTTTTGCCGTCAATAATCGTAATGCGTCCACTTCCTTTTTGCACCACTTCCCCGATAGCCGTTACAGGTATTTCCTTATTTAATTTATCCCAATTTTCTTTTGAAATAGTACCCACTAATTCATAATCTTCTCCCCCATGTAATGCTTTTTCATAAGGGTCTTGCCCGGTGTCTTTCGCCCATTTTTGTATTTCATCTGATAAGGGAATATATTCTTTGTACAAACGAATATCAACATTTCCTGCGACTGCTATTTCTTTTATTTCTCTTGATAAGCCATCAGAAATATCATTAAGCGCTGTAACACCATAAGCTCGTAATATTTTTCCCCACGCCACTCGTGCCGTAGGACGGCGATGTCGCTTCGCTAAATAAGGATATTTTTCATCTTCTGCACTTTGAATCACTGAAAGCCCGGTAGCAGAGTCTCCTAAAGTCCCGGTGACAAATACTACATCACCCACCTGACTACCGCTTCGACAAATAGCTTTATTTTCAGGGACCAATCCGATAACTGTACCGGTCAAAATCACACCTTGCATAGATCCCGTCATATCGCCGCCTAAAAGATTTACTTCATAAGAACGACAAGCTTCTCGTATACCATCGTAGCAAGCGGTAAGCCATGAAAAGGGTAAGTCGCTTGGCAAGGCTAAGGAGATAACTAATCCCTGTGGCTCTCCACCCATGGCTGCCATATCACTAAAATTAACCATGCAAATACGGTATCCCACATCAAAAGCCGCCATCGTATCTTTCGTAAAATGAATACCTTCCACCATTGTATCGGTAGAAATTAATTGATCATAGCCCTTAGGTGTAGTATAAACTGCCGCATCATCTCCGATTCCGACTTTTAGTGTCCCCTTGCGATAATTCAAATCATGAGTTATTTCTTTAATACATTGAAACTCCCCTTTATCACCTACCGTTTCCACTGTCATTCTATGATTTCTATCCCCATTTCTCTCAATTCCTTGATGGTTTTTTCATGATCATCTTTATCTACATAACCGGTACCGGAAAGAAGCCATGTCACCGTATGATGAGCTTTCACAAATGCCAAAATCGTTTCTTTTACACAATATTCTGACGCTAATCCACCAACATACACATGCGATGAAGCTACTTGATATAATTCTTTTCCCTCTTTATTTTTCCCGTGAAAAGCTGAATATTCTTCCACCAAATCGTCTTGCCCTTTCATGAAAAAATTATTTTCTTTCGGACGTTTTGCTTCTTCTTTCACATCTTCATAAAAAGCTGAATTAAGCATTGCTCCTTTACTTCCTGCCACACAATGCACAGGCCAAATCCCGCCGTTTATTTTAAACGACCGATTAGTAGGACTATGCCAATCTCCGGTATAAAAAACATTAACTTTATGCGTATTAATAAATTCAGCCAAATATCGAACCGCTTCTCTTCCTTTTTGGCAAGCCAAAGTTCCTTCAATAAAATCATATTGACAATCAACAACCACTAACGAATCCATAAATTCATCTCCCGTTCTCTATTTCTTTATATTTTAACAGCTTTTACAATTCGTGTAAAAGAAACATAGAGAAAATAAAAGAAATTATATTGCATGGTTCACATTTTACAGGTATACTTTGATAGTAAACAAACAAATAAAGGAGATGGAAATTTTGGACTTTGTTACTACTTTGGTATATTTTTTGAACATCGGATTATTCAGTGCAATCGTAGCTCGTTTTTCCGGTGCGATCATGGCGATGCTCGTTTTTTGTTCACTCTTATATATGGGTGCTACGCCTATCGAAACGATAGGTATGATGCTTACTTATCTTGTTTTTATTCGCCTTACTATTTACACGCAAAAAAATCGAATTAATTTCAAAAAAATGCAAGTATTTTCAGGAAAAAAAATCATCCCTGCCGTAGCAATTATTATTGTTTCCTTGCTTTTTTATCCTTTTGCCGGACTTGCCACATTCCTTTTAGTCTTTATGACTGAAGTATTAGCAAAAATGCGTGATCAAATGCTTGATGAAAATAAAATGTCACGAAAGGAATTAACGCCTTATGTGATCATCGGATCTATTCTCATGACTATTTCACTAATCATAGTGAAATTTATTCCCTTTACGGTCTATTATATTTTCGGTGGACTCACTGCACTTTTCCTATGCGCTTTCTTCTACCGATTAGGACAAGATCGCGATCGCTTGTCAGATCATTGGGATATGGTCATCATTGGTTCTTTCATTCCTGCCGGTCTTTTCGGTTTCGATATGGCGGATTGGATTGATGATATGAAACGTCATGTCAATCCCACAAAGTTAGCTTACAATCTTCCTTTTATTTTCCTCCCTGTATTTTTCATCACCTTTGTCATGGCAAATATCATTTTTGGCATCTTCTCTCTTTGCGGTATGGTGCTTGTATTTTGTTCTGCTATCGGTCTTCGCATTTTCGGTTATTATGAAGTGAGTCGAAAAGGGAAAATGAATCCGGTGGCTTTAGGCATTACGGTACTGGCAGTCTTTATTCTTTTACTTACCTCTCCAAAAGAGATCGGTGTCACTTTGTCCGTAGATGCTTTTCTCAATCAAGGTTATTATGGATTTACCGGACTTTGGAATATGTTTTAATAAACACACAAAAAACGAGACCCCTTGCAGGATCTCGTTTTTTTATGTAAATTTTTAAGGCTTCCATGCTGATACTTTAATCATAGCTGATGGACAGACATTTAGCAGCGGACAAACTTGACACTTTGGATTACGAGCATGACAAATTCTCCGACCATGCCAAATAAGCCAATGATGAGCCCGTGACCAATTTTTCATAGGAATTACTTTTTTTAATTCCTCTTCTACTTTTTCCGGTGTATCCCCTATCGCCAATTTCAAACGATTTGATACACGAAATACATGAGTATCTACTGCAATCGCCGGATAACCAAAAGCTACACTTCTTACTACATTAGCCGTTTTTCGCCCCACTCCGGGAAGCGACACTAAATCGTCAAAATCTTCCGGCACTTCGCCATTAAACTTAGTCAATAATTCATGAGCCATACCCAAAAGGTTTTTGGCTTTATTTTTATATAATCCGCAATCATGTATTTCTTTTTCCATATCAGATAAAGATAACGCCACCATTTTTTGAGGCGTATCTAATCGTGGGAACATACGGGCAGTAATAATATTTACCCGTTTATCCGTACATTGGGCCGATAAAATAACAGCCACTAAAAGAGTAAAGGGACTTGTATAATGTAACATGGTCCCTTCATCCTTATACGTTTCTTCCAATCGTCGCAATTGTTCTTTCTTTATAGCTTTGGTAACTCTCATTCCTCATGCCTCAATAAATATTCATGTGCCGCCAGCGCCGCAGCTGCCCCTTCACCGGCAGCAATAATAATTTGTTTATTCTTGCAATCTGTAACATCTCCGGCAGCAAATAACCCGGCTATATTTGTTTTTCCTTCTTTGTCCGTGATAATTTCTCCTCCGTCATTGGTATGTACATCACCCGGCAAATAGGAATTATTCGGTATCCCTCCAACTTCTATAAATACACCGCCGATAGATAATTCTTTTTCACTTTGATCATTTTGATTTCTCACAATAATTGAAGTTATTTTCTTATCTCCTTGCACAGATACAAGGATATATTTCATCAATATTTCTACATTATCCCGTTCTTTTAATCTTTTTACTACAATTTCTGCTGCCCGTATACGACTACGTACTAAAAGATACACTTTTTCGCAAATCATAGAAAGTTCAATAGCGGCTTGTACCGCACTATCTCCTCCGCCTACAACTGCCACTGTCTTTCCTCGATAAAAAGGTCCATCGCAAGTAGCACAATAACTCACTCCTCGACCGGTATATTCTTTTTCTCCGGGAATATCTAAAGTACGGCTCTTTTTGCCGGCTGTAACAATACAACTTTTCCCTTGTAAATGGTTCCCATCATCTAAAGATACATGAAATACACCATTTCCGTCCTTTTCCAAAGTTTTTACACCTGCGGCTATCATTTTCACCGGATAAGCACGCACATGAGCTTCCATTTTATCTGCTAATTCAAAGCCGGAAATAGAGGGAAACCCTAAATAGTTTTCAATTTCACCGGTGAGAAGCATTTGTCCACCTATATCAGTTGATATAAGCGCCACGGACAATTCTTTTCTCACCGCATAAAGTGCCGCATTAAGTCCTGCCGGACCGCCGCCGATAATCACTACATCATATGTATCCATATTTCCAACCTCCTTTTACCTCTTGTTTTTATTATATCGTGTTTTGTCGATATATTCAACAATCTATCTATTCTCTCGCTTTCCAATAAACTCTCTCAAAAGAGATTGATCCGGTACATCCCCATCATCTAATTCTCTAAATAGCTGTAAAAATTCTAATAATCTAAGTGCTTCCGAATAAGCAGAATCATCATTTTTTACTTGTTTTAACAATGGCACAACCCATTTTTTCAATACGGATATTTCATACAGCAAAGCGGAATTAAAAACAAAATCAGCTCTATTTTGAAAAGCAAAAATATTTTTTTCTTCCCCTTCCCGCACGGAGAACCAAGTATTTAAAGTATATGATGCTGAATTTCCTCGAAATTTTACGTCTCTCACTAAACGACGAAGAAGCCTTGTATCCGCTGTCGAAACTCGGTTGTGATTATTAATGACCAAAGGCATAAGTACAGATAGATAAACATGCATACATTGATACCCCGGTACTACCGAAGTGAGCTTAGGGTTTAATGCATGAAGACCTTCCACCACAATTGGTTGATCTTTTTCTAATTTAATAGCCTGCCCATTCCACTCTTTTTTCCCTGTGAGAAAATTAAAATGCGGCACCGGAGTTTCTTTTCCACTCAATAAATCTCCTATGACTTTTTCGAATAACTGAATATCGATAGCCTCCGGATCTTCCCAACTGTCATCCCCCATTTCATCTCTATTTCTAAAAAAATCATCCAACGAGAGACTTAAAGGGCGAAGACCATTAACCCGTAAATGTATAAGTAATTTCTTTGTAAAAGTGGTTTTTCCCGACGAAGATGGTCCTGCCACGGCTATTAATCGAATATGAGGATCTTGATATTTTATCAAGTCTGCCAATTGTGCCATTTTCTTTTCTTGCAATGCCTCTGTCATCGCAATAATATCTTCTCCTTTTCCACTTTTTATATGCTGATTAAGTTCTGTCACCGTGCGACACCCGATAAGTTCTGTCCATTTTTGTGCTTCCAAAAAAGATTTTGCAAACAACGGATATTCTTTGTCTTGCTGCTCTTCTTTTTCGCCTAAAGGCATAATTAAGAACCCCGGTGCATAAGCTTTCAATCTAAAATCTACCAGGAGAGAAATATCCGGTATCAAATATCCCGGGAAATAATCTATATAGCCAAGGCAAGTAGTCAATGAAATGGTATTTTCTTGTATTTGCTCCAATAAAAGCGCGATATCTTTTTTACCTTGCTGAAGAAATATTTCTTTTCCCTCTTCTTTTTTTATTTTTTTCCGTTCAATAGCGCCTCCGCATTTTGCCAGTCGTTTCATCACACGCTCAATAGCCTGTAATTCTTGTCCGCGTGGCACATAGCAATTAGAAAATTCACAATAAATAGCACGTCCCAAAGTATGCTTAACCGTGACATCAACTTTTCCTTTATATATTTCGTTCATTGCTAATGCTAACAGCAAAATAAGTGATTTTTGATAGGCTCTGATTGTACGCTCATCGGAAAGCGGAATCCATTTTATAATCGCTTCATCTTTTAGTGATGTATAAAAATCGCATACATCCCCATTAACAGAAGCAAGTCCGGCATTAATTGTCCATTTATCTCCATAAAGCTTTTTCCAAAAATCTATCACTTTATAAGACTCAGGCACAATATATGTTTTTCCTTCATGATATATTTTCATAATTCCTCCTTATCTTTCTTGTAGCATACCACAAATTGAATATAGCCAAAAGAAAAACCCGAATATTTCGGGTTATCGTTCCTACATCGTTTTAGGAGATGTAATTTTCTTAATGAAATACGCTAATATAGTTGGCACAATACCAACTAATACATAAATAGAGTAAAGAGAAATATACATCAATACTCACATAATAAAGACAAACAATCCAAAAAAGTATATCTCATTCCTTCCATATAATAAGCAAAATAAAAATCAAAGCCATTCTAAATTTCTATCTCTCTACTATTTTATATTTTCCAACCATTCTACCGCTTGATCCATCATATTGGTTGTAACAAAATGCCCTAATCTTGGATAAGTTACTTGATATACTTGATTCGATTCTTTTCTCAATGTGTCATAAAAATGGGCTTGTGCTCGAGGATCAACTGTAATATCACTTTCTCCGTTCAAAAGAAGTATAGGCATTTTTGCTAATTCTTTTATGTGTTTCATCGGTGACGCATTCGCTATTTTTTCATAAAAAGGCCAATGCGGCCCGGCGTCCACAGCAAAGCGAGCTTGCATAAATAAATGAGACAAAAGCCAATCTCCGGATCCGTTCATGGAAACAATAGCTTTCACCTGTTTCCCATAAGCGCTACCGATGCCCAGCGCAGAAAATCCCCCCATTGAATGTCCTATAATAATTGGTTTATCGTAACCATCATGATGAAGTAAATCAAGAAATAGCGGAAATTCTTTCATATTTTGAAATATCGTTTCCCAAAACAAAGAATACACCGATACAGTAAAATAATCTGCCAATGGATTTCGTGTTCCATGATAAATAGCTTCCGGAAGATACACCGTATACCCATGAAGTGCCAACCAGGCTGCTCGCGTCATTTGTTTTTCTCCTGAACTGCTCCAGCCATGATAAAAAATAATTGCTTCGCCATTCGATTGTAAAGGAAATACAACGTGATAAGGTATTTCTTTATTCATATATTTTTCAATTTTTAGTTGAATCATTTTGTTCCCTCTTTTTGCCCGTACAACCTATCTGTATGTTTCCATCGATTGTGTAACCAAAACCATTCTTCCGGATATGTTCGTATCCATTTCTCTAAACACTCATTGATTTCATCAGTCAGTAATTGTACTTTTTCTTTTTTACTTTTTCCTTGTCGAACATATAAAGGATCTTCCACAACAATTTCATATAATCCGTTTTCTTTCATATGAATAAATACAGGTATCACCGGCAAATCTGTCATTATGGCTAAATGAGCAGGTCCCGTGGGCGTTAATGTTTCTTCCCCAAAAAGAGGAGATAATATACCGGTAGCGCCGGGGTCTTGATCACAAAGAAGTCCGACAAAATAACCTTCTCGCAACCGTTTATAAATATTTCGTACCCCCGTTTTATATTCTACTTTTTGTCCTACCATACTCCGATATTTTCGAAGAAATTTGTCAAAGCCTTTATTACTTTGTTCCATTCCCACTGCCAATATGGGATAACCAAAAAGAGATAATGCCGCCCCTTCTATTTCCCAATTTCCACAATGATTTGCCGCTAAGATACAGCCTTGATTCATTGCTTTAATTTTATCTAATTTCTCTTTTCCTGTAATAGTCACATATTTTTCTATATTTTCCTTATTCAACAAGAGAAACCGAAACATAGAAACTCCTATGTCACCTAAGCGCACTGCTGCTTCTTTTGATATTTTTTCTGCGATCTTTGCATCTTTTGTAATATTTGCACGATAAATATTTTCTATGGACAATTTTTTTCGTTTCTGCGGCACAAGATACCACAAAATTTGCCCCAGAATATGCCCACCTTTTCGAGCTGCTTTTGGAGACACACGGCAAAAAATAAAACTTAAAATCCTTAAAAAATAATACATCTTTTCACCATTCTTCTAATAAAAAAAGATGCGGATAGGCACCTTTTCTTAGAAATGCACTCTCTAATTACCAGTATAACATTCCCTCTTTATTCTTTGTATATTGTTTCTACTAATTTTTCTATCTTCTTTACCCTTTTCGCAATATCCGGTAATTTTTTTATCATCACCTGTTCTCTTCCCCAATCACCATGAGGTTTATGAGGAAACCCCATATATACACCGGGTGTATTAATATTTCCTATGACTCCGGTTTTAGCTCCTAACGTCACATGATCGGTAATATGAAGATGTCCGGCGATACCACTCTGTCCTGCGATAACACAAGAATTGCCCACTTTCGTGCTTCCGGCAATTCCTACTTGAGCAATGATAAAACAATCTTTCCCTATTTCCACATTATGTCCAATATGTACTAAATTATCTATCTTTGTCCCTTCTCCGATAATAGTATCATTCATCGCCCCATTATCTACGGTACTACCGGCGCCAACTTCTACATCATTGTGAAGAATCACGCGCCCTAATTGCCTGATATGAGTATGATGCCCTTTTTCATCAGTAGAAAAGCCAAATCCCTGCCCACCAATAACGGCATGAGCTCGAAGCACTACTCGATCACCTATTATTGTATTTTCATGAATAATAGCCCCGGGATAAATCTCACAATTTTTTCCGACATGTGCATTTTTCCCGATATATACATGAGGATATATAACCGTTTCATCATCTATAACTGCATCATCATCTATAACTGCATAAGCCATAATCGTAACATCTTTTCCTATCGTTGCTGTATGGCTAATAACTGCAGTCGGATGTATCTCCACCGGATGTTTAATTTCCGGTCTATATATATCAATTAACGCACCAAAAACTCTTCGACAATCTGATACTACGATGAGATTTTTTGTACATGTTTTAGGCAATTCGTCCACTAAAATAGCACCGGCATTCATTTCTTCAATATGTTCCGCATAAACGCCTTTAGCAAAAGTAATTTGATGTGGCCCTGCACTTTCTGCACTACTTACATCATCTATAATCACCGATGAATCTCCATAGACTTGACCACCGAATTGTTCAGCTATCTCACCTACCGTTTTCTTCATTATTTCTCCTGTTTTTCCTATGACATTTTAACCATTTAAACGAGCTAATAAATCATCCGTAATATCAATAGCTCCAACCGGTACAATTTGCTTATGCATAACAATACCAATATTTTTTTCCTTTGCAATAGCTGCGCATTGTACTTCCAACATAGATTTGATTTGATTTTGCTTACTTTTAGCAAAAATCATTCGTTCCTGACGAGCATCTTGCACCTTTTTATCCATTTCTTCTTTTGATACCCCATTTTTCGATGCTTCTGCCAATCGATTTTGTATTTCAGCATCTTTATCGGTTATTTCTTTTTGAATTTTTTGAATTTTCGTAGATTCTTGCTGTACTCTTTGTACATCTACGATCCCAACTTTGCCGGTAGATCCACAGCCGGCTAAGGTGGCTGTCATAGCAAGCAACCCGACACAAGCTAATTTCTTCATCCAAGCTTTTGTCATTCTACGTCCTCCTATTTTTTTAATTTAATAATCCGCCCTGCTATATCACTTGTAACATCCACCGCATCACGATTCACACGATATTTAACAAAAATCATTTTCAAATGCTTTTCTTTCCCTATCGCATCCGCTTCTTCCCTAATATCATGTATTATTTCTTCATAGAGTGCGGTCATTTCCTTTTTATGCTTTTCAATTTTTTCTTTCCAATAGTTTTCCATTTCGTCCGGTGCTTTCCGATTAATTTCTTGCGGCATTTTTAACATCCGGGCTTTTTCTTTTTCTTCTACTTGTTTTTGAAATTCTTCTTTTTCTTTTTCTGCGTATTGTTGTAATTCTGCTTCATAAGATTTCTTCGTATTTTGCAAAATTTCTTTGTCTTCCGATGTCCAGTGATTTATTTCAATAGTTTCTGTTCCACTATCTTTATCCAAAATATCATGAACTTCTTTTTTTATATGCCCATTTTCTCCCTCAGATTCATTGAAAAGAAACCATTTCATTTGCAAATTCACAAGACGTATTTGCTCTTTATTTGCCGCAAAAATAGATTCTTTACCGGGTTCGATATTTTCATATTTCTTTCTCATACGAACATACATATCTCGCCATTTTTGATTTAATTCATTTTCCTTTTGACGTATACGCTGTTTACATTCTTGTTGCGCCGCAGTTCTCCATTCTTCTTCTTCCAAATAAGCATTTACTCTATGTTTATGAATTTCCATGCGTGACCACAACATTTGCTCATTTTTATATTGAGCCAACAAATGTTCATATTGAGATTTTTCTTTGAAATATTCCGTATACTTGGGATGGGATTTTATTAATACATCCATATCAGCCACCCCATAAACCGCCGGTTGTTCTACAGATTTTGACTGATTATTTCCACAGCCGCTCACTATCATACCGCAGGTAAGTAAAATCATAGCCGCGGCTTTCCATAAGCGGCTTCGTTCTGTCATTGTAGACTCCTATTATTTCTTTTCTCCTGATTTATCAGATGATGTATCTTTATTTGTAGATTGTGATAAATTATCACTTACATCCTTAGTTATATCTGTACCTCCGTAAATAACCGCCGACTTATCAACTACCAGGGACAATCCTCTTTTAGTTGCAATAGATTTTACTGCTCCGGTTACTTGTTCTTCCAATTCTTTTTCTGCTACACGACTTTTTTCTTGATACTGTTGCTGCATATCAGCAAATAGTTTTTCTTTTTCTTCGTCACTTAAATTAGCAGATTTCGCATCAAAATCTTTCTGCATTTCATCTGCAAGTGCTTTCATCTTTTTCTGATAGTCCAAAGCTAATGTACCATTATCAGAAATAACCTGTCGCTGATCTACTACACCAATGTCTGATGTAGGTGCCGCATTCGCAGTATCTCCCATTGACACAATAGCCATAATACCCACAGAAGCAATAAATACTCCTGCTAATGCAAAGGAAAAAATCTTTACATTTTTCTTGTTTCCAAGAGCTGTCATCATGATAGCCATCACTCCTTTTATAAATTCGCAATCAATCTAAACCAATTGCCATCTTTATTATTATACACATATTCTACTGTCATGTAATTATGTAATTTGTATAAAAGCCCAAATTCATTCCATGCTTCTGTTACATTCCGATCATAATCAATCATCATTCTATCGGAAATTTTCATCTGTCCAAACACATGAGTATGCCGATTGGCTATATCATACTTACCGCCTGCATACATGCCATTCCCAAACCTATGATTCATTCCTACAAAAAAATTCCACTTCATCGGGCCCGGATACCAAATCAATTCTGAAAAAATTCGAGAATTCTTATTCCATGAATAACCTAATATCCCATGAAATGCATAGCTTTTATTTTCTTTTCGATTTATATCAAACCACCCTTCTGTACGAATCATCCACTCTTGCGTAGTAGCATCAATAAATAAAATGCTTTTGTCCGCTCCTTGCAATTCTGTATGAACAGAAATTTTGTATTTCTGTATAATAGAATTATTTTGTAATGTCTTTTCTAAATCTGAAGAAATCTCATCATAATGTCGATTAACAAAAGCTACCGGTAACCCTTCTAATGCCTTTAGCATTTCTTCCGCTTGCCAAACAGATTTCAACATAATCAATCGCGGAATATCCATTCGACGAAAAGATATTTCACTTGATCGAATAATAGAACCCTTAGGGATAAGATAAATACGAACTTTCGTATGTTTTCCCGGCATCACTTCGAAATTCGTGTCAAATTCAGGAAGCACTTTAGCCAGTAAATCTTTCCCGGCAGATTGCGACACATTTTCTGCCCATCCGATAGAATCTATAGGTAACCCTACTAAAAGGTTTTCCATCAAATGTCCTACATGCATAGCATCTTTTTTTACATAGGAGATAGCCTCTTTGGATAGGCTTCCATAATCTACCACTGTTTCCACGGTTTGAATGGATTCTCCTACCGGTTGAAGAGTGACATGCATCATCGTCTGTTTCCCATAATCTACATGCAAATCGGTGACCATATATCCAATAACCACACGATTAACAATATCACTTAACACTTTATCGTATTGCTTTTGATTAGCCAAAAATAATCGATCATCTTTACCGGAAAAAATCCGTTTGCCAACAG
This sequence comes from Veillonellaceae bacterium DNF00626, assembly GCA_001553355.1. Classification (GTDB taxonomy): domain Bacteria; phylum Bacillota; class Negativicutes; order Veillonellales; family Dialisteraceae; genus Dialister. Next base: position 151,380 of record KQ960876.1, read on the forward strand.
ACGTAATACTTTCTGTTATACGTTTTTTTACGGACAAAGGCATTTCATGATTGCCTGATTCAATTTGTACGTTGACATCTTGTATTTCTGCCGCCATTGTTTCATTAGGTAAGAAAACAAAAGTGGCACAAAAAACCATTCCTAAAAAAATGGCTTTTTGTTTCCATAAAGAAGGATTCATTTCTCCTCCTCATTTTCATTAAAATTGTGTGCCGAAACTAAAGTGGAATTTCCCTTTCTTTCCGTAACCATAATCAAGACGTACGGGTCCGATCGGCGTCTGCAAACGAAGTCCTACACCGGCAGAAAAATGAATGGATCTATCATCTTTGTACCAAGGAATTTGTCCTCGATCAATACCCCATGTAGAACCTACATCGGTAAATAAAACTCCCTGTACTTTTTTCGCAATAGGAAGACGATATTCTAATGTAGCTGCATACATCTTATCGCCCTTAAACTGATCATCTTCATAACCGCGGAGATTATTGGCCCCACCTAAACTAAATAAATCGCTATAGGAAATATGCCCACTGATATATCCCCCCATAAGACGAAGAGCTAAGACATGACCATTTCCTAACTGTTTATAAAAACGTCCTTCAGCAGTAAATTTATAAAAATCAAAATTTCCGCCTAAACCATGACCGCCCCATTGCAAAGCATAAGAAAGCCGCTTCCCTTTCGTGGCGTTGAAATAATTATCACGACTATCATACACATGAGTAAATGTCATGCTATTAGTTTTCCCTATATTTTCCTTAATCTTTTTTTTCCAGTCTTCCCACTTATCAGGTACTGCTCCCGGTCCTGCCTGAGGTTCACTATTCAAAGCTTCTTTCGTACTTTCAAAATTCAAATAATTGGTACGATATTCATCACTCACACGACCCCAAGTAAGATTCCACCCTTTTTTCCGTTTTTGATATTCTGCTACCGTATTTCCTGTTGCATCAAAATCATCATATTGATAAATACGATTATAGAGAGAGAATCCTAAGGAATCACCTTTATCATTAATCCACGGTCTCGTATAGGAAAATTGATAATTCTTCCCACGTCCTGAACCGCCAAATTCCCAATGAACATTTACCTTATCCCCGGTACCGCGGAAATTGGAATCGCCCACTTCAACCATTCCTACGATACCGTCAGAATTAGAATAACCGGCACCTACGGTAACAATCCCGGTCTTTTGTTCAATCATATCAATTTCAACAATAACACTATGACTACTACCTTCTCCCGGAAGCAATTTCATATTAACATCTTCAAAAAAGCCTAAATTATACAAACGTTCCATGCTCCGACTTGCCAAAAACTTATTAAAAGGATGTCCTTTTCTAAATCTAAGTTCTCTTAAAACAACATGGTCCTTTGTTTTTTCATTCCCTACTAATTTAATATCTTCAATCGTTCCTTCTTCTACCGTAATATGCAAAGTCCCATCTTCTGTCATATGTACATCCGGGAAAGATACTAAGATATAACCCTGTTTCAAATACAATGTCTCTATTTCTTTCAACCGTTCTTTTACATAATTTAAATCCAGAACACTCCCGGCTTGGATATTTAACAGTTCTGCTAAAAACTGAGTCCTAAATACCGTATTTCCTTGAATATCCAATTTATACACTACCGGATTTGCCGTTAATTGATACTTTAATTTTACGCCTTCCGGTACACTATTAAAAGTCGGAGAAATACGAGAAAAAATGCCTGTTCCCCCTAATGCTGTCACATCAGATTTAATAGTTTCCATCTTAACCGATGAGCCTACTTTGCTCTGAATCAATGCATATAACCGTGCTTTTACATCTTTCGGTGCCCCGTCAAATCCAATTTCCGTAATAGTTTTTCCTTCATTAGCGGTGATCGCTTCTTCATCAGCCGTTGAAAGATACATGGATGCATCAGCTTTTGATATTGCTGTCGGTGCTTCTCCGATAGGTTCGATTCCTGTTCTTAATGCGCTTGACATTGTTTTGCCATTATTCACATTAATCATATCGCTTTGTGTCATTTGTCCGATAGAACCTGTTCCGATTTCCCCTTGTGCACTGACACTTGAGAAAGATAACACTACTGCTGCAGTAAGCATCATTCTCGTTTTCTTTGAAATATTCATACATATCCTCCCCTATTTTATTAACATATTTATATAATCAATCAGGTTTGTCCACGCAATACTCGTCCGGCTTCTCCTACTACACTTTGCATTTCCTTCTGTGTAATAAGAGGTTCTACCGGAATTTCTTTTTGAATCACAGGTTTTTCTGTTATGCGCTCCTGATGAACTATCGGTATTACTGTTTCTAACATTTTATCATCGTTAGTCTTTTCTGCCACCGCGGGCTTAACATCAACTACCGATTGACTTTCTTTTTTTGTCGAAATTTTGGGTGCCGGCATATCCGTTATCTGACTTGCAGTGATATCTGATGACTGATAAGAATTCCTATTTACTTGGTTTGAAGAATCCAACACAAAATTTACACCGCCATAAAGAAATAAAGCAACAAACAGCGCACTAAAACGAATGCCCCATGTACGAATTAGCGGTATCGCATGCTTTTCTTTCAATCGTTGCATCTCCGCCTGCGCCATAATTAAATTAATTTCTGCAGACATATTTTTATCTTTTTCATAAGAATCTTCTGCCTTATTTAACCAATACTTCACAGACTTAACACGTTTTAATTTATCTCCGGACATACCATTCCCTCCTTTCGTCTATATTATATATTCGATAGATATACTCTATTTATGAAACAGCAAAATAGTCGTCATTCCTTTAAATTTCTCTTATTTCCAAGTTTAATCTTTTATTTTCACATCACTTTATATCCATCATTTTCGTTCATGCATAAGCTTAGAAAGCATACCTCTTAACCTACGCACGCCCCGTTTCTGTAATTGATAAACATATGCGGTAGTAACGGATAATTCTTCTGCTGTCTCCAATGCTGTTTGCTCATTAAGATAAACATTCCTAATTACTTTTTGTTCTTTTTCCGGCAATCGCTCAATCGCTTTTTCTACAGCTTCACATAATTCCTTTCGATCTGCCAACTCAAAAGCATTATCCGCCGCCGGCACCAAAGAAAAGACTTGTTCTTCTTGTTCCATTCCTACCAATATTTCTTGATTATGTTTTTTGAGAAAATCTATCATTCGTCCACGAATTCTATGAATCGCAAAAAGAGAAAAAGCCACTTTCCTTTCGGGATCAAAAACTTCCACTGCCTCCATCAAACCGACAGTCCCCTCTTGTATTAAATCTAATATTATTGTTTCTTGTAGTGAATATTTCATTGCTTCACGAAAAACTAAAAATTGATAATGCTCAATCAGTTTTTGCCGAGCTTCAATCATTCCTTGTTTCTTATAAGATATCCACAGTTCTACTTCTTTTTCTAATTCAAGGAAGCCATCTTTTGGCAACGATTTTATATAATCAATTAACATAGGCTCTCCTAAAACTTAAATTTCCAATCAGTTCCAATATATTTTTCATTTTTGTTATTATACCACGCCGATATCCCTATGTGCGAATTTAAATCATAATGAAGTCCAAAACTACGTTCTTCATTATTAACACCCGTAGTAGCCGTAACCATTAAATCACGGAAAACGTATTTCCCTATTTTAATATAATAATATTCATGTCCGGTAGCAGATAAATTATCATACTTATCATTGAGTCCTGAAGTAATACTAATCAAATCAAGTCCAATAGTATCCTTAAGAAAGCTTTGTACACTGCTCCCTATAACCATCGTAAGCCCTGCATTAAGAAGCGCTCTTTCCAATGATACTTTATTTTCATCCTCCGGATTAGCATGTAAAGTAAGAAGCATCAAAATTTGAGAATCTTTTAAGAATGGCTCGCTATGAAAAGTCGTTTTCATTTCTCCGGGAATACCTTCCATTTGTGCTGTAATAGTATATTGCCCTATACGAGATATAGCCTTTGCATATATTTTAGGTAAAATACCATTCGTATGTCCTGCCCATGTAGCATAACCCTCATTAATTTTAAATTCTGTGGTATTGAGCTTCACCGTACCTCTATCCACATTTACTCGCCCGGTAGCATATGGATTTGCTAAGGTACCGGCAATAGTTATATTTCCCTTAAGCCCTATGTCATACAAAGCACTATTATATAATTGCACTTTATCTCCAATAAGAATATCTACATTCACAGGAATTTCAGGCAAATCCCCTGATTCTCCGGAGAAAAGAGCAAAAGGAATATCCCCGGTAGCATCATAAATAGACAACTGCCCGGTAATACCTCTATTAGCCGCATCCTCGCCAAAATGGAAATCACCTTCTATGGGTCCTTTATAATATGTCGAATGAATACTCGGTGATGAAATATGAAGGGTTCCATAATATATTCGATTATCTTCATTCTGCCAATCAGTATATCCATCCCACAAAGCTTTTCCGGCACCAAAAATAATTTGTCCCTTCATATCCGCATGATATCCGTTAAAATTCATTTCCATTTGAACAGGCTTAAGCACATCATCTAATGTTTTTATCGAAACTTCTCCATCTTTAATAAATACCCGACCATGAATTTCCGGATTATCCCACGCACCTGTGAATTTCAATTTTCCTTGTATAGGTCCTTTCGCTGATGAAATCGGTGAGAAAAAAACTGCCAATCCATCTAAATCTGCCTGATCTAAATTAACTTCAAAGTTTAAAGGCACTTCCCCGGATATATGTTTTCCCATAAATGCATGATACGGTATATCACCTTTAGCGCTAATTTTATAAATATCTTTTTTCACCAACATTTGAGCCATATGGACTATATTATTTTCTATATTCCCCATAAGTGAAAAAGAGTCGAAATAATAACCATTGTACCCGGGATTATTTACACCGACAGAAAAATCAATGAGCGGATCATCTTTTTGTCCTTTTATATTGACGGCAGCCGTGACATCTCCATCTATCGTCTTCCCTTCTACACCAAGTACTAAAGGAATCCATCTGAGGTTGAAATGATTTGCTGCTACTTGAATATCATAATTACCATTTTTATCAACTCCGCCTTGGGCCGCCAATATGCCATCACCCACAGGAATATAAAGCTTATTGATAGCTAATATATGTTGTAAATAAGAAATATCCACTACCCCATCTTTTAATATTTCATCACCTAAATAGCCATCTCCCAATGTTGCTCTAAAAATAATTTCCGGATTCATTGATGTACCACGAACAAGCATTTGTCCGTCTACCAAACCGGATACTTGAGAGACAGAAATACCATATAACCGAATAATATCTTTCACATCCCAATTTTTAAATCGGAGCGTACCATTCATCCGTGCCGTTTCTATATCATAATTTCCCTTACAATTAAATTGCCCGCTGCCGTGAGAAAAATGTCCATCATTAATCAATACTACTCCATTTTCATACATTACCCCGGCAGAAATATCTTGTAATGCCACTTCTTTATATCGAATACCTCGACTCTTCACTGCACCGTCAAAAGAAGGTGATGCAAAAGATCCTTTCACATGCCCATAAGCCATTAGTTTCCCATGAATATCTACTTCAGGCAACAATCCCTCCGCATCAATTCCATAAGCTGCTGCATCTATATTCATTCCTGTTTTATCTATATCGCCATCCAGCCGAAGTACACCATCACCGGCATATACCAAACCATGACGAATGGAAAGTTTATTATTATCGTAAACGTATTTCCCTGATATATTTTGGTACAACTTTTTCGCAATAGATCCTTCATAAGCCATAAAATGGCCTTCCGCCTTCAAGTCTTTGGTTGTGCCGGTAAGATGAACACTATTATCTATATACCCGGTAACAGGATAGTCCTTCCCCATCGCCATCACAATATCTTCTATTCGATACTTCTTCGTTTTAACTTGTATATTCAACTCCGGCACATCAGCAATTTTAATTTCCCCGGTCATTTGATGAGAACCATCGCCCTTAATCCAATCAACGGATTCCAATAAAATTGTCCCATTCCTATGAGTAAATTTTCCACTTATTTGATCGAATGCCGCATTTCCGATACAACCATTTTCCGCATGAATATACCCCGCCAAAAGCGGACGAGTCACTGTTCCTTGCACTGTCATGTCAAAATCAGCTACACCGGATAAAGACATACCTGCTAAAGAAGAGAATGAATTCATATCCACTTGAACTCCTTTTATATGAAGATTCATATAATCAGGGTCATATACTCCTTCGACTGCTATATTTCCACTGCCCATCACGGCAGATAAGTGAGACATAGTATACCTATTTCCTTTACCAGCTATTTGTCCTGATAAATGAGAAAAATAATTTCCTTGCAAGGAAATTCCATCACCGGTAAATATCGCATCCCACGCGCCATCATTATAATAAACTTTCCCAACAACTGATGTAGCACTTTGTCCATCATAGAAAAGATTATCACCACGTCCATCAAAAGCTATTTGGTCGATATAAAACGCTGTATGATATCTTCCTTTCACATGAAAATCACCACTCACTACACCGGATACATTCACCCCCAACGAAAAACTATCAAGTGATACATCCGATGCCTTACCAATAACGTCAAAGCTTCCGGTATTTTTTTCATAAGTACCATGACCACTGATAGTTGCTCCATTAAGTTGCCCCTGAAATTCTTCAATAGATAATACATCATGGGCATAAGAAAAAAGACAATTTCCTTGATCAAGTCTATAATTTCGATAAACTCCATCAGAAAGAGATACATTTCCCGATGCTTTAATATCATTTTCTTTCCCTACAAATGAAACCTCACCGGTCAATATCCCACGAATTGATTCATCTGTAAAAATATTTCCTAATTGCACCTGATGACAAGATATTTTCCCTTGATAATTCGGTTTATCTTCCTGCGTATTCACTGTCAATTGTGCATTAAAAGATTCCCCATTTATTTTTCCACTAACATCATGAATTTGAAAAATTCCGTTTTTTATATCAAAAAAAGCCGCCCCTTCCGTTAGAGCGTACTTTTCATACTTCCCGGCGACTTGACTAAAACACCCCTTCACTTGATAGGAAAGGAGTCCATCACTTTTCCAAATTCGTCCCTGCGATATTTCAGCCGTTCCGTCTTTGATATCAAAAGACTGCATAAAATCTGTGAATCTATCAAAAATAGGCTTTAATCCTTTCAATGCCATAGCCCCTGTTTTAATAGTCCCATCAAAATGATTTTCATCTGCATAGGTAAACTCTACATCTACCGGTGCATCTAAAAATGAAGCCTTCATCGTCCCTTTTATTTTTTTATCTTCAGTAAAACGACAATCACTCTGCACACCGCTCATTTCATATTGATTTCCATCCATCAATCCTACTTGCACTATGCCCTGTCGTAACGCTACCGTCCCTTGAAATGTCCCGGGCGTTTCTTCTTCTTGAGGCTTTAATAAATTTTGTACATTCCACGAAGAATCAGCTTTTTCCTGTATATATATATGCGGCTCAATTATTTCTACATGACGAACAATATCAAACACAGTCCCATGATTTATGAAATAATTCCAAAGTCCACAAAAAGACCAATTCACCGTAATATTAGACGACGTCAAAACATCTTTGCCTTCTGCATCGGTCAAAGATATCTTATCAAAAGATAAATTATATTGCGGATCCAAATCCATCGTTTCCCATGTCAGCGTCCCATTAATTTTATCTTCCGCTGTTTCCTTTAAAACGGGTTCTAAGTTTTGCACAATAATGGGACGAGCAATTAAATATACCACTGCCACTGCGACTAAGAGTGCCGCCCCAATCCCGTTTAACCACCATTTGATTTTTGACGTCAAAATATGCTCCTACACACTCACCATATATCTACTTCTGAAACTCTTTATGCATCACTGCCGGAATACCTATCGCTTTTTCCAATATGGCAAGCCCGATATTATAATTATAAAGAGCTGTAATATGATTGATTTTTGCTTGATTTAATGCCAATTCCGCATCCAATACGTCCAAATTAATACCTACCCCGGATGTATAACGTACCACAGCAATCTTATATGCTTCTTCTGCCTGTTCTACCGTAGCTGCCGCTGTTTCAATTTGCTCTTTAGCGGCTATAACATTTAAGTAAGCTTGCCGTATTTCAAGTTCAATACCATCCTTAGCTTTAAGCAACATTTCCTGTGCTTCTGCCAATCCTATTTCTGCATCTTTTACTTTTCTTGATGTAGAACCGCCGTCAAATACCTCCATGCTTATAGCACCATAAAGTGCCCAATTACCTTCATCAAACCCATTCATTCCTGCCGTATTCCAACCATATTGACCACCTACTGCTACCTTCGGTAAATAACCTGACTTAGCTATGCGAATTTTTTCTTTTGCTATTTTTATATTATACCCTGCTTTGATAAGTTCCCACCGGTACTTTTGCCCAATGGCTATGGCTTCTTCCATGGTCAAATGAAATTCCGGTTCGGGAAATTTTTTATCCGCCGGCGATAAATTTCTATCCATAGCTTCACCCATAAGCCGATTTACATTTGCTTCTGCCAATTTTCGCCCATTTTGTGCCGCTATATTTTTCTGTTTAGCATTAGCTAAAGAAACACGAGATGCCAATACGTCTAACTTTGCTACAATGCCGGCATTATATTGTTGCTGTACATTATTCATGTGTTTATCTAAATTCTTTACTGCTTCAGCCGCTACTTCCGATAAATTCAAAGCTTCCATATATTTATAATAAGCTTTGACCGCTTCTAATTTCGCTTCTGCTTCGGCTTGATATACTCCGATACTCGCTATATTTCTTCCATATCGTGCAGCATCAATAGCCCCTTCCACTGCACCACCTGTCCAGATAGGCCATGTCAAATTAATACCTTGGTTATAAAGATGATTAATGGGAATTTTTACTCTCTGTCCCTGTACCTCCATTTCCTTATATGTCGGCTTAATTTTACTATATTTCCACTGATAATTTACAGAGGGATTCTTTGCAGCAGCCGCTGTTCCTACCGCCGTTTCTGCTTGTGCCAAAGTCAATTTTGACATTTTAATATCTCGACTTTTGTATATAGCTGCCTTTACTACATCATCAATCCCAATCACCACTGCCGAAGTCTCTTTTTTCGGAGAAACAACCACTGTATCCTTATATTGATTAAATAACAATCCGGAATCAGAATATACCATCGGCTCATCCACAAATCGATTCATTTCCGCTTGAATAGCATCTTCTACCACATGTGAATCAGTCACCATTTGCAATGGTTCGGCTGCCTCTACTCCGGTATAAAAAGACATCATCGTCAAAACGGCACAAAATAATTTCCCGGTTCTGTTCATCTTCTCACCTCAAGCTCAATAATCATAACCTAATCCCAAATATACACCACTACCTACTCTATGATCAGGTAAAACACCTTGCCCGATAAAGTAGACATTGGGCCGAAATTCATAAGTTCCATACAATTTCAATGTAATATCATTGGGATCATAAACTTGAGCACCAAATTTCCATTTATTTCTTTCATAACGAATGCCCACGCCCAATTTATTATGAATAACACCGCCACTAACATTGAATTTGCCAAAATTTTTCCCATACTGTGCATTAAATAGATTATCATTTCCTAACGAATCCACACCGACAGAAAAATATCGATCACGTCCGATACGAAATTCTACATTAGGAGAAAAGCTATGTCCGCTCATATTATATAACAAACTGCTGCTACCGGACAAATTATCTACACTCATAAGTCCGCTTAGCCTACCGGAAAACACCTTAGCATCTTTAGACAAATCTTTCGCATTTTCAGAAGCTTCCACCAAATTATCTAAAATTTTTCTTGTGTCTTTCGGTACTTTCCCATCATGATTCAATTCCGTTAAAAGCGAATTAACTGATCCGGTCGCCATTTCCACTTGCGATGCAATACCTTCTACCCGATGGGCGATATTCATTCCCTGCGCCGTTAATTCTGCCAAATTTTTAGAAGCTATATCAAAATGATAAATACTGCTACGCACATGATTTTGTGTTTCCTTATCGCCTACAATGGTATTAATTCCATCAAGCATCGTCTGCGCAGAACTCATAAGCTTATCCATTTTGTCTACTGCTGCATCAATTCCCGGCACGGACTGACCTTTCACACTCATCCCGTCTTCAAGATAACCCGCATCTTTATGACCACCTATAATTTTAACAAAACGTCCACCCATGACATTACCGGTTTGAATAGAAAAATTGGCATCTTTAGGTATCTCTGCCTCATGATAAATCCGCAATACCAAAACAGCCTTTCCATCATTTATTTTCACACCTTCTACCATGCCCACATCCACACCGGCATAGTGAATAGCATTCCCCGGTTCAATTCCTTCCACATCATTAAAATAAGCCGTCACATGATATCCGCTTTTACCGAATAGAGCCAAATGACTTAAATAGAAAAGAATATAAGCAAACAATAAAATACCTACCAAAGAAAATATGCCTACTTTCGCTTCCGTTGACCATTTCACTCTCTATCACACTCCCTTCTTCATTGCGTCATTTGACGGCCATCCATTCATAAATTGTTGTATTCTTTTATCAGAAGAATCATATAAATCCCCCGGCGTTCCTATCAACAAAAATGAGCCCTCATAAAGAAAAGCCATCCTATCAGCTACCATATTCGCTGATTTTAAATCATGAGTTACTACAATACTTGTTGCATGTAACTCATTTTGCATTTTTTTAATAAGAAGACTAATATCCGTTGAGCGAATAGGATCTAATCCTGCCGTTGGTTCATCATAAAGAATAATATCCTGATTAAGTGTAATTGCTCGTGCTAAGCTCACTCTTTTTTTCATACCACCGGATAAATTAGCAGGCATTAAGTCAGAAATACCATCAAGCCCCACTAAATGTAATTTTTCATCCACTACTTTTTTTATTTCTTCTTCCGACATATTCGTATGCATTCTCAAACCAAATGCCACATTATCTCCCACCGACATAGAATCAAATAAGGCAGAATATTGAAATACCATAGCCATATGCCGTCGCTCTTTATTTAATTCCTCTTCCGTCATTAAAGAAATATTTTTACCATCTACTCGGACAATACCTTCGCTGGGTTTTAATAAGCCAATAATCAACTTCAAAAGAGTAGATTTACCTGAACCGGATGCACCTAAAATGACTAATGTTTCACCCTTTTTAACGTGCAAGTTCACACCCTTTAATATTTCTTTTGCCCCATAACGTAACCGAACATTTTCAATTTCAATCATAATCAGCCTCAAAATAAAAGTGAAGACAGTAAATAATTCATCGCAAAAAGCATGATAATAGAATAAACGACAGACTGTGTAGTCGCCTTTCCTACGCCTTCTGCTCCGGGTTCACAGGTCAACCCCCGATCACACCCGACAAGTGCCACGATACCGCCAAAAACCATAGATTTTATCACGCCGATATAAAAATCAGAAGGCACACCATAAGTCTGAATAGAATGCAAAAAGGTATATGAAGAAATATCACCGGCTAACGCAGCCACTACCATTCCTCCCAATACACCAATAGTAACCCCAAACACCGTTAATATAGGAAGCATAATCATACATGCCAATAAACGTGGCAACACCAAATAAGCAATAGGACTTACCGCCATACAGCGAAGAGCATCAATTTGTTCTGTAACACGCATCGTTCCAAGTTCTGCGGTAATAGCAGCCCCCACACGGCCGGCTAATACGACTCCACATAAAACAGGCCCTAATTCTCGCCCCAAACTAACTGAAATCAAAGCTCCTGCCGTAAATCCGGCTCCATATTTCACCAATTCCGATGCCACCTGTACGGATAAAACCATACCGGTAAATAATAAAGTCAATGCTACTATGGGAAAAGACATCACGCCCAAATTTAAACATTGAATCGCAGTAGCATGAATTTTTACTTGACGAAATTCCTTCAAAGTGGCAAAAAAGAGCAGTATAATAGCTCCTAATTGCCGGAATAAATCTATTGTTTTTCTTCCAAGCGATTCGAATATTAACACGGCTCCTCCTCGTATGATTTTCTACACTTATTTTATCATTTTCGACCACGGCATCGACGAAGCAGAAATAAACTCTTTCTCCGTACTACCCAAAATCATCGTACTCTCTTTATCCTCTTCAGAATTTTTATCATCATTTTTCTTATCCGCAGATTCTGTTTCCTTTTTATCTTTTTTATCGTCCTCTGTTTCTTTATCTGTTTTTTTATCTGACATGGTAGCCGACAATTTCTTATGCTCATCAGCCATCTTTTTTAACTCTCTATCCCGTTCTTCCGGTGATACCACCTTAAAAGTAAATTGTCCGTCACCTAAAATAATATAATCTGTATCAATTTTACTCTTCGGTTGTTCTTCATCCTTTTTCTTTTCATTCGACGAATCTTTTTCCTTTAAATAATCCGGCTTCTTCTCTTCTTTCTTCGTCTGAATATCCGGTTTTTCTACATTTACACTTTCTCCTTTGGGTACCATACTCACATCAGGCTCAATAATTTCCACCACAATTTGATTATTTTGATCTTCTTTCAACAACTTTTTATACAGATCATCAAAATCTTTACGAGTATTCAATCGACTAATAATCTCATCTGTTAGATTATATTTCTGTTGCTGGAAAAGATATGGCAACGGCACCACACCACCACCACGCACTTCAAGCATCATTGAACCCAACGGCTGATTTTTGGGCACAGTAAATGTTAAATTCTTATAAAAAATATTTCCTCTCCATGCTTCCAACCGAACTCGTACATAAATTTTATCACCCGGGCTAACTACCACCGGTGTCGCAGATGCATCTAAAAGCTGCGCTGTTTTTCTATCTTTGGTCACATTCATATCCATAGAAATACTACGTAACGGATACGCTTTAAAGCGATTTTGAAGTAACAATCGCATGACTTGATAAATTTCATCGACACTCCGTTCTGCAATATCCCGAGATGACCAATACATATTAGTCCTTCTAAAAGGTTCTTTTTTCGTATCTTTCGGATATAAAGTATAAGTAAAAGATACCGTACCGCTACCTTCTCTATCCATAGCACGGCTCATAGCTGTATAAATGCTGGTGGTAGATAAAGTAGGCAATAATGCTTCATTATCAATCATGCGTACATTCAAATTTTCTGTAGTTCCGACATCTTTATCATTCACTGATACATGAAGAGCTACTGACTGCGGAAATTCACCACTGATTCCGGCGATACCTGCTCCTCTATCTTGATTAACAATTCCTATTTCTGCCCCAACCGACCCCATCTTGAATGGAATATTTTTACTGGGTACTACCGTATAAATATAAGAATTGTGCATAAAATAATTAGAACTTCCACGAGTCATGAACGGATGACCAAAAGCCAACATCCGATTTTTATCTACATAAGTCACCGTACCGATAGCGCCCAAGCGCAAATCCCCGGTCACCATAGATGCAGCCACTGCACTTCCGGCCTCTAAAGGTCGAGGCACATCATCATCTCCCGATGTCACCGATGAAACCGGAGTCATATGAAAATTTCCCATTTTCTTAGTTAAATATTCCATAGCTTTCTCGGTATACCCGGATGCCATTAAAGGCGTAGTAATAGGTATCAAATGAGCTGACGGTTGCGGTATAAATTGATTTTTCTTATCATCAACAAGCCACAAATTCAACATATCCGAAATAGGCGTCACCATACCGATTCGTCCACCGGACTGAGAAAATCCATAGGCCACCGCACCAATAAGCTTTCCATCAATATATACAGGGCTACCACTCATTCCTTGAGCGATACCCTCTGTTTGATCAATAAGAGGGCCTGATACCTTTACAAGAATTAAGTCACCGCCATTAGCCCCTTTTTTCTTCATAATGCCTAAAACATCCACATCAAAAGTTTCTATTTTTGTGCCATGTACCACCGTTTTAGCATAACCTCTCATACCCTCTCGAATTTCCGACACGGGCATAAATTCTTCCCCGCTTCCATAGGTAATCCCTGAAACAAATAGCCCAATTACCATGGCCAACACTTTATATTTCTTCTTTATCGTAAACATTCATAACTCCTCAATTTATTTTGATTCGATAATAACTGCCGTATCCTGCTTTTCTATATTTTCCCCTTGATTAACAAGCACTTCTTTCACTACACCATCTACATCTGCGCGTACCGCCGGTACCGGTCCTGCCAATGACGTCACCGTCACTAAAACATCTCCTTCTTTAACAGTCGTACCGGGACTTACTACAGAAACAACCCTACCTGTCAATACAGATTTTTGTGGTACTGCCGTAGCTGCATAACCATATATAGTGCCTAAAACACCTATCGCTAAAAGTGCTGCCAAGCCTATTTTCATTACTTTTCTCATTTGACAAGCCTCCTCTGCTTATACCAATCATTACTGTCTGATAACTGATTCAATCTTACTATTTTATTATATACAAAATATCATTATGTTTAAATAAATTATCAACATAAATAATATCCATGTACTTAATGCAAATCCTGCAATGAATCACGAAAATAATCCATATATTCAAGCGCTGATCCGGCGCCGACCGCATTCACATAGGCCGGATGATCCGCTACGTGAATAGGCATATCAATAACCTGACCCAAAAGTTCTGAAAATCCCTTCAATTGTGCCACTCCACCAATAAGCATAACCCCTGTCCGACGAATATCTTCCAATATAGCAGGCGGCGTTGTTTGCATAACTGCAATTACTTTTGAAAAGATTTGGTACAAAATCGGATTCAAAGCCCGTGCTACATTTTCACCGGTCACTACAATTTTAGTAGGCAACCCTGACACCGCAGATATACCGCACACTTCACACACTTGTGCATTATGATCCACATCCCACATAGCACCCAAAGCTATCTTCAACATTTCTGCAGCATTTCGTCCTATGTGGACATGATATTTCTCCATCACCATATTAATAATCGCTTCATCCATAAAACCACCGGATTGTAACGAATAATCACTGGACACCACTCCATGACGAGAAACAATTGACATTTTTGTTGCTCCGCCGCCGGCGTCAATAATAAATGTACCCTCACGATCTTTTGTTTTAACACCTAAACCCATAACCGCCGCTAACGGCTGTTCAATAAGCACTGTCTTACGTGCACCTATCGCCACCGCAGCTTCCAACAATGCCCTCTTCTGTACATGAGAAATACCTATCGGTGCACACATCAATAAACGAGGATGGAAAAACATCCCCTTTAAATATGATTGATTAATAATAGAGTTTAATAAATAAGCTGCACTATGGTAATCCACAATAGCACCGGCATGCACAGGATACACTATTTTTATCCCTGCCGGTGTCCGACCTTCCATTTCAGCTGCCTTCAAACCGTATGCCATAACTTCCCCGGTACTTTCTTTGACAGCCACAATAGAGGCTTCAGGAAATACAAGCCCTTTATTTTTTACATAAACAACAATATTCGACGTCCCCAAATCTACGCCAATATCTTCAGAACCGAAAGAGCCGATCCAGTCTAAAAAAGACCGTTGAATGGTTGTTTTTTTATTTACCGGCATAGTATTATCAGTCTTCATTGACACGTACGATGTCCGCTCCTAACCCTTGTAACTTTTCTACTAAATGATCATAACCACGATCAATATGATGCAATTCACCTATTTCCGTCTGTCCATGTGCCGACAATCCGGCTAACGTCAAAGCCGCCCCGGCACGCAAATCCGTAGCTCTCACAAAAGCCCCTTTCAAAAATGGAACTCCTGTAACAATAGCCGTTCTACCTTCTACTCGAATAGAGGCTCCCATGCGTTGCAACTCTCCGACATGCATAAACCTATTTTCAAAAACCGTTTCAGTGATTTTACTTTCTTTATTTCCAATCGTCATAAGAGCCATAAATTGTGCTTGCAAATCAGTGGGAAATCCCGGATACGGTAATGTCTTAATATCTGTTGACGTAATATGACCATCACTAATCACACGAACACTATCAAATTCTTTCACTACCTTTACACCGGCTTCATGTAATTTCGCTAATAAAGGCTTTAAATGCTCACTGAGCACATTAGAAATAAGAACATCACCACCGACCATTGCCGCAGCAATCATAAAAGTACCTGCCTCAATACGATCCGGAATAACCGTATGTTCAACACCGAGTAAAGATTTTACACCTTCTACACGAATAACATTTGTCCCGGCTCCCTTAATATTGGCCCCCATGCTATTCAAAAAGGTAACTAAATCTACAATTTCCGGCTCTTCGGCGGCATTTTCAATAATCGTTTGTCCCTTCGCAGTCACCGCTGCCATAAGAATATTTTCTGTTGCCCCTACACTGGGGAAATCAAGATAAATCGTCGTTCCCGTCAAGCCATTTGGTGCGCGACCCTCTACGAAACCATTCCCCATATGTATTTCAGCACCCATAGCCTCAAAAGCCTTTAAATGCAAATCAATAGGCCGACTACCAATCATGCACCCTCCGGGAAGAGCAATACGAGCATGTCCCATTTTAGCCAACAACGGGCCCATAATAAGAAAAGATGCACGCATTCGACTCATCAATTCATAAGACGCTTCCGCCCTTTTTATATCTGAAGCATCAAAAGTAAGCCGTCCTTCATGACGATCCACCTTAACACCTAAAGACTCAAGCACACTACAAATCGTAGCCACATCATCCAAATCGGGAGCATCTACGATTGTAGCCGGCGTCTCCGGAAGCAAAGTAGCCACAATAATAGGTAATACTGCATTTTTTGCACTGGATATGCGCACTGTCCCGCGCAACGGATTTCCACCATGAATAATTAACTTTTCCAAACGAATCACTCCATCATTTTTTCTCTTATATTTTTCTTGTCATATTATTTCTATTATAAAGCAAAAACACTTTATAGGATAGATGAAATAAAATCTTTTCCATGGATATAGTTTCATATTCCTTCATGCATCGTACAAATTAAGCTTTATCGCTCAATATAAAACGCAAAAAAAATAAAATGACCTCATGCTTCAGCCATGAGATCATTTACATATTATTCCTTTTCTGTCTTCGCCTTCACATTTTCTTCCATTTCCGTTGCGGCAATAGTAGTCAAAATATCATGACGAGTAATAATTCCCACCAACCGATTTGGCTTTTCCACCACCGGTACAGTTTTCAAATGTTCATCAATCATAAGATTCATAATTGTTTCCATATCCGTATTTTCCGTAACACATTTCACATCTTTCGTCATCAAATCAGAAGCTTTTGTTGCTAACAATTTACGAAATGATCTTTCATATTGCCCAAATCCGCAATAATAAATATTCGTCCCCAACACATCCAAATAGGGCGGCACGCCGGTCTTAACTTTTTTGTACAATAAATCACCTTCAGATATAATACCTAAAAGTTCATTATCTTCACCTACCACCGGAACCGCACTAATAGGATGTGTCGCAAATAAACCCACCAATTCCTGCACGGTAATATCCGGCGATACGCTAAATACATATTTCGTCATAAAATCTTTGGCTTTAATGGCTTTGTTATCCATAAAAATCCCCCCCTGACTACATCATTTTACTAATTCATTTCCACTACCCTTATGATAAACAATTTTCCGTGCAGTAGCAAATATTTCATAAATGATACGGTTCATGACGATTAATTTTCATTGCTCGATAAAGTTGCTCCACAAGAACAAGCCTTGCCATTTGATGAGTCAATGTCATCGGTCCCATAGATAATTTCAAATTAGCCCGTTCTTGTAATATTTTTCCATTGCCATACGGCCCGCCGATAACAAAATAAAAATCTCCAATGCCTCCGACCATTTTATTTTGTATCCATTCTGCCAACTCTTCTGACGCCAACTCCTTTCCCTTCGTATCAAGAAGAATTACACAATCATCAGGGCGTACATGCCTTAAAAGTTTTTCACCCTCTTGATTCATCCGTCTTTCCTTCAAAGAAGCCCCATCCGCCGGAGATATTTTTTCCTCATTTTCCTCAATAATTTTCACCGTCACCATCGGCTTTAACCGCTTAATATATTCATCAATACCGGCTCGCATCCACGCTTCTTTTATTTTCCCGATGACCAATAATGTATATTTCAACGACCTTCACCTTCCGGCGCCTTAGCTAATAATACTTCCGTATCCTGCGTTTCTCCGTCATGTTCATAAGTAATGACTACCTTATCCCCCGGTTTATAAGAATCAATAATCGTACGCATATCCTTCGCCGTATTCACCGCTTTTCCATCAATAGCTAAAATATAATCGCCCGGTCGAATACCGCTCAAACTCAAAGGACTTTTAGGCGCTACCTGCATCACAAGTACACCACCATCATGATCCCATTGGTACCCATAACGCTCAGCAATATCCTTATCTGCCCCATAAAGGCCCAAATAAGCACGAATTACTCTCCCATGAGAAATGAGCTGTTCGATAATCCCTTTTGCTTGATTAATCGGAATGGCAAACCCAATGCCCTCGATTCCTTCCTTAGAAATTTTCGCACTATTAATTCCCACGACCTTTCCATCCGCCGTCACCAACGCTCCGCCGGAATTACCGGGATTAATAGCTGCATCCGTTTGAATTAAAGTAAACCTTTGATCCATAGCTTCCAAAGAACGATTTAATGCACTAATAACGCCAACAGTTACCGTACCCCTAAACTCAAGACCCAAAGGATTGCCGATAGCAATAGCTGTTTCCCCCACCTGCAAAGCATCCGAATCACCCAAAGACGCTACCGGAAGATCTTTTATTTCATCAATCTTTACCACCGCTAAATCAGTAGACGGATCCGTGCCAACCACCTTTCCCGGTACAGTTTTCCCATTAGTCAACGATACATTTACTTCATTACTTCCGGAAACCACATGATTATTCGTTACAATATATCCTTTAGCATCAAATATAACCCCGGAGCCCGTGCTTTGACCCACTGCCACACGACGATTAAAAATGTCCCGATCATAAACCCTTGTAGTGATCCCCACCACTGCAGGGCCCACATGCTTCACCGCTTCTACCACAGCCGTATTTCTTACCGCCGGTAACTCTTTTGTAGCATTTGGATTTTCTTTAGGAATTGTATACACATTATCCTGATTCGGAGTATTTCCTGTATACCCGCCAAAGAAATAACCCCCGGCAGCACCTACAAGAATAAGTAATACAGCCACTGCTGCAATACCTCTCCTCCGACCCTTAGACCCCTTATATTTCTGCTCCATTAAAACTCCATGCTCTTTGACTTCTTTATCTAAATCTTCTCTATCCATAATGAACCTCTTTTATTAAAATATTTTATTTGTTCTTGATGATATTATAATTATAGCATATAACCAATCATTGGTAAGAAAAATATCCCTCCTCTGGTCCCTGAGATAAAAACAACGAAAATCCATTACAAGAAAATAACCACAAATCCGAAAATAAGAAAATTTTTACCTGCTACCCCTGTTCACCATTCAAATTTTATACCGCCACAAAAATAAATACATTTCAAAATATTCATAGAAAACCATTTTCTCAACGCCAAATTATAATCAATCATTTAAAAATAACTCCAAAAATCGCACAAAAAACGAATAAATAACTTTATATAAAACTATTGAAACCCTTATTTTTAGTGGTAAAATAAAGATAGGAAAAACACTCAATCATTACAAAAAGAAAGGCGGGATAACTATGTTACACTTTAAGAAAATTTTAGTACCTTACGACGGTTCAGACCATGCCAAAAAGGCACTGAAAGAGGCTGTCTCCATTGCGGAAACCTGCGAGGATGCCAAGCTTTTTGTTGCCACGGTAGTCTATCCGGTGCCGTCTACTGTCGTCATTGCAGAAGAGCATGCTTTCGTATTTGATGCAGAAAGAAATACGGAATCCATGAAGATTAAAGAAACCACACAAAAAGAAATACGGGAACTATTACCCCCGGATATACCTCATGAAATATTATTTAATATAGGAAATCCCGGCTCTGTACTTCTCTCCCTTGCAAAAGAACATGATTGCGATTTGATTGTTATGGGTAGTCGCGGCCGCGGTGCCTTAAAAAGTTTACTCTTAGGATCTGTATCTGCCCACTTAGTAAGCAATGCACACTGTCCGGTTTTAGTTATCAAATAATAACACCATAAAGAAAGGACGATCTCCTATGTTACATTTCAAAAAAATTCTGGTCCCTTTTGATGGATCCGATCATGCAAAAAAAGCCTTAACCCAAGCTATTGATTTAGTACAAAATAGTGAAGACGCCGAATTGTGTATCTTAGCCATCAACGAAGACGTTACCGCTGTGGCAGTAAATAATTTAGAGCGAGTATATATCAATCCGCAACCAACTTTATCTAAATATGACCCTGCCAACGATTATATTACTATGGCGAAAAAAATGATTCCCGAAGGAATCAAAGCCAATTATGTAGTAAAAACCGGAGATGCCGGTATTCTCATAGAAGACATGGCAAACCATGAACACTTTGATTTAGTCATCATGGGTAGCCGAGGATTAGGCATATTCACAGGGCTTCTTTTAGGTTCAGTATCCAATTACACATTAAGTCATGTTGAATGCCCGGTATTTATCATAAAATAATACACTCTCCAAATGAAAAACACTCCGTAACATGGAGTGTTTTTCATTTGGAGAGAATGTATCGAAACCCTCATCTATAACAATGAGAGTATTCTACTATATTCCATCAATCAATTTTTGATTATTCACGATAAGCCTGACGAAGCATCCAAAGCGTCTTACTGTATTCCGCAATAAAATCATCTGCCATCGTAGATACTTCATAAACCTTTTTATCTTCTGCTTCTTCTTTAATAGCTATTATCTCTTTTTTCATCGCCTCGAAATCAACAAGCAAATCACTTACTACTTCTTCTACGGTTACCTTTTTATTCCCCGGTTCTTTCAAAGTAGCTGCTTTTAAATAAGATTCCATCGTTGCCAAAGGCTGACCCTGTAATTTCAAAATTTCTTCAGCTACGACATCCACATCTTCATTGGCTTGTTCATAATATTCTTCTAACTTTTTATGAAGTGTAAAGAAATGAGGCCCCGTAATATTCCAGTGATAATTTTGCAACTTTCTATGAAGTACTGCCACGTTGGACAAAAAAACATTTAAATGCTGAACTAATTGTTCCATAATTCTTTCTCCTTCCAAATGAAAACTCTTATTATCTCCGGTTTCCCTTTGACTGTATTTATTATAACATCGATTTTTGTCGATGTAAAGAGTTCGCATAAAAATTTACAAAAAATTTATTTTCATTCATAAAAAAGTTAAATTTCCGAGAAAAATCCTTAGCTATATATTCCTTTTCCTTCCTTTTTCAATTATAATAAATTTGAGGTATGGGAATTATATTTCATAGATGAGGTGATTATCATGTTAGAATTCAAAAGTATTTTAGTTCCTTATGATGGCTCGATTCATGCCAAAAGAGCTCTGACACAAGCTATTTCTTTAATGGAATGCACCAAAGAGGCAAAGTTATATATTGCCACTATCTCTAATCCAATTAACGATTCAGATATGAGTGCATTAGACTTAGCATGCAAAGCTGAATCAACTACGGACGACTCCATTCATTGCAATGACGGAGATTTAAAAGAGGCTGAAAAAATGATACCCTCTCATGTAAATTATCAACTCCTTTTTGAATTAGGTGAACCGGTTCCCATGATTCTTTATTTAGCCGGCATGGTTCACGCCGATCTCATTGTCATGGGTAGTCGTGGTCGTAGTGCTTTGAAGAGTCTCCTTTTAGGATCTGTATCTGCCAGCATACTAAGACAAGCGAAATGCCCGGTTTTCATTGTAAAATAACAAGCAAAAAAAGCTTTCACGATTTCATCGCCGTGAAAGCTTTTTTGATGTTTATTATTTTTCCCAAGTTCCTTTTTCGTCTGTTTCTTTTACACATACCACCAAACAGAAAGTACAGGTACAAAAAATAATCCCAAGTATGTCGCTAATTCCAATTCTCCGATAAATACTATAGACATAGGTGACCAAAAGGATTTCATCCCCTATTCAATCATGCCTAATACTTCAGCAAAAAGAGTGAGCATAATCGGGCGGAAACGAATTACCGCTGAGTCAATAATGGCTTTATACGGTGTCATTCCTTCTTCTAAATGTTGCCTTATTTGATCGATGAGAATTACACTATTTCTTACAACCATACCCATAATGGCTATCATCCCGACAATAGCTACAAATCCTGTCAATTCACCTCGTAGGATACTACACCTCATGCTATTCCGCCACCAAAGAAATATAAAACCTACCGGCAAATCTTCTTTCAGCGCTCCTGTTTCCTTATCCATATATTCCCCTAAAGCTAAATTATTTTCTCCGTCTCTCATGGAAATAGCTTATCCTACAACCTGTTTTCCATTAAAATACATCATAAACAAATGAGGTTCTTCATACGTTTGCCGTGCCGTAGCCACATAGAACCTTACTGTTTTAATAAACAAAAAAATTCACCCCAATAAATCATTTATTTCGCCTATCACCATCGTCTTCACCAAAGGAGCTTTACTTATATTCTTTTTGTCACTTCCGCAACCCAAAAAATAACGACGCACCTAAGCACATCCCCTAAGCATTTTATATAACGGTCATATATTCTCTCTACATAAAAAATATCAATCACATGAGCTTTAATAAACAGCTGTTAATCATATGATATAATTGTATATACTGTAAATAATAAAACTTCTGTTAGCAAACAAAAAATAACTATTCATAGACAAAAGAACTATCAGACATTGCCGTAATAGAAATATCTCGACAAGCACTCTTAAACAGAGGAACCTTTTCCTTATACTACAAAGACATTCACGATTTACTCTACATCATCGGGAAAGAATACGTCGAATAATTAAGCGCCATCTTAAATCAATACCTCTCTAAACCTTATGCGGAACAAATCAGTCCCATGACTGACCGCATTTTTAACTATATCAAAGAAAATAAAGAACCCATCGAACTACTCTTTAACCACATTTCCGGATACGCCGGTATCATCTTAGATTATCAATTTCACGAAACACCGGAAATAAGTGAAAAAGAAGTAAAAAGCATTAATGAGATATTACTCCCCTTTACAAGAAAAAACAAAGGATAACAACCATGAAAAGAAATATTTGGATAACCATTACCTACGATGGTACTGCTTACAGCGGCTTTCAGCGACAACTAAATAACCCATCCATTCAAGAAATCATAGAAAACACACTCCATGAATTAACCGGAGAAAAAAATATTTTATATTTCGTTGCCCGCACAGATGCCGGTGTGCATGCATACGGGCAAGAATGTACCTTTTACACCGAAAGCAGCATTCCCGGCGACCGCTTTATCTTTGCGCTTAACGCACGCCTTCCCAAAGACATTCGTATCACGAAAAGTTGCGAAATGCCCTACAACTTTTCCGTACGAAAACAAAACTACGGCAAAACCTATGCCTACCTCATGAATGAATCCCATGATATTCCCCCATTTCTTGAAAAATACACATGGGCGGTAGGCTATCCCCTTGATATAGAACAAATGAAAAAAGGGGCCTCCCTTTTAGAAGGTACCCATGACTTTACTTCCTTTAGAGGACAAAATTCCGTTCCGTCATCACCTATTCGCCATATCCATCGAATTGATCTAAAAAAAAGTGACAAAGGAATCCATCTCTTTGTTACCGGAGAAGGTTTCCTCTACCACATGGTTAGAAATATGGCAGGCGCTTTAGCCGACATAGGAAGAGGCAAATTGTCCCTTGAAGATATTCCGGATATTTTACAAGCCAAAGACAGAAAACGTTTAGGCGTCACCGCTCCCGCCAAAGGCCTCTGCCTCTTAAAAGTCTATTTCCAGCCGATAACGAATAACGAAATAGATAATACCCTACAAGGGAATTATTTCCCATGGAACATATAAAAACCGCTTTCCTAAGAAAACGGTTCCATTCTCTCCCCTATATGGGGATATTTTTTATCCCAAATAAATATACATGACAATGAGCAAAATCAAAATAAATAAAATGGCACAAAATGCTGTATAATCTCTTTTTGTATATATCAATTGATGCATCTTGGTGCGCCCTTCTCCGCCACGATAGCAACGTGCTTCCATCGCTGTAGCTAAATCATCGGCACGACGAAAAGCTGAAATAAAAAGCGGTACCAAAAGGGGAATCAAGCCTTTTGCCTTTTGCCATAAATTTCCTGTGGTAAAATCCGCTCCTCTTGACGCTTGCGCTTTCATGATGCGATCTGTTTCTTCTAAAAGGGTCGGAATAAAACGGAGTGCGATAGTCATCATCATCGCCAATTCATGTGCCGGCACACCAATTCGCTTAAAAGGCATAAGTAATGCTTCTATTCCATCAGTTAACACTATCGGACTGGTCGTATAGGTCAATAGTGACGAAAATGCGATGAGAAATACCAACCGCAATGTCATTAGTGTACCGTTCCGCAGCCCTTCTTCACTTACGTGAATAGGCCCGATGGAAAAAATTTCCGTTCCCGGTGTAGTAAGCACATGAATCATCAAAGTAAATACCAAAATGAGCCATAACGGCCGAAGGGATTTCCAAATCATTCTCCACGGTACTCGTGATATAAAAATGCAACTACCGGTGAATAGAGTAACTAAACCATACGACCACCAATTATTGGCAAGAAAAATAGAACAAATGAAAATCATCGTACATAAAATTTTTGTTCTTGGATCGAGACGATGCAGAAAGGAATCGCCGGGATAGTATTGCCCCAATGTAATATCAGTCAGCATGAATATTTCCTCCTACCATCCGATATAATCCATCGGCTGCTTCTTCGCAAGTTTTCGCTCTTTCCGGTACCGGAATATTTCGACTTTTTAGATACAAAAGCGTTTTCGTTAATGGCGGCACATCCACCCCGCAAAATTCCAGTTCTTCACGATGATTCAGAAAAATATCCATAGGATCTCCATCCAAAAGAATTTCTCCTTCATGCATCACGATAAGACGTGTAGCTAATCGCGCCATATCATCCATATTATGAGATACCAAAATCACCGAAAAAACACCACGGCGAAACCAATTTTGTATACGACTGAATATTTCTCGTCTTCCTATCGGATCAAGACCGGCAGACGGTTCATCCAAAATCAAAAAATCAGGATGCATAGCTACTACACCGGCAATGGCTACCCGTCGTTGCTGTCCTCCGGATAAGCGAAAAGGTGAACGTTCTTTGAATGTTTCATAATCAAGCCCTACAAATTTCATAGCGCTCTTCACTCGTTTCTTTATCTCTTCTTCATCACACCCTTGATTTAATGGGCCGAAAGCAATATCTTTTTCAACTGTTTCCTCAAAAAGCTGATGCTCAGGATATTGAAACACCATCCCTACGGAATGACGTTTTTCCATAACCTCTTTTGTTTTTCCGGCTAAATCAACACCATCCACAGTCACTTTCCCGGATGTCGGATGGAGAAGACCATTCAAATGCTGAATCAACGTAGATTTGCCGCTTCCCGTATGACCTATGATTCCTATAAATTCACCTTTATTTATCGTCAAATTCACATGCTTCAACGCTTCCTTTTCAAAAGGCGTTCTTGCACCATACACATGACTTACTTCTTCAACACAAATGGACATAACGATTTACCCAACTCCTCATTTGAAATGCACTCCGATAAAGATAATCCTTTCTTTTTCAGACGATAAGCCAAATCAGCCGGTATCGGCACGTCTAATCCTATTTCTGTTAACTTTTCAACTTGTGAAAATACTTCTTTAGGGGATCCTTCCATTTGTAATGTACCTTTATCAATTACAATAATATGATCAGCAGTCACAGCCTCTTCCATAAAATGAGTAATCAAAACAATAGTTATGCCTTCTTTTTCATTTAATTCATGAATTGTTTCCATTACTTCCTGCCGTCCCTTAGGATCAAGCATCGCTGTGGGTTCGTCCAACACAATGCAATCAGGCTTCATAGCCAAAACCCCGGCAATTGCTACTCGCTGTTTCTGTCCGCCTGACAACATAGATGGTGCTTGTTTTCTATAATCTATCATTCCCACTCGCTCTAATGCATAATCTACTCGAGTAATGATTTTCTCCGTAGGAACGCCTAAATTTTCAGGCCCAAATGCCACATCTTCCTCTACCACGGCAGCAACCAATTGATTATCGGGATTTTGAAATACCATTCCCACACGCTGACGAATATCCCATAAATATTCCATATCCGAAGTAAGCATACCTTCAACGGATACCGTTCCTTTTGTAGGTAACATAAGAGCATTCAAATGTCGCGCCAATGTAGACTTACCGCTCCCATTCGTCCCGATAATCGCAACAAACTCTCCTTTATGTATTTTAAGGGAAATATCTTTCAATGCTGAAAAAGATTCTCCTGTTTCTGTTTCAAATGTATGAAACAAATGACTAATATCAAATAAAACATCCGATTGATTTATATTTTCTTTCATGAAACCTCACATCATCATGGATATACTACCATCCTTTACAATCTTCTCTATTCTAAAGAACATGACTCATTTTGTCAATATTTTTCGCATAAAACCGTTCACAATACGCTATTGATTTTGTTGAGAAAAAAATATACCATAATACTGTTAAGAAATCTATCTTACACCATATCACTTATTACATTATCAAAATATATCACTTGGAAAAAAATTATGATAAAAATTACTATAACCCCTAAACTCACAGAAGATGCTATGAATATTCGCCGGGAAGTTTTCGTAATAGAACAAGGTTTCACTCATGAATTTGATGATATCGATCAGCATGCCCTTCATTTCGTGCTGTACAAAAATAACGAAGCTGCCGGGTGTTGTCGTCTATTTCCGTCAAAAAATCATTCCTCATATATCGTAGGACGCTTAGCAGTCAGAAAACAATTCCGCGGTCATCAAATAGGAAGACTTTTGTTGTTCGAAGCGGAAAAAGAACTACTCAAGCGGAAAATAGATAAAATTGAGTTATCTGCTCAAGTACGCGTTCGCTCATTCTATGAACAATTAGGATATGTCGCTACCGGCGATGAATATTTCGATGAATTTTGCCCTCACATTCATATGGAAAAGAAGCTCACATTCCCTATTTCATAAAAATAAATTTCCACTTCTCTTTTATTTCAGATAATCATTCTACTCATTTATTTTCCCAATAAAAAAAGCAGTGCCAAACACTGCTTTTTTTATTGGAGTCTTATTAGCCAACTGTAAAGAGTGAATCTCCACCCTGTACACTCTGTCCTTCGCTAACAGACAAACTTGTAATTTTGCCATCGCAGGGAGCCATGATTGGGTTACCCATTTTCATAGCTTCCAAAATCAATACTTCGTCGCCTGCAGCTACTGCATCACCAACGTTTTTATTGATTTTGATAACTTTGCCGGGCATCGGAGCTTCTACAGCTTCTCCTGCACCTGTTGCCGGTGCCGGTGCTGCTGCCGGTGCCGGTGCTGCTGCGGGAGCTGCTGCCGGTGCCGGTGCTGCTACAGGAGCTGCTACCGGTGCCGGTGCTGCTGCAGCTGCTACGGGAGCTGCTGCTGCGCCATTATCTTTTACTACTACATCGTAATCTTGGCCATTAACTGTTACGGTAAATTTTCTCATTGTTCTTCCTCCTAATGTTGTACTTTCAACTTTCAATTAGAATTGCTGGTTTCCTGATACACCGGCAATACGAGCACCTGTTGTCCAGCCTTTTCTGGCTGCCGGGCGAATGGAAACAATTTCACCACCACCCATTGCTACAATAGCTGCAGCAATAGCGGCCACAACAGCACCATTATCGACTGTTCTTGCCGCACCCGAGCGGGCTACGGAAACTGTTGCTTTCGGTGCTTCGGACTGATTGAGAGATGAACGTACTTGGCAGATCATGATCAAAGCAATAACAGCTACCACAATAGCAGCTATTGCGATATACATCACTGTATCGTTATTCATCTGTATCCCATCCTTTCAAATATTATCATGCTACGCTATTAAAGCGGAATATTTCCATGCTTCTTAGCCGGATGTACTTCATGTTTAGAAGCGAGCATCTTCAAAGCATTGATAATAGCCGGACGAGAGTTTCTCGGATCAATAACTGCATCTACATAGCCACGTTCAGCTGCTTTGTAAGGAGTTGCGAATTCCTCAACATATTCCTTCGTGCGTTCATCCTTATTTGGATCTCTCTTGAAAATGATATTTGCTGCACCTGCCGGTCCCATAACTGCAATTTCAGCTGTAGGCCAAGCAAATACTTGATCGGCCCCTTGTTCACGAGAGCACATAGCGATGTAAGAACCGCCGTAAGCTTTACGGAGAATAAGGGTAACCTTCGGAACGGTAGCTTCGCAATATGCAAAGAGCATCTTTGCCCCATGACGAATAACGCCTGCATATTCCTGCTGTTTGCCCGGTAAGAATCCTGGAACGTCAACGATGTTAAGTACCGGAATATTGAAGCAATCGCAGAAACGAATGAAACGTGAAGCTTTGCAAGAAGCCTGATAATCAAGGCAGCCTGCCATGAAATTAGGCTGGTTAGCAATAATGCCGACCGATTGTCCATCCATACGGCAGAAACCTGTAATGATATTGGGCGCAAAATCTTTTGCTACGTCATAGAATTCACCATTGTCTACTATACCGTGGATAACATCATACATGTTATACGGTGCATTAGAGTTTTCCGGCATAATTGTATCCAAATCAGGATTTGTACGCATGGGATCATCTCCGGTTTCCATAATCGGAGCGTCTTCCATGTTATTGCTCGGTAAGAAGGAGAGCAGATAACGAATCTGTTTAATACAATCTTCGTCATTTTCTACCGCAAACTGAGCTACACCGGATTTAGTATTATGTGTCATAGCGCCGCCTAAAGCTTCAGCTGTAATCTTTTCACCGGTTACAGATTCTACTACAGCCGGTCCTGTAAGGAACATCTGAGAGGTTCCTTTAACCATGTAAATGAAATCTGTTAATGCCGGGGAATATACAGCGCCGCCTGCAGACGGTCCCATGATAGCGGAAATCTGGGGAATAACACCGGATGCGATGGTATTGCACCAGAAGATTTTACCATAGCCGGACAATGCATCTACGGCTTCCTGAATACGAGCACCGCCGGAATCGTTCAAGCCTACGCAAGGAGCGCCGACTTTCAATGCCAATTCATTGACATGAACAATTTTAGCAGCGTGCATTTCGCCTAAAGAACCACCTTCAACAGTGAAATCTTGAGCAAATGCAAAAACGAGTCTGCCGTCTACTGTACCATAGCCTGTTACAACACCTTCGCCCGGAAGATCTTTCTTTTCCTGTCCGAAGTTGTAGCAACGAGATTTTACAAGGGCATTGACTTCAATGAAAGAGCCTTCATCAAATAAGAGTGCCAGTCTTTCACGAGCAGTCAGTTTGCCTTTTTCGTGCTGTTTTGCAACACGTTTTTCTCCACCCATTTCCTCTACGTGTGCGAGGTTTTTGTGAAGAAGTTCAATTCTTTCTGCAACAGTTGCCATTCTTACACCTCCAAAAATATAGGTCCCCATACACGGGACACCCCTATTATATCATAGGGGATTATTTCTTAGTCCTTGAAAGACGGGCCGCCGGGGCGTTCAGTCAATTCAATCAAAGTGCGAGTTGCTTTTGGATGCATGAATGCGATATGGCATCCGCCTGCACCAACTCTCCAATGTTTATCCAATTTAGCGTCATCCGGAAGTGCAGCTAATGCAGCTTCAATGTCGTCTACACGGAGACAAATATGCTGATATCCATCTTTTCCGCCATTCTTTGCAATGTAACGAGCAATCGGGCCATCCGGACTGGTGGAACCCAAAAATTCCAATTCGCAAGCATCGCTCTGGGGAGAAGGTTTGAAGAAGCTCGTGGTTACGTGCTGTTCTTCTACAGTTTCATCCGGCTGAGTCGGTTCCATTCCGAGCAAATCTTTCATCAACTGTTTTGTTTTCTGAAGATCGCCAACTGCTATACCTACGTGATCGACACAAAGTACCTTAAATGACATGATAAATTCCTCCTTTGAATTTATTTAAATATATTTCCTACGATAGAATCAACGACTGTAAACGGATCATTATCCCGTTCATAGACCTGCTCTACGTAGTTGCCAAATTCACCCGTCGCTACGATATTATTCATCACATGACGGGAAATGCGATCGTGAATCATTTCAATCATCTCGGCCCTGGTGCGTTCGCGTCTTCTTTCTTCCAGTATACCGGATTCTTCTAAATATTTACGGTGTTCCCCTAAGGATTTAACGACATCAGCTACGCCTTGATCCTTATTAGCAATAGTTCGTTCAATAGGAGGTCTCCAGTTTTGCGCTTCACCTAAGTCAAGCATCATTTCAATCTCCACATTCAAACGATCCGCACCATCACGGTCACATTTATTAATACAGAATACATCCCCTATTTCGAGAATGCCTGCTTTAATAGCCTGTATATCGTCACCCAGTCCGGGTACAAGCACAACCAATGTTGTATCCGCATTTTTAACGATATCGACTTCTGACTGTCCAACGCCCACTGTTTCGATGAAAATCACATCGAGACCGAAAGCATCCATCAGTTTCACTGCATCAGCAGTTTTTCTGGACAACCCGCCTAAACTTCCACGGGTACCCATACTGCGGATATATACACCTTCATCCAATGTAAGGTCGTTCATTCTGATACGGTCACCAAGAATGGCGCCACCGGAGAATGGAGAAGTAGGATCGATAGCTACAATGCCTACTGTTTTACCTTGTTTTCTGTACTGTTTTATCAGCGCATCCGAAAGTGTGCTCTTACCCGCGCCAGGTGCACCGGTAATACCGATAACCTGAGCTCGACCTGTATGATGGTATATTTCTTTCATAATATCTTCCCAACCATCACGTTCGTCTTCTACGATGGTGATTGCTCTCGCAAGGGCACGTTTGGAACCGTCCCAAAAGCTTTTCATTGAGAATTCCATTATATACCGCCTTTAAGAGTAAATAAGTGTATAGGGATTGGGGGTTTCACCCAACCCCATACAACTATTGAGCATTCACATTAATGTCATCAAGCAAATTATACGTTTGCTTTAATGAAATCAATAATTTCTTTCGTCGGTGTTCCGGGTGTGAAAATTGCTTTTACGCCGGAATCTTTAAGACCGGGGATATCCCCTGCCGGGATAACTCCGCCACCGATAACAAGAACGTCGTCCATTCCTCTTTCTTTCAGTGCATTAACGACTTCAGGGAAAAGGGTGTTGTGAGCACCGGATAATAAGCTCAGTGCTACAACGTTTACGTCTTCGGCATCAGCCGCTTCAATAATCTGCGGAACCGTCTGACGAAGACCTGTGTAAATAACTTCCATACCTGCATCGCGAAGTGCACGTGCTACTACTTTCGCACCGCGATCATGGCCATCAAGGCCCGGTTTTGCTACAAGTACTCTGATACGTTTTTCTGCCATTGTATTATACCTCCGGAAATGTAATTTTTAGGATTAAAGTGTATTATGTGCTTTATATTCTCCAAATACTTTACGGAGTACTCCGCAAATTTCTCCAAGAGAACAATAAGCACGTACGCAATCAAGGATAACGGGCATCAAGTTTACAGATTCATCTGCTGCTGCCACTTCCAACTTTTTCAGTTCTTCTTGTACCTTGACATTGTCACGTTCTGCCTTTACTTTGGCTAATTTCTTCTTCTGGAATTCACCGGCAGATGCGTCGACCTTCAGGAGGCCTTCTACCGGAGCTTCTTCCATGGTGAACTTGTTGACGCCAACGATTGTCTTTTCGCCGGATTCAACAGCCATCTGCCAAGCATATGCAGATTCCTGAATTTCCTTCTGGATATAACCTTTATCAATAGCTTCTACTGCACCGCCCATTTCATCAATCTTGCGGATGTATTCTCTGGCTTCAGCTTCAATTGCATTGGTCATAGCTTCTACATAGTAAGAGCCACCCAACGGATCAACTACATCAGCAAGTCCGGATTCATAAGCCACGATCTGCTGTGTACGCAGAGCAATGGTAACGGATTCCGTTGTCGGAAGTGCCAAAGCTTCATCACGAGAATTGGTGTGTAAGGACTGTGTACCGCCCATAACTGCAGCTGCTGTCTGAAGAGCAACACGAACGATGTTGTTATTCGGCTGCTGTGCTGTCAGCATGGAGCCTGCCGTCTGTGTATGAACACGAAGCATCATGGATTTCGGTTTCTGTGCATGGAAACGTTCTTTCAAAATAGATGCCCACAAACGACGGGATGCACGGAATTTAGCTACTTCTTCAAGAACGTTATTGTGAGCATTCCAGAAGAAGGACAGACGACCGGCAAATTCGTCAATCTTCATGCCTGCCTTCAAAGCTGCTTCGATATATGCAATACCATCAGCGATGGTGAATGCGATTTCCTGAGCAGCTGTGGAACCGGCTTCACGAATATGGTAACCGGAAATGGAAATGGTATTCCACTTCGGTACATTCTTGGAGCAGTATTCAAAAATGTTGGTAATCAAACGCATGGACGGCTTAACCGGGAAAATATAGGTGCCACGTGCAGCATATTCTTTCAAAATATCATTCTGAATAGTGCCGCGAAGCTGATCAGCAGGAACACCTTGTTTTTCTGCTACGGCAATATACATAGCAAGCAAAACAGATGCCGGTGCATTGATGGTCATAGATGTGGATACTTTGCCCAAATCGATTTGATCGAAAAGGATTTCCATATCTTTCAACGTATCAATAGCTACGCCGACTTTACCGATTTCGCCTACAGCCATCTTATCGTCAGAGTCATACCCGATTTGTGTCGGAAGGTCAAATGCACAAGAGAGACCGGATCCGCCACTCGCAATCAAGTAACGATAACGTTTGTTTGATTCTTCCGCTGTTGCGAAGCCTGCATACATACGCATCGTCCAAAGACGACCACGATACATAGTAGGCTGTACACCACGTGTATAAGGATAATTTCCGGGAATACCCAGATCTCTTTCATAATCAAATCCTTCGATATCAAGTGGTGTATAAAGTTTTTTGTGTTTCAAACCGACTCTTTCCGGAGTCTTTTCATAGGATTTTGCACACTGGGCTTCATAAGCTTCCAGTTTGGCTTTCAGGGATTCATTTGCCATTGGTTCATCTTCCTCCTAAAAATATAAAATTGTAATGAAGGTACGTCCTTTATCGGCATAAGATAGCGACATTTTGTTCTTCTTATCTATTACCGAGATTTCCCTTCGGAATACATAACACAGGTCAAGCTTTTTTGCCTACGATCCCGCCATTTTGGTCTTATCACCGTAAACAAGCCTGCCCTGTTTATATATGATTCTGTTGCCGACCGAAGCCGGCAGCAGGTATCATCAATATTATTATATAACGGTCATACTCTTTGTAAAGAAATATTATTTCTTAAAGAGCATTGTACCATTTTCTGCCAAACTCTTGTGGAAATTAAATGCTTCAGGGAGAATATGCGGTGTCTGGCTATTTCCGCAAGCTGCGCAAGCTCTTTCAAAGTAATCCATGAGCTGATCTCTATAAGAAGGATGCGCCACTTTGTTGATAATGAGCTTTGCTCTTTCTTTCGGGCACAATCCACGAACATCTGCCACGCCTTGTTCAGAGATAAATACATGGCTGTCATGTTCCGTATGATCAATATGTGAGCAGAACGGAACAACGGCAGAAATAGCGCCGCCTTTTGCTGTACTATGGCAGAAGAAGCAAGATAATGCACTGTTACGAGCAAAATCTCCCGATCCGCCGATACCATTCATCATCTTAATTCCGGATACATGAGTGGAGTTTACATGACCATAAATATCCATTTCCAAGGCTGTATTCATCGCAATTAAGCCTAAGCGACGAATAACTTCACCATTATTGGAAATTTCCTGCGGACGAAGAATAATCTTCTTACTATATTTATCAATATTAGCATAGAAACGTTTCAATCCTTCAGGTGACGGGGACAAAGATGTACCGGAAATCATGTCAATCTTACCTTCATCAATCAGGTCAAACATGCCATCTTGAATAACTTCTGTATATACAGACAAATTCTTAAATGGGGAGTTTACAAGACCATTGATTACTGCATTAGCCACATTGCCTACACCGGACTGCAAAGGCAAAAGATTTTCCGGGAGTCTTCCCTGTTTTACTTCGTTAGAAAGGAATTCTACTAAGTTATTCCCCATAGCGATTGCATCATCATCAAGAGGGGTGAAAGGACGAGTTACATCCGGCAGATCACAAGGAACGATAGCCACAACCTTAGCCGGATCTACAGGAATATAGGTCTTGCCGATACGATCACCTGCAGCAGTAATCGGAATCGGTTGACGATGCGGCGGATTAACCACCTCATAAATATCAGACATGCCATCAAGTGCAACAGGCTGACTGGTATTTACTTCAATAATAACTTTCTTTGCTTGTGAAACAAATACCGGAGAATTACCGATAGCCGTAGTAGGAACGATACCGATTTCACCATTTCTATTAACAATTTTGCAAGCTTCAATGACTGCAAAATCCGGACCGGTCACATGTTCACCTTTAACATTCGAGAAGAATCCTTCACGAATTTGCTGTGCCACATGACTCAAGTGCAAATCGAAGTACTGAATTGCCCCCGTGTTGATAGCGTTCTTCAAATCTGAATTAGTCTGATAAGGCATACGTACTCTTACACCATTCGCTTTTACCAATTCACCGTCAATCTGCGAACCGGTGGATGCGCCTGTCCAGATATCTACCTGAAACGGTGTTTCCTTCATACGTTCTGCCAATTCATGCATAGTAACTTTCGGATACCCGCAAGGAGTAAATCCACTGATGCCAAGTATGTCTCCTGCCTGAATCATAGCAGCCGCTTTTTTCGCGTCACAAACTTTGCTCAGTAGTTCTTTGTCTTCAATACGACTAAGAAATTCACTATCATTGGTGTCAATCATCACTATCATCCTCCCACAATGAAAAAATATAAAAGTCTGCGGTATACTTATTTATTTATTTTGCCGCAGAAATTTCAACCGGTAATATACCATCTTTGCTTCCTTTATTCCCCTCTGTCAAACATAAGCACAATAAAGCAATTCTATGATGACTATTTACCTTTTCCATTATAGCATACTTTTTTTATCGTGTGTCATAATGAAATTATATAATATGATTAAAATCCCTAACATCGGTTATAAATTTTTCCTATTTGACATTCTTATACGTATATGCTTATAGGAAATATTTCTTATTCCTTCTCTCCATTTTCTTTTTCTTTTCCGATATTTATACCGGAAATACATAAAGCTGATAGTCCCCAAAAATAAAAGGATATGGAACGAGAAAACAGCGCAAAATCAGCCATCCCGTTGACTGCCATCGCAAGTGTGATAAACATTCCGGACAGCCCCAACCATTTCGTGAGTCCTTGCCCATTTTTCCACGCTTTTTTCGCTACCCAACCGTGGCCAAAGAAAAAGACAAAATAGCAAATGGCTCCAGGTATACCTACCACCGCCGGAATTTGCAAGTACATATTATGTGCATGATAGATAACTACATTCATATTCTGTATAAAAAAATTATAATCAGGATAAACCAACCAGTAAGCACCCCACCCAATTCCAAGCAAAGGATGTTCTTCCACCATAGCCCATGTACTTTCCCACAAAGCCATTCGTAACCCTACTGAAGTATCTTCTCTACCAAATAAAGAAATAAATCGTTCTGTCAGCTGTCCATGATAACAGCTAAGAATCAATGCTACTACTAGAAACAACAAACTGAATCGCTTGTCATAAAAAACAGTCAGTGCTATCACCAATGCCAAAGCACTCACCCACGCGCCTCTTGAATAAGTTAAAGCTAAACAAAAAACCAAAAAGACGAGCAATATGAAATACAACACCTTTTTTTGTGTTTTTCCCTTTTTTAATAAAAATGGAATGACTAAAGAAATAACCATTAAAAGATACGCCCCGAATAAATTCGGGTTTTCTAAAGTAGAAAACATTCTTCGCTGCAAAAGAGGAAAACGAGCAGGATCCACCCATGCACCGCTATATAAATTTTGCGTCATACCACCAATGTCAGCATACTGTATAATTCCCCAAATAACGACACAAACAGCACCAAGAAAAATAGCCTTTAAGACGCATTTTTGTTCTTCTTCATTTCTTATATACGTCAATATCAACACGTAAAATGCCATATAAAGACACGGTTCAAAAAGCCAATTAAATAAGGAAAATGAAATATTCGGTGACACGGCTATCGATAAAAAGGAACATATCAAAAATCCTACGCCCCACTTTCCCAAGGGTCCACATTGAAATGATGTCTTTCTATCCATCCATGCCAAAAAAACCGCGGGTACCAATGATAGATAAAAAAGCATCGGACTCAACGGTAGTAAAAAGAAAGTAACATATATAAGATACAATACATATGTTCTCGGGCAAAAATGCCTGAATACAGACATAACAACCTCCACGATTTTCTTATTTATTTTATTATATAAAATTCTTTTTTATTTGCCAATTCAAAAATTCCACTCAAGTGAATACGCTAATTGATAATTTCTTCTCTTTGTAGATTTTTATGCCTTACTTTCAAAAATCAAATAACGTAAAAATATTTTTACACTCATCTTTACCTTATTATTTGTTCATGTTCTCTTTACATCGATTTTTTTCTATGCTATAATATAGACGATTCAAAGAAAGATAAAAAAAGGAGATCATTATCATGAAATTACCAAAGAATTTATTAAAAGCATTAGTCAATCAAGTTAATATGGAATATGCATCAGCATATCTCTATCGTTCCATGTCTCACGACATGAAAAACATAGCTCTTTTCGGCTATGCAAAATGGTTGGATAAGCAATACCAAGAAGAATTACAGCATGCTGAAAAATTGGTAGCCTACATCGAAGATCGAGATGATGTCGTAAACTTTCTTCCTATTGCCGGAGTTGACAAGCACTACGACAAACCACTTGATGTTGCCGTAGATTCCTTATCTCATGAAGAAGCCGTATCCGCTTCCATTCGTGAACTCTTCCGTCTCGCACGCAACGAAGGTGATCTGGAAACAGAGATATTCCTCCAATGGTACATCACCGAACAAGTAGAAGAAGAGGTCAATGCCAGAGATAACATTTCAGGTTTCCAGAAAGCAGAAAATTCTGAAGATTTACTTTACATGTTTGATAAGTACCTTTCAAAAAGAGCTGACTAATTCTGCTCTTCACACAAAACCGCCATTGAGCATTTTATCGCCCGATGGCGGTTTTTCTTTTTCATCATACTTTTTTCATATATTTTACCAATAAAAACATCCGAGACTCGATATGTTCAAATCTCGGATGATAATATACTGGAGCCGGCAATAGGACTTGAACCTACGACCTACGCATTACGAATGCGCCGCTCTACCAACTGAGCTATACCGGCATTGACAAGTTTTATTCTACCGATAATCAGTACGTTTGTCAATATATTTCTTTTGTATTCACTGACTATTTCATATAAGGAAATAGAATTGCCTTCATCACATGATTTTCTTACAGCATAAAAGACCGACTCTTTAGTCAAGCCGATCTTTTATTTTTTAATGCTTATTCTTCTGTTGATTGAAATATTTTTTCATCCTTTTCACTGGAGAGTGGCTCTGATACTTTTTCTGCTTCTTCCTCTTCCGGAGCTTTTAATGAATGATACTTAAACAAGTTTTCTACCTGTTTACGATCAATGGTTTCCACTTGCAAGAGTGCTTGAGCCATAGCTTCTAATACTTCCATATGTTCAGTAAGCATTTTCATCGTATCTTGGTATGCTTCATCCAAATATTTATGCATTTCTTCATCTATAATGGTCGCTACGGTTTCACCGTAATTCCGTTCTGAGCCTAATTGTTTACCTAAGAAGATTTGTTCCTGATGTTCACCAAATATCATAGGCCCTAAACGTTCACTCATGCCCCATTCCATAATCATTTTCCGAAGAATACTCGTCACTTGTTGTAAGTCACCGGAGGCACCACTGGATATTTCGTTGAAAATAATCTGTTCAGCACAACGTCCGCCCAATGCCACACGTAATTTCGCCAAAAGATGAGATTTCGTAATAAAGGATTTTTCTTCTTGCGGCAGCATCATCGTGTATCCGCCGGCTTGTCCACGAGGAATAATAGTAACTTTATGCACAGGATCGGCATCTTTCAAGAGCGTTGCCATGATAGCGTGTCCGGATTCATGATATGCTGTGATACGTCGTTCCAATTCACTAACTTTATGACTCCGCCGTTCCGGTCCATAACATACTTTTTCACTGGCTTCTTCCATATCTTTCATGGAAATAATCTGTCTATTTTCTCGTGCTGCCAAAAGTGCTGCTTCATTAAGTAAATTGGCAATATCTGCACCGGTGAAACCCGGTATTTTTTTGGCAATCGTTTCTAAATCAATATCTTCTGCCAAAGGTTTGTTCTTCGCATGAACTTTCAAAATAGCCACACGACCTGCTAAATCAGGACGTCCTACTACTACACGACGATCAAAACGTCCCGGACGGAGCAACGCCGGATCTAAAATGTCCGGGCGGTTAGTAGCAGCAATAGTAATAATTCCTTCATTAGCCCCAAATCCATCCATTTCTACTAACAATTGATTCAGCGTCTGTTCACGTTCATCATGGCCGCCGCCAAGACCGGAACCACGCTGACGACCTACTGCATCAATTTCATCAATAAACACGATACAAGGTGCATTTTTCTTCGCTTGTGTAAATAAATCTCTTACGCGCGATGCCCCGACACCTACAAACATTTCCACAAAATCAGAACCGGAAATAGAGAAAAATGGCACATTAGCCTCTCCGGCTACAGCTTTCGCCAATAAAGTTTTACCTGTTCCGGGAGGTCCTACAAGCAATACGCCTTTGGGAATCTTTGCTCCGATAGCATTATAACGCCCCGGATTTTTCAGGAAATCTACCACCTCTGTCAATTCCGCTTTAGCTTCATCTTCCCCTGCTACATCAGAAAAATTGACATGAACCTGTCCTTCTGCGGCAAGCTTAGCACGAGAACGGCCGAAACTCATCATCCGTCCTCCCCCGCCTTGCGTTTGATTAATAATCCAAAACCACACAAAGACTAAAATAAGAATCGGAAGTACAGAGGAGAGTAAACTCATCCACCATGAAGGCTGTTCCGGTGGTTTTACCGTAACCACTACTTTTGCTTCCGTCAATTTCTGTATGACTTGTGTATCCTGATTGGGAATATAGGTGGAAAACTCTGTTCCATCTTTTAATTTCCCTTTAACAGCATTTTCCGTCATAACGATGGAATCTACATTCTTCTTTTCTATTTGTGTTATAAAGTCACTATAAGCCATTTCTTTTGACTTATCTTGGGGCCGTACAAAAGTATTGAACATAGCCACCGCAATCACAATTAAAAATACGTAGAGGGCTACGTTCTTTACAAACTTATTCAATCTAATCCTCCTTCTCTATAATTAGAGTCAGTTACCTATAATACTTCAGAATTTCATTTTATCATATCTTTATGCATTTTACCAATATACCGGTCATATATACAAAAGCAGTCATCATATCGCTCTCAGTTTTTATTCTTTAAGCTAAGCCTTTTTTCAATGTGCCAATAGCCGGAAAATTTCTATATTTCTCTGCATAATCACAACCATATCCTACAATAAATTCATCAGGTACATCAAAAGCCACATATTTCACTGATACTTCTTTTTGGCGTCTTTCCTTTTTATTCAAACAAACAGCAATTTCTACCGAATTGGCCCCTCTCTCTTTCAAAAGGGAAACCAATGACGCTAACGTGATGCCTGTATCAATGATATCTTCCACAATCAATACATTTTTACCTTTAATATCTCGATCCAAATCTTTTTGAATTTGTATAGTACCGGCAGAGACTGTATTTTCTCCATAGCTGGAGACACACATGGTATCTATCGTGATCGGCAAATCCACTGCCCGCATTAAATCACATAAAAACGGCATTGCTCCTTTTAAAATACCAATAAACACTACATCCTTCCCGGCGTAATCTTTCGTGATTTCTTTTCCTAATTCCTGTACACGATGAAGTAGTTGCTCTTCCGTTATCAATATTTTTTCAATATCACGACTAAGATTTTTCATAATATTACCTGCACTCCTTTTTTAATGTTAAAAGTAAAAATCTTGTTGTACTATCATCCGGGAGAGCAAAACGGCTCACCCGCAAAAAAGCAATCCAATAGATGTGATTTTCATCAGCCACCAAGGGCCATGTATTTCTTTGTGCTATCGGAATATGTAAATCACTCATCACTCGATTCACCTTTTTGGATCCCTTTATTCCCTTAGCGCTAAATCGATCTCCTGTTTTTACATAACGAATACCAATCGTTCCTACTTGATCAGCGTCTAAAAGCAATTGATTCTTCCCCAATTGTTCCGGCGGATTCACTAATATTTCTTTATGCAATATCCATGACGTATCGCCCACGAACATATCATGTATTATATCAGTCTTTGCGTCATGAGTGTATTCAAAACTCATTAAATTTACGTTATTATCAGACTTTATTCCAAAATGGGTATTTCCCTTTTGAAAAATCACAGAGCCATAAGACATATAAAGCAAACAACCAGCAGTAGATATTTTCTTTCCTGTACCACCATGTTTAATGAAGGAAATACATCGCTCCACTCCGTCATAAGACGGTATTCGTTTTGATATATGAAAAATTATATACCTTATCATGCGACGCTGTAAAGCCGGCAATGCCTGAAGAAATATTTCTTTATTCAGTAAATAGTTCTCTCCTTCTTGCTTTCCATTTCGTTGTAAAAACTTTTTTACCTCTGCCAACATATATGCGTCATCTTCTTGCAAAATATCCGCTGTTCGTATGAGTGCCTCAGCCACTTTACTATTATAAGTTTGAAGCATCGGTATCAACTTCAATCGAATTTTATTTCTATCCGTATCCGGTACATCATTTGTTTTATCATGACAAGGCGTATACGGAAATTCTCTCAAAAATTCTTCCAACTCTTTTTTTCTCAAGGACAAAAATGGACGAATAATATCTCCATTTCTTCGTTGCATCCCTGAAAGTCCGGTAATTCCACTTCCTTTTATCAAGCGAAAAAGTAATGTCTCCACTTGATCATCTCCATGATGCGCTACTGCGATGGAATCATAACCATTTATTTTTTTTACTTCCCGAAGTGCTGCATATCTCAAGTCCCGTGCCACAGTTTCTAAAGAACCTGATGACTTTATCGCTCCTAATACATCAATATCTTTAGTAAAAAACGGTATGCCGCGCTCACGACACACCCTATGAACAAAATCCACTTCCGCTTCAGCTTCCGAGCGTAGATGATGATTCACCGTACAACAGCCCACCGAAAAGCCTTCCGTTTCAGACAAAATTTGCAACACTAAAAGAAGTGCCAAAGAATCCGGTCCACCTGACACCGCTACCAAAATTTTATCGTCCGGTTTCCACAATTCATACTCTCTACCGGCTTGCCTTACTTTTTCAATCAACTCAGCTTT
Organism: Veillonellaceae bacterium DNF00626; assembly: GCA_001553355.1. Classification (GTDB taxonomy): domain Bacteria; phylum Bacillota; class Negativicutes; order Veillonellales; family Dialisteraceae; genus Dialister. The sequence goes on from KQ960876.1 coordinate 193,172, forward strand.
TCTCATCATGATTAATTTTTCGGAAATAATTTATCCGCATCCAATAATCCTTCGCTCAAATCACGATCACTAACTTCCACAGAAGGAATGGCAAAATATTCCATCAAACTATCTAAAATAACTACCCCGGCTACAATAATATCCGCCCGTTCCGGCATCATTCCGGGCAAATTGCATCGTTCGTCATACGACATATCACATAGAGTATGCAATAATTTTGTCACCACATCCTGATTCATGATGTATCCCTGCACCTTTGTAGAATCATAAACTTCGAGCTTTTGTAAAATAGCCGCCATAGAAGTCACCGTACCGCCTACAACTACCCAATGCCGCACCGGTTGTGCCTCATTAAGCAGATTCGTATGACGAAATACATCAAAACAATGCTTCCTTAATTCTCCCAATCCCCGAGCAGACGTAGTATCAAAAGCCCGCGATGAGCGAACAGCACCCAACCTAAAGCTATATCTCATACCGATATCATAACCAAAACCGATACAAACTTCCGTAGAACCGCCACCGATATCTACCACAGAAGTCAAAAGTCCGGACGTTCCTGCCGCACCGATATAGCTATAAAACGCTTCCTCTCGACCGGATAAAATGCGAATAGGCACACCTGTCACTTCCGTAATCATATCCGCAAACTCTCCGCCATTAGCAGCATCTCTCATCACTGACGTACCATAACCCTGTATATCCGAAAAACCATCTAACTGCGCCATAACCACAAACTCACGAATAGCCTGAAGCGTACGTGCCTTAGCCCCCTCCGCAAGTAAATTATCATCAGACATACTTTCGCCCAAACGACTACTATTTATTTCCTTACGAACCACTTGCCATGCACCGGTCTCCTCTCCTTTTATCGCTTCCAATAAACGGACTGAATTAGTACCGATATCAATAATTGCTCGCTTCATACCTTCCCCCAAATAATCAAAATAAAATCTTTATTTGCATTTTACCACACAAAATCACTCAAAAGAAACACTCTTGTTTTTTATCGTGATATAGGCAAAAATTCCGGCAAAAATAAAACAACGAAAAAACAGTGACATATCACAATCACTGCTTCTAATGCTTAACTATTTCTTTTTGCCCCTCGACCGCCTCGTTTAGACTCTACATTTCTCTTCAAATCCAACTGACGTTCATCACTATCCTTTAAGAAACGATTCAATTTATCCTCAAAAGATACAGGCAAAACTTTTCTATCATCTCTAAACCCGTTATGTCCTCTTCCTTCATATGAGTCCTTTGCCTTATGAAAAGCCTCATGATGAATATCATGATGTCCATGCTCCTCGCGATGTTGCTCCTTATCAAATTTGCCATGGAAACTATTTTTCTTTGACTCCGCCTGCTTCATCGAAAGAGCCACTTTCCCCTTATCATCAATGGAAAGCACCTTGACCTTAACCTTGTCGTGAAGCTTCAAATAATCATTTACATCGCTGACATACTCACTTGCCACCTCCGATATGTGAACAAGTCCTATGGTTTTATCTTCCAACTCCACAAATGCACCGAATTTAACCAATCCGGTAACCGTTCCTTCAAGAATCTGTCCGACTTCTAAAGCCATGTATGAATATTCATCCTTCCTGAAAATTTATATGTTTCATTATACGAAACTTCATGATGAAGTGCAACTCTATTCTTTCACATTTATGCCTAAATACTCCATCACTACGATTATTTTATATAAGGCACCTCTCCATCCTTCACCAAACCCAAATCCTCTCGCGCCTTCTTTTCGATAACCTTCGGATCATTCAAGTCGGAAATTTTCTGTTTCATTTCACTTTGCTCCTGCCTAAGAGCATCCCGTTCCTCTACCAAATGCGCTTCCTGCTGTTTTATTTCCCAGAAATAATAAAGATTAACAACCGCAGTATAACAAGTTATTCCGATAGCTATAATAAAAATAACATATAACCACGGATGTCCATGAAATAACCGTCCGAATAACCCACGATGCCTTTCTACTCTTCTCATGAGGACTCCTTACCTAATATACGATTCACTTGCTTATAAATAAATGGCTCCTTCGCCAGCTCCGTTTCATACCTTTCCCTTGCACGAATCTTTGCAAATCCATAAGTGAGCCACGACTGCACATCTTCCCAGCGATTTTTATCATTATACACTGCCACAATCACAAGCTGCCCATTCCGCTCCGCTGACGCAACCAAACATTCGCCTGCCGCTTCTGTCATACCGGTTTTAATACCATTAGCCCCATCATAATTATGTCCCAAAAACTCATTACGATTTTCAATATGCCGCACCGTACCGTCTAAATAAGTCATATCATAAGACTTTTCACGCACAATTTTCCGAAACTCTGCATTTTTCATAGCATATCGACCAATTTGAGCCATATCATGAGCCGTACTATAATGATTTTTATCTGTCAAGCCATTAGGATTTGCAAAATGAGAATGATGCACTCCGATGGAATTTCTCGCCTTCTCATTCATCATTTCAATAAAACGATCATAACTTCCTGCTACCGTTTCTGCCACTGCCACCGCTGAGTCATTGCCCGATACCAACATCATAGCATACAATGTCTGATCTAAAGAAATAGGCATACTTGGCGTTAATCCTACATTTGTACCATCCTGACTCATTGCACGCTTAGAAACCGTCACCGGATAATTCAATTTATCCCGTCCCTCTTCTAAAGCAATAATACAAGTAAGCATTTTCGTCGTACTCGCAGGATAAATACGTAAATTCCCTTCTTTTTCTGCTAAAACATCACCCGTATTTCCATCAATAAGCGATGCCGATACACCGCCAATGGCTGGAGGCGCCGGTAACATCGGCATCTTCGGTGGCGGCGGTGTAATATATACTAAAACACCCCATGCCGACAAAATTAACAAAAGCAAAATAAATGAACTAACAAAAAAAAGAACTATTCTTCGAACCATTCTAACATCACGAAACCTAAAAGATTCCCCTTTCTATTCATATTTCACACAATAAAAACTACTTGTATTGTACCATTTTTTTGATAAATTCGCATGGCGTAAAAAGATAGTATATAATAATAATGCAAATTGCAGGGGAACCGTATGGTTGAGAAGGCTAAAACCTGACCCTTTGAACCTGTTTGTTAATACAATCGTAGGGAGCAATAAACCACACCGGCGGTTTCCTTGCTATAATTATAGTAAGGAGATAATCATTATGAAAAATGCAGTTGCTATCGTTACCGGCGCAAGCCGTGGTCTCGGGCATGAAATTGCCCGACAATTAGTACAAAAAAATTATCATGTTGTTGCCAACTATTACAACACCCCATCAGGTGCACAACAACTGGTTGATGAGTTTGGAGTAAATCGAGTAATAGCAGTCAAAGCCGATGTGCGAAACAAAGAAGAAATGACACATCTTCACGAAGAAACCATAAAAGCATTCGGACAAGTAGATGTCATTATTCACAATGCACTCATTAATTTTAAATTTGACCCCACAAAACAACTCGACTTAGCACATATTTCTTGGGAAAACTATCTGACACAACTTGAAGGATCTGTACAAGGTGCGTTACATTTGCTGCAAACAAATTTAGAAAGTTTAAAAAAATCAGAAAATCCCCGATTCATCGCTATCGGAACAAACCTCTTCCAAAGCCCTGTCGTTCCCTACCATGAATACACCACCGGGAAAGGAGCGTTACTCGGCTTCATGCGCAACTGTGCCGCAGAATTAGGAAAATTCGGTATCACATGCAACATGGTATCGGGAGGTCTACTCAAAACTACCGATGCATCAAGTGTAACCACACCGGAAGTATTCGATCTCATTGCACAAGTCACTGCGCTCAAGAGAGTTACCACACCGAGCGACTTAGCCGAAATGGTATGCTTCCTCGCCGGAAAAGAATCAAAAGGCATCTCCGGACAAAACATAGTCGTTGACTCCGGTCAAACATTCAACTGATAAAAAACCGCCCTATGGCGGTTTTTTATTTTACCACCTATCCCCATAACGACTTTCTTGACATCATATTTTTATAAAACATTTTCTCAACAAAAAATCGGCTCTCTCGGAAATATTTTCCATGAGAACCGATTTTGTATGTCTCGTCAACACGATTCAACTATCATCCGCTTTATTTTGCCATCAACTGAGCCACTTGCGCCTTCAACCATTCCAATTCCTTTTTCATTTCTTTATTCTCTTCCCGTATAGCTCGATTATCTTGTAAAAGTTTTTGACTTTCTGCTTCTCTCTGTTTATTTTGCAACTTCAATGCCTGTATCTCTCTTGCCATCGCTGCTCGAGAAACATATACCTTTCCGGCTGTACCCGGCCCGGTTTTCAGAGAAAGCCCTACATTCAAGAGATGCTCTTCCCCGGCAAGTGTACCGCCAACGGATAGTAATGTCCGTTCATTCGGTTGATAAAATGCGCCAAGAGCAAACGCATTCGCACCCTTATAATTTCCGATAGCTGCAGATAAATTCCACTTATCATCTTCATCGTATTCCAAAGGATGAAGCCCTGCCAATGCTGCGTTACTTGCAGCAATGCCATTCATTTTGCCGGCCAATCGATTCATTCCGGTATCTATGCCATTAATTAATCTGCTCATATCTACATCATATTTCTGTCCATTATTTCGTGTAAATATCAATGATTTTTGATCTGCATCATAATAGCCCGATTTTGTATAAGTATCCTTCAACCCCGTCACAGTCGCTGTCGTTCCGTCCTGATGTGTTAATATCATACTACCTGTACCTACATCATCATACGTTACCACACCTGATTTCACACGCATATCTTTAGCATCTACGGTAAATATCTTCCCTCCATTTTCTTGCGTCTTTTCCGTTACACTTATATTCGCACCGGCAGATACTACTGCATGTTTCTTAGCTTCCGCCATTACCGGTTCTATCTGTTCCTTAACCCCGGCTATATCCACTTTATCGTTAATTTCCTTCACCAATGCATCAGAGAGTTTTTCCTTTGAAATAGCCTTATCTTTAATATTAAGCGTCAAGTTGGCATTAACAACTTTACCGTCACCACTCACATCCAAAGTCGTAGAAGAAATACTTCCTTTTTTCACCTTTCCCGTCACAAAGTCTTCATTCACCGTTGCCGCAATCTGTTCTCCGGCTAATGTTTTAACTTGTGTTTTCCCGGTTTCCGTAAGATTAGATAGATCTGTATCTACTTTCTTCGCCAGTTCTTCATTCACCTTAGTTTGATCTGCTTTATTTGCCATCGCCGTATCATATGTCATTTGATCAACTTTTTTCGCCAAACCTTCAGTCAAAGCTTCAGTAGTTGCTTTCTTTGCTAATTCACTGTCTACATATGTTTTATCTGCTTTTCCTTCAATTTCATTCTTTAAATCTTCAGACAATTTAGCCTTTGTCACACCGCCGTCCTTAATATCAATCTTTAAATCAGCATTAACAAGTTTACCGTCACCACTCACATCCAAAGTCGTAGAAGAAATACTTCCTTTTTTCACCTTTTCCGTCACGAAGTCTTCGGTCACAGTTGCCGCAATCTGTTCTCCGGCTAATTTTTTAACTTGTGTCTTCCCGCTTTCCGTAAGATTAGATAGATCTCCATCTACTTTCTTATCCAAAGCCGCTTTTACCGTCTTTCCATTAACGAGATTTGCATCATCTTTGCTAATAATTCCGGTACCAAGTTTTTCTGCCCATTTGGCTTTTGCCGCATCATCAATATTCGTCGCATCTTTATCAGCTTTATTAGAAAGTTCCCCTTCTGTCTTATTGATATTCGTAATATCCTTTTTGATATCCACAATAGTCTTATTACCACTCAAATCAAGGGTCTTCAAATCAACTTCTCCGGTAACGGCATTGCCATCTGTGTCGGCAACATTTAATTTCAATTTCCCGTCAGCTACACTAAGTCCTGTTGTTCCTGCTGTAAGCGTCGTATTCTTGGTACTAATCTTGTAGCCGACTTTCTTTTCTCCGTTCTTAACATCAGTAATAGTGACATTATCTCCGCTTTCTAATTTTGGTCCATTAACCGTAAAGGTATTGCCTGCGTCCTTATTAGCAGTTGTCGTAACAGTGACATAATCGCCTGCTACTA
>KQ960876.1:199385-204281 GCA_001553355.1 Veillonellaceae bacterium DNF00626
GACATAATCGCCTGCTACTACCGTCGCTTTATCTGCTTTCAGTTTATCATTAATTGTCGTAATAGTGGTATTACCACTAATATCTATTTGTGATCCATCAATTCCATACTTGATCTTGTTTTTGTCCCGGATCACTGTCAGTCCTTTACTTCCGTCCGTAACACCGAATTCAACCGAAGCATTATCATCAATAGTTTCTCCGGCCCCTGTTTCTCCGACTTTCTTCAATGTCCAGCTGGACATACGGCCTACACCTTGTGCCACCCCCATTACTTCTTTCAATTTCTTCGTATTTATCGTATAAATTACATTTCTTTCCTTATCTACAGTCGCGCTAAAGAAAGAATCAGCTCCATTTGTATCTACAATATTTGTTTTAAATGTAATAGATGGTTTTGTCCCACCTAAAGCTACATCACTTGTTCCGGTTCCGGTATCTTTAATAGTAAAGCCATTTTGTAAATTAATAATATTTGTTTCATTGGTACTTACTCGTCCCGTCAAATTAGTAATATTTGTTTCGTTATTGTCGGATTTCGTCTTAACCGGATTAACAAACTCATAGACGGTCTTGCCGGTTACAAGGTTCGTGTCGTTATCGGCAATTGTTCCCGTGCCGAGTTTTCCTGCCCACGCGGTTCTTTCTGCATCACCTATATTGCTTGCATCTTTATCTGCTTTTCCACTAATGCTTTCTTCATCAAACGTGACAAGAGTGTATTTTTTCCCGTCTTTATCTGTCACTTGTGTTGCCTTCAAGCCGTCACCGAAATCCATGCGGAATTCGTTAAGCGGCATACTCCAGTTTTCTCTCCCCGGTGTATATGTATTGTTTTCCACTTTTCCGCCGAAGTATATATTCATAGGCAACGTAGCCAACACTTTCAGTTGTGCCACGTTGACCGCATCGGTGTCTTCACTTCCTGCCGCCACGCCGATAATCTGACGTGTCTGTCCTTTTTTGTCGTTACCGATGGAAACGGCTCCTTTTCGTGATGTCCACGGTGCCGTCATGATGGCAAATTTATTAGTCAATGCATCAAATTTCTGCTTTGCCTGTTCATACTTCGTTTTCAAATCCGTATTTGTCGGATCTCCATCAGATGCCGCCTTGGCCGCATTCATTTGTTCTTGTGCTTGTGTATATTCAGTTCCGAGTTCGGCAAATTCTTGACCTTTACCTACGGCTTCCATAGCTTCTTCGAAATATTCAATAATACCGTTTTTGGTCGGCAAATATCCACGTATATTTCCTGCACGATCGGAAACGGACAAAGTACCGATTGCCACTCCCTGTGCCACTTTATTCTGACTGTAAGCACCGATTGACACACCGAAATTGCTGCCGTTGATGTTATTTATATCCGACGACTTCGCATGATCGCCGACAGCGACGCCGCCGATACCTATACTTTCGGCATAATTACCTACAGCAGTTCCTTTGGTAATAATATCCGTTATTTTACCGGTCTTATCTCTCATTTTGTATTGATAAAATTCGGTTTGTTTTCCTTTATCCGTATTGTACCAAGCTTTCTGTTCTTCCGGCAGTGCATCGAATTCCGCTTTCGTCAAAGGTTTAACACCTGCCGTTAATGCAGCGGTACCTATAGCAAGTCCGTTCGCGCCGTAGGCTCTTGCCAAAGCACCATAGGCAGAAGCGCTCTCCCCGAAAGCTTGTGCACGATGTCCGACAACCGTTGTATAATTACCGGTTGCATGCGCCAAAGGACCGATACCTATACTTTCCCATCCGTTTGTATACGATTTTCTTCCGATAGAAATCGCATCCGCATCTTCAGAAACGGAATCTATACCTATGGCAATTGCTCCATATACATGTGCACCGTCATTGTTATAATTGCCTTCTGCCGGATGATTTTTTTCATTATCGGGTCCGATGGACAAATAATGAACTTTATTATCTTCTACTATATTCTTAACATTTTCTATTTTAGTATCGACCGTATCTACTTTACTGTTCAACGCTTTGAGCTGTGCCACGTTGACCGCATCGGTGTCTTCACTTCCTGCCGCCACGCCGATAATCTGACGTGTCTGTCCTTTTTTGTCGTTACCTACGGAAACGGCTCCCTTTCGTGATGTCCACGGTGCCGTCATTATTGCATATTTAGTATTCCATTCATTAAATTTCTGCTGTGCCTGTTCATACTTTGTTTTCAAATCCGTATTTGTCGGATCTCCATCATATGCCGCCTTGGCCGCATTCATTTGTTCTTGTAATTGTGTATATTCATTTTTCAGTTCGGTAAATTCTTTTCCTTTACCTACGGCTTCCATAGCTTCTTCGAAATTTTCAATAATACCGTTTTTGGTCGGCAAATATCCACGTATATTTCCTTCACGATCGGCAACGGACACTGCACCAAGTGCCACTCCCTGTGCTACTTTATTCTGACTGTAAGCACCGATTGCCACACCGAAATTGCTGCCGTTGACGTTATCTATATCTGACGACTTCGCATGATCGCCGACAGCAACTCCGCCGATACCTATACTTGAAGCATAGTTACCCACAGCCGTGCCGTTGGTCGCTATATCTTTTTCTCCGTCTTTATCTTTTATTCTATACTGATAAAATTCCTTTGGGTTTACTTTATCAATATTATACAAAACTTGCTGCTCTTCCGGCAGTGCGTCGAATTCCGCTTTCGTGATTGATTTCTTACTTGCAACCAAAGAACCTGTACCTATAGCGACTCCGTTCGCACCGTAAGCCCTTGCCAAAGACCCGTAAGCTGAAGCACTTTTTCCGAACGCCTGAGCTCGAGTTCCCATTGCTGTGGAAAAATCTCCTACGGAGTAGGTTAATGCTCCTATACCGGTACTTTCCCAACCACGTGCTTGAGCGGATTTCCCGATGGCAATTCCGTCACCGTCTTTAGAAGAGGCATCAAATCCGATAGCTATTCCGCCATGCTGTTCAACACCGTCATTGTTATAATTTTCTCCTGCCTGATAATTTTTTTCATTATCCGGACCGACAGCCAAGTAGTGAATTTTATTACCGTCCGCTATTTTCTTAATGTTTTCTATTTTTGTATCGAAAGTATCTACTTTACTGTTCAATGCATCCAGTTGTGTCACGTTTTTACGATTCAACGCTTTAAGCTGTGCCACATTGACCGCATCGGTATCTTCACTGCCGGCCGCCACTCCCGTAATCTGTCGGGTCATACCGGTATCAATGTTCCCTACAGCAACATCACCGGTCGGCGTTTTCCACGTAGCAAACAATTTATTCTTCTTTTCATCAGCCTTAGCCTTTTCATTATGTGCCACACGTGCTTTTTCTATCAAATCCGGATCGTTCGGGAATTTTGCCAATTCTTCTTTCGCCTGTTGTTCCAACGCTTGTTTTTGTGCGATTTCTTCATCGAGCGCTTTTACCTTTTCCTTAAGTCCCAGTGCTTCGATTTGTGCTTCCGAACCGTCCCATACCTGATCGGTAATAGGATTCCAACCATTTCCGCCGGCACGCATCGAGTGCGACTCATACCCTATTGCCACACCGGCTTGATTTTTCTCGGTGATTGCACCGTATCCGATCGCCACCGCATGATCTCCGTTTGCTTGAGACCACTGTCCGACAGCGGTAGAAAAATCTCCTATCGCCTTCGCTACATATCCCAATGCCAGCCCTTGTTTTCCTTTAGCCTCGGAGTAGGCACCGATAGATAATGATCCCATCTCATCTGCACTCGACTTAAATCCGATGGCCACCGCATAATTATCCGTTGCCGCCGCACTTGCTCCGATAGCTACACTGAATACCGATTTATCCTGTATAGAACCGTTCTGCAAAAGTATTTTCGTCTGATAGTAAACGGTCGTCCCTGTTTCAGTCTTAACGGCAGTATACAATTTTTTAATTATATCCGGATACACACTGTATTCCGCTTCGGATATGGGTTTACCGAAAGATACTACCGACCCTTGACCGAAAGCTACTCCGAAGTTGTTAATCGCTCTTGCACCGGCACCGTAAGCGGCACTGTACTGTCCCAACGCCTGCGCCCAAAATCCTGTCGCATTACTGTACAAAGCGTCCGCTTTCGCATACGGCCCGATGGCCGTACCGTAACCCGCCTTTGACGAAGCTCTATTTCCGATAGCTACACCCAAGTATCCCGCTCCGTCATTGTTATAATTGTTGCCGGGTTCTCCGCCGGGATCCACATTGACGGATATACCGTGAATTTCCTGCCCGCCGTCTGCGTATACATAAGTAGTATATAATCCGTCGGCAAAAAGCAAACTGCTTGCAATCATAGCTAAAAGTAACACTTTTTTATGCTTCTTCAAAGTGATTTTATTACGCCAACTGTACATATGTCCCCATACATCCCCCTGATGTATTTTCAGCTTATTTCTATTTATGCGATTTCTTTTATCCAAAATAGCCTTACCCCCTCCATATAAAATTTACATATTACTTACATACCGATATGATTTATATCCAATTTCGCCCATATTTCGTCATTTAATTTATCCACACAAATAATATGCAAATTTATTAAATCCTATTTGTCTAATTTTAAGTATCCATATTATTATAAAACTATTTTATCATTATTCCCATAATTCAGCAAACGCATTTACTCCATTTCCCACCATACTCTTCGTTGCAATTTGACAATCATTTCCGTCAATTTGCGTATTTGCTCAAAAATTTTACAGTTAGTTTTCTGAAAAGTCTCAAAATGTACATAATATCTGCATTTTCTCATCAATCTATTGAATATTTTTTGTAACTATTTTATGGAACTATGACAAAAGCGAAAACCTTCTCCGCGCACGGAGAAGGTGACAATTCCAAAGGAATTGTCAGTAGAGATAAATGCGTACAATGAGCTTTTTCTCATGCACATTGTA
>KQ960876.1:204381-206628 GCA_001553355.1 Veillonellaceae bacterium DNF00626
TCTCATGCACATTGTAACAACCTGCTCTATCCGTCAGTATTCTCAAAGTAACTAAAAACAGTAAAAGCTATAACACTAAACCGTTAGAACGCAAATAAGCTATAAACATATCCCATCATGCTCTTCGTTGCAATTTGACAATCATTTCCGTCAATTTACGGATTTGCTCGTCACGTTGTGCCTCTTTTTCTTTTAATGCTTTAATTTCAGCTTTTTGTTGATTTATTTGTTCATCACGACGGGCATCCTTTTCTTTCAAGGCTTTAATTTCTCTTGCCATCGCTGCTCGCGAAACATATACTTTTCCGGCTGTACCCGGTCCGGTTTTCAAAGAAAGCCCTACATTCAAAAGATGCTCTTCTCCGGCAAGTGTACCGCCGATAGATAACATAGTCCGCTCATTTGGTTGATAAAATGCGCCAAGAGCAAAAGCATTCGCGCCTTTATAATTTCCGATAGCTGCAGATAAATTCCACTTATCATCTTCATCGTATTCCAAAGGATGAAGCCCTGCCAATGCTGCGTTACTTGCGGCAATGCCATTCACATGTTTCCCTATTTCGTAAATATGGTTTTGCATATTCTGTGTCGCTTGTTGCAACTGATCTTCAGTTGCCGCACGTCCCGACTCGATGTGATTCGGATCCCATGTCTTGTTGGAAAGTCCGGTAATCGTGCCTTTCCCTTTTTCTCCATTGATCTTCACATCGCCTACAACAACATTTTCTTTATTTTCAGTACCGTCTATAGAAATATGTCCCACATCAATTTTCTTGTCGAGTTTTACTTTATAAACAGTCTTGTTTTCAGCTGCCGGAGTAGTTGTCGTTCCGCCCGTTGACGGTGTTGTTCCACCTGTTGACGGATTCGGTTTATTTTCTTTCGGATTCTTTTCTACAACGATACCCGTATTTTGATCGCCTTGAACTTCTATATTTGAACCGCCTTTGGTCAATTTCTTTTCCAAAGCTTTGAGCTGTGCCACATTGACCGCATCGGTATCTTCCGTACCTGCGGCAACGCCCGTAATCTGACGGGAATACCCCTTCACATCATCGCCGACTGAAAAGGCTCCTAAATTGGATTTCCATGCTAAACCGGCCTGTCCGTTTGCCAAGTAGCCGCTTACACCTTTTTCTCTTTGTGCCACGCTGAAAGAACCGAAGGCCGCACCGTAATCCACCGTTGCCTTGACATTGAAACCGCCCACGGCGGTGCTTGCCGTTCCTTCCGTCTTGGCACCGCTTCCTATTGCGGCAGACCAACCATTTACCGTTTCCGCCTTGTATCCCATGGCTATACTTTGTGATGCATTCGTTTTCGCTTCCGAACCGATGGAAACCGTATAATCTCCTGATGCATTCGTTCCGGTACCTACACTGACGGCCATTTCACCTTTGACGGTATTATTACTGCCCAGTGCCAAACCCCATTGACCGCCACCGTTATCACTGCCGATAACTTTATTACCGCTACCGAAAGCACGTCCTAAATTTTCCACTTCCAGACTTGTACCTACTGCGACACTGCTGCCGTTTGCCGTATTGCAGCTTCCGACAACTACATTTACATCGCTTCCGCTTGTACTTACCTCGGTATACTTCCACTTTGTCGCATCATGAGGATCTTGGACAGCCGTATAGCCGACTAAATTACCGTTACCGATAACAGTATTATGCGCACCTTTTACTTTCGTCTCTTTTTGATCGTAATTTTCATAATTGGTACCGACAACAATGTTGTGTACACCGTCTACATTCAATCCGGTACCGATAACGACACTGTTGTTTTGATCGTTTTTTGTACCGGTCAATTTGTTGTCATTACCGACAACCACACCGTTGATACCTTCCGACGATGAGCGTACACCCAGTACGATACTGCCTTTTGCTTTCGCACCGTCATTCTTATAGTTGGAACCTTCACCGGTTTCCGAACTCTTCACCGACAAGTAATGCACGCTGCCTTCCGCCGCCGCATTGATTACATCATTCATATCTACATCGAATGTAGTATTTGTATTCGTTGTAAAGGTAAGTTTCTTTGTGTTTTTATCATATGTTCCGCTTGTAATATGAATATCTTTGGTGGCTACCGTTACGGTTGTACCTTTATCACCGGCTTTATTGCTTTTAATGGTGACGGTGGTCGTATTATCGTCATTTTCTTTTGTTTCAACCGTATAAGCGGTACTGTTTGCCGCTACTTTGTCTACTTTCGTATTCAATACTTTGAGTTGTGCCACGT
>KQ960876.1:206728-211340 GCA_001553355.1 Veillonellaceae bacterium DNF00626
TCGTATTCAATACTTTGAGTTGTGCCACGTTGACCGCATCGGTGTCCTTTGTACCAGCGGCTACGCCCGTGATTTGACGGGTGATACCTTTTTCTTCATTACCTACGGAAAAAGCACCATAGCCACTTGCCGAACGATACGCCCCGAGAAGAAGATTCTCTTTCTGTTGCACTGCTTCTAAAGCTTGATACGCCTTATTTAAATTTTCTTTCTTAGTTGTATCTGCAGCGTTTTCTTTTAAGGCTTTTTTTGCCTCTTCAACAGCCTTTTTCTTTGCGGTCATTTCCGTTTGCAAAGCGTCATATTCCGTAGTCTTACCGAGATATTCCGCTACGGCTGTACCATCTACAAAGGCTGCTCCGTTTTTCGGATTATAACCGAATAAACCGCCTTCACGTTTTGCTGTAGAATCTCTGCCCAAGGCCACGCCGCCAGCAATATCCGCCGTAGCATACGCACCGATAGCTACCGCATGAACGCCTTTCGCACCGTCATTCTTATAGTTGGATCCTTCACCGGTTTCCGAACTGTTCACCGAGAAATAATGCACACCGCTGTTTGCCGACAGAGTATCCACTTTCGTATTCAATACTTTGAGTTGTGCCACGTTGACAGCATCGGTGTCCTTTGTACCGGCGGCAACTCCTGTAATCTGACGGGTAACTCCGGCTTCTTCATTACCGATGGCCAAGGCCGCTTTACCGCCGACCCATGCACCTTTTCCTGAATTTAATTCCTTTTGCAAAACAGAAAATTTATCATACAAAACCTGTCCTTTCTCTCTCAGTTTCTGCTGTTCATTACGTACATGGACAATCCAGTCCACCCATTCGTTGTTTCCGCCCAATGTACTTCCATGAGATTCCGCATAGGCTTTACGTTCTTCCTTATAATTATCATAATGTTGTTCTTTATCTATCCATGCCGCATATTCATTTCCCATCTTATTCATTTCGACTTCAATGTTATTCAGTTCTCTTGTAATTTCTTGTTCTCGAGCCGCACCTACACCTACTTCCGGATGTACCTTTTTAAATGCTGTCCATGTTTTTGCATCACTGGTAGGATCATAACCGAAACCGCCGGCATTACGAGTAGCAAGGGACTGATTCCCCAACGCAATTGCATCGTCAAGATTTTCCCCCACTTTCGCTTCTGAACCGATTGCTATAGCGAATGCGCTATATACTTTAGCACCGCGACCGATAGCAATACTGCTCCCCATGTCTTTCATTTTATCTTTCATGGACGGGGAAGTCATCTGCGGAAGTTGTTCCATCGCCAACGTACGGAGTTTTTGCTCCAAGTAGTCACTGCCCATAGCATCAGGCATGTTTTTTGCTCTTCGTTCCCATTCTGCAAATTTTTCCGGGAATTTGGCTTTTAATTCATCTCTCAATCCCTTATCCAAAAAGCTTCGTGTCAACACCCATTTAGTGACATTTTGTGCCTTTTGCGTTTCATCATCAAGCCACTTTGTACCGACATACGCACCCGAACCGAGCGCCACACTGCCGCTGCCGCCGGCTACCGCTCCGCTTCCCGAAGCAAACGATCCGCCTCTCGACAACGCATCAAAACCGATAGCTATCGTATCGTTCCATGACGTATTCGTATTATCCGATCCGACCGCATGTGTACCGTAACCGATGGCAATATCTCTGGCGCCCGATGCCGTACTTTCCACACCGAATACGATACTGGAGTGACCTATCGCTCTTGCTCTAAACCCGAAAGCTTGTGAATTTTCTTCCGTGGCCATAGCATCCGGTCCGATCGCCGTAGTAAATCCGGCTCTTGCACCTTGATTATCATAATTAATATCCGAGTCAAGCCCGTTGGAAGAAAAGAAATGAATATCCTTCTTACCGTCAACTTTCTTATTCAATGCTTTAAGCTGCGCAACGTTGACAGCATCGGTGTCCCTTGTACCGGCGGCAACTCCCGTAATCTGACGGGTCATGCCGGTTTCTTCATTGCCGACAGATACGGCAGCGGAAGAACTCAAGTACGCACCGGTCAATTTATTACGTTTTGCTTTGATTTCATCAAATTCCTTTTGCAAATTTTCATATACTTGCTTCGTTCTTTCTATTTCCGCTTCCAATTTTTCTCGGTTTGCCGAAGTAAATTCCAAGGCTCCAGATCTGCCGTGGAACATATCATCCAAGTCCTGCTTCGCTTTATGATAAGCCACTTCCGCCGCTTCAAGTTGCGGTTGCTTTTCTGCAAGACTCCTGTCATATCCTTCAATTTCTTCTTTTTTCCCTTGACCGTATGCGGCACCGATGCTTTCGGTATCATATGCATTTCCGCCAAGTACGTTGTAACCGTATACGTTCCCACTTCTGCTTGCTACGGAATCACTGCCGACAGACACACCGTCCGCTACGGTGGTTTGCGCTCCATATCCCATGGAAAGTCCGCGATCTCCATCTTCTTTGACCTTACCGCCGCCTACCGCTGTCGATAAAAATCCGAATGCCTTTGATGAAGCTCCCAAAGCGGAACTATATTCACCCGTTGCTTTTGCCCATGCACCTACGGCGGATGAATTTTCTTCCGTTGCTTTAGCTTTATGTCCCATTGCAACAGAATAATTTCCCCCTGCCTCAGCATTGTCACCTAACGCCACCGTACTGTATGCCGTCGCTTTACTTTTCACACCGGCAGCAAAGCTTGATTTTCCGGAAGCTGTCGCACTATTCCCCATAGCAACGGCACCGACATCCTGTGCTTTTGCCGTATTTCCTACAGCAAATGAATTGGTTGCCCACGCTTCCGATTTTTCTCCCAAGGCAACGGAATTTTCACCCATCGCTTTGACTTCTTTACCGAAAGCAAACGCTTGTTTAGCCGAAGCAAGTGCACCGTATCCGCCGGCAAATGCCGAATCCGCTCCTGCCGCACTGTATTGTCCGACAGAAAACGCACCTACACCGTAAGCCGCATTTAAAAATCCGATGGCTGTCGAATAACTGCGTGCATCTCCGGACGAATTGATATTCCAAAGCGGAATCATAAATCCGTCTGCTTGACGTTCTCTTTTATAACCGGTAATTATATTCGTTTTCTTTCCGTCAACGGTAGCTTCTTTAGTTTGCGCTTCCAATGCCAGACCTGCCACGTTACCGCTGCCCCAAGCAATATTTGAACCGGAAATACCGTGTGTATACTGCGTTTGCGATGTTCCTACTTCATTACCTGCCGCCTTTGTACCTAAATACAAATTTCCATGTTTGCCGTCCCATTGAACATATCCCAAAGACAAGGTTTCCTTATCGTTATCCACCTTTGCCTTACCGAGAGCCGCCGTACCGCTTGTTTGTGCCAATTGTTGTATCACCGCATCATATACCGCCTGTTGATCCGGTGTCAGTGCCGCATAAGCACTACCTGTAAGGGACAATAAAAATGCCACCAAGCATGACATCACTTTTGAACGATTTGTCGAAGAATGAGTGTACATATGAGCAATTTCCGATACTACGCAATAATCATGTTTTGTCTCATTCCAAATTACTTTAAATACTTTATTCATACCTTTTCTCCCCTTCTGTTGCTATACACTAACAACATGTGTATTAATTTTTATATTATAAATTATACGCTTCAACTGAATTATCAGTCAATATATCATCAGTTTTTACGCATATTTCGGATTCAAGAAATCATCGTAATATTATTTCTATCATTTTCATCCTATTTTCTTTATTTAAAGATAAAGTTAATTATACCATAATTCAACGGGCTCAAGAGTTTCATAGTTAATTTTCTGTAAAAATCTCAAAATATACATCATATCTTCATTTTCACTGTCAGTTCATTGATCATTTTTGTAGCTATTTTATAAAAATATCACTAAACACAAGAACCTTCTCCGCACACGGAGAAAGTGGCAATTCCAAGAGAATTAATGATGGAAGTAAACTCATGTGCAATAAGCTTTTTATCACGCACATGGTAACAACCTGCTATCCATCAGCATTCTCAAAATAACTAAAAAGGAAACCCAATAGAACTAAACTGTTACAGCTCAAATGAACAATAAATGTATTATCTATTCTAAATTAAGTTGAATACGCAATTAACTTAAATTCACCCCCTCCGGATACTTCTCTTTTTAGGCATAAAAAAACAGGTTCAACACAATGTCGAACCTGTTTCATAATCTTTTGCTATTTCTTGAGTTCCATAACCATCTCCATCAACTGACGTATTTGTTTTTCCCTTTGCGCATCTTTTTCTTGCAGCGCTTTTATTTCTGCCTCTTTCTCTTTTTGGGCTTTAATCAGATTTTGCATGATTTGATCTTTCACTGCCTCTTTTTCTTTCAACTTCTGTATTTCTCTTGCCATCGCTGTTCGTGATGCATATACTTTTCCACTTGTTCCCGGCCCTGTTTTCAAAGAAAGTCCTACATTCAACAGATGTTCTTCTCCGGCAAGTGTACCACCAACGGATAGTAATGTCCGTTCGTTCGGTCGATAGAATGCACCAAGGGCAACGGCATTAGCGCCTTTATAATTTCCGATGGCTGCGGACAAATTCCACTTATCATCTTCATCGTATTCCAAGGGATGAAGCCCTGCCAATGCTGCGTTACTTGCGG
>KQ960876.1:211440-221183 GCA_001553355.1 Veillonellaceae bacterium DNF00626
GCATATTCTGTGTCGCTTGTTGCAACTGATCTTCGGTTGCTGCTCTACCGGATACAATTTCATTGACATCCCATCTCTTATTGGAAAGTCCGGTAATCATGCCGTTTCCTTTTTCACCATTGATCTTCACATCACCTACAACAGCATTTTCCTTATCTTTCGTGCCGTCAATCGTCACTTCGCCTGCTTTAATTTTTGTGCCTAAACCGATAGTATAAGTCTTTTTACTTACTTCCGTAATCGATTTCACACTTACCCCACTCTTATCATCACCTTGTATATCTGCAATGGTTCCGTCTTTACCGTCTTTGCCGTTCGCACCGTCTTTACCTTTTTCGCCGTCTTTACCGTCTTTACCTTTCAAACTTGCAAGGAATTCGTCTTCCGTTTTATTTTCATTTCCGGATTTCGATTTCCAAATTTCATAAGCGGATTTTCCGTTTGTTCCGTCTTTGCCGTCAGTACCTTTTGTACCGTTCACACCATCTTTACCTTTTTCGCCGTCTTTACCGTCTTTACCTTTCAAACTTTCAAGGAATTGTTTTTCCGTCTTATCTTTATTCGGTTGATTACCGTTTTCTTCATGATCTCTCCAAATTTCATAAGCGGACTTTCCATCTTTTCCATTTTTACCGGTTCCACCTGTACCGTCCAACGATATTCTTGTGACTTGATTATTGTCTTTATCTTTGAGCTTTTCAACCTTGATACCGTCACCAAATACGATATGGGAGCTACTCCATTTATTATCAACACTTGCACCCGGTGTATACACACCGTTATTTACACTTCCTTGCGTATAGAAATTCATTCCGGGGAATTTTGACCAATCTACATTGGTGATTTTTGTAGTATTCGTAGTCTTATTGATTTCCGTTATAATATCTCCGGCAATATTACCGACAAATTCACTCTTGTTTATACCGTAAGTAATCACATTTCCTTCCTTTTTAACGGAAAGCCCCTTCGCAGCTTCATCTGTACTTGCGGCAAAAGTTACTTCATTACCATTTGAAATATCTGTACTTTCAGTACCGACTTTCAGTTTCCATGAAGACATTGTACCTGTGCCGAGATTATTAAGTCCCATTTCTTCCTTGAGTTTTTTGGTGTTGAGCGTGTAAGTGACATTCTTATTAGTGTCTACCGTCGCGGTAAGAGCGGATGTTGCTCCCTCTGTGTTTTTGGTTTCCGCTTTGAAGGTAATGGTCGGTTTAGTGGTTTCTCCCAAGGCAACGTCCACCGTACCGCTTACCGCATCTTTGATGGTGAATCCGCCCTTAAAATTGTTAACAGTTGTGCTCAAATTCCAAAGGTCAATATTCTTGGTTTCGTTTTGGTTATTTACTTTCTTTGTAATGGAAATGTTTCCGCCGGTGATGTTGGTAATATTGTCTCCGTCTTTGAATTCCGCACTGGTCAGCCCCTTCAGATTCTTGGACAGTTTGACTGCCAAACCGCCATCTTGTTTACCGAATACGCCGATGTTGCCGGTTGTTACCAAGTTTTCGTCGGTGATTCCGCCTTTGATGTTCAGTTGGGTATTCAGTTTACGGATAACAACGTCATTATTATCCCCCTTGAATTTCAAGCCGTCGTCCAGTGTTGCCACTTCGTGAGATTGATTGCCTTGGTCTTTGTAAATAATACGAGTGTTTCCGTTTTCACCGTTTGTACCGTCAACGCCGTCTTTACCTTTGCCGACAGTGATTTCTGCAGAATGTCCGTCTTTTCCGTTCAATCCGATTTTTCCGTCTTTGCCATTTTCCCCGGCTTTACCTATGGAAATTTCGTCATTCATTTTAACGAGTGTATATTTCTTCCCATCTTTATCGGTGACTTCTTCTGCACGCAAACCATCACCAAAGCTCATGCGGAGTCCGTTCAGCGGCATCGTCCAGTTTTTCGCACCCGGCGTATACACATTGTTTTCAACCTTTCCACTGACGTCAAATCCCATCGGGGCCGTTGCGAGTGCTTTCAGCTGTGCCACGTTTACCGCATCCGTGTCTTCACTTCCGGCTGCCACTCCGATAATCTGACGGGTTATGCCATACTCTTCATTTCCTATAGAAAGTGCTCCGCTGTTAGACTTCCATGAAGTTAATATTTTTTTTATTTCTGTACTTGCAGACATGAAATCCGGATGCTCTATTTCCCACTTTTTCAATTTTTCTTTAGCTGCCGCTTTCTCTGCAGATCCGCCTGCGGCTTTTTGGAAAGCTCCAACTAAACTCTTATATTCATCTTTCAAGGGATTTACAACGGATTCAAGCTGATTATATTTTTCTGTTAATCCTACCGATTCCAGTACGTTATCAATTGTGCTGTTATCTCCACCCAAGGAATATCCGATACGTTTGCCTTCTCTATCTGCTACCGAGTATGCTCCCAAAGCAATACCTTTTTTAGCTCTAGCTTTACTACTTACACCGATAGCCGTTCCGTTTTCACTATTTGCCTCTGCAAAAAAACCAACGCTTGTACCCCAAGTTCCACTTGCGGTTGCCTGTGCCCCTATAACGGTAGAAGTAGCACCTATAGCCTTCGCCAAATTACCGATAGCCACTGAATTTTCATTTTGAGCTTCCGCTCTACACGCTATAGCTACAGATGTACTTGCCTGAGCTTTTGCATTTTGCCCAATAGCAACTCCCCAAATTCCGGTAGCTTCCGATTGAACGCCAATCGCTATACCTGACTGGCTTTCCGCCTTTGCCTGCTGACCTAAAGCTATCCCTGACACACCTTTTGCCTGAGAATAGCCGCCAATAGCGACTCCCCAGCTGCCGCTCGATTCTGCGTTAATACCCATTGCTATATCTGATGTATTATTTGCACTTGCTTTATTACCTACTGCCACACCCGAACTTCCGGGAGATTTTGCTTGAAAACCTACCGCAATAGAATTTGCTCCTGCTGCTACCGATGAATAACCGGCCGCTATTGCAAAATCTCCTGTTGCTCCGTCATTATCATAATTTGTTCCGGCAGGTCTTCCGCTGTCATCCGCTTTCACGGAAAAATAATGCACGCCACCTTTACCGACTTTTAAATTTAAATTATTAATTTTTTCTGTATTCGTATCTACTTTCTTGTTCAACGCTTTGAGTTGAGCTACGTTAACCGCATCCGTATCTTCACTACCTGCTGCAACTCCGATAATCTGCCGAGTAGCTTTTAGCGCCGAATTTCCCACAGAAACGGCACCGCTACCTGATTTCCATGCAGACTTAAGCATATCTCGTTTTTTTACATCAGCATCATAATCCGGATGTGCTGCTTTCCATGCTTCATATTTTTCGTGTTTTTCTTTCTTCTTTATCGGATTATTTTCATGATTGAAATCATCAACCAATTGATTATGCTCAGTAATCAAAGGAGCTAATTTCTTTACCAACTCGTCATATTCCGTACCGGCTAACCTGTCTTGCAAAGAATTTGCATTCCGATCCGGAGTATACCCCAATACATTCCATTCTCTATCCGCTAAAGAACCGAAACCTAAAGCAATGCCACCACCGGCTGTTACTTTTGAATCATTTCCCAAAGCTACCCCGCTGCCACCGGTAACCTCGGCACGACTGCCGACAACTACGCCATGCCATTCGCTATCCCCCGATGCCTTGGCATTCTGACCGATAACTATACTGCCGCCATGGTGTTCCGATACTGCATCCTGACCGATAACTATACTTTGTTGGCCTGCCGCACGAGCTCCTTTACCGATTGCCATGGATTCCAGCCCCGTAGCACCGTCATTAGCTGAATTATCTGATGAAATATTCGCCGTTGACAAGTTCTCCGTCTTCGGATTGACGGAGAAATATTTAATCCCGCCTTTTTCTACTTTTGTAGTGAGATTTGTAATACTCTTTATATTATTTTCAATCTTACTGTTAGCCGCCTTGAGCTGCGCCACGTTTACAGCATCGGTGTCTTCACTTCCGGCGGCCACTCCGGTGATCTGACGTGTTATGCCTTTTTCCACGTCACCGACCGATACGGCTTCATAGGTTGACTGCCATGCATTTTCGAAATTTTTACGAGCTTTTACATTTTTAAGAAAATCAGGATGTGCCGCTTTCCATTTTTCTATTTCTTGTTTAGCTTTTTCCTTTTCAGGAGAATCTTTTGCGGCATTTTTGAACGTCATGACCAATGCGTTATATGCACTGACATCTTCATCCTTTATTTTCATTTTTAATTCTTCAAAACGTGCCTTGTTACCGGGTGCTTCCAAAACCTTAGTCAGTATAGAATTATCCGCACCCAAAACATATCCGACAACTCCGCTTCCTCTATCGGCAGTCGACTTGTTTCCTAAAGCAACACCGCCGTTCTTGCCTACCGTAGCTTCGGAACCTATAGCTACTCCGCCGTAATTATCTACTTTCGATTTGAAACCTATCGCCACACTGCCGACAGTACTTGCTTTCGCATATGCTCCTGCTGCCATAGCGCCATAATCGGTTGATACCGAATTGTACCCTAAAGCTGTACCGTATGCTCCGGTAACAGTGGAGTAAAATCCCAATGCCGTACCTTGACTTGCTCCTACCGTGGAGTGATTGCCTACTGCCGTGGCAAATTGTACGCTCTTATTCAAATCCGCAATAATCAAGTATCTTAGTACGGCCTCTTGATTATGCCCGTCCAACCCTTGTAACTGATTCTTGAATTGTTCCTTATATTTTGCAATTTTCGGATCATTTTTATTTATCAAATCACTAATATAAAAGCCGGGTATGTTATTGTCATTTCCTTTTTCTTCGTTATACTTCGTATAGGTATCCCTGAATGTAGTGTCACCTATATATGATTGTTGTCCCAAAGCAAGTGATGCCTGTCCCAATGCAAAACTGTTTGTACCCATAGAAGTACTGCTAACGGTAGATAACGATTGATATCCTACCGCCGTGGAACCGTTCTGGATAGCCATAGCATTATTTCCTAACGCCGTCGTACCCATATCCATCGCTTTTGCTTGATTACCGAAAGCGGAGGATTCCTCGCCTAACGCAGCAGCTTGATTGCCTACCGCATTGGAGTTACGACCATAGCTGTATACCATGGTACCTAATGCTAAAGAGTCCATACCTAAAGCTTTAACGCTCCAACCTAAAGCCAACGTATTTTTATCTGCCGCTTCCGCAAATGCACCAATAGCAACGCTATTTTCTCCATAGGCACCGTCATTTTTCGAATTGTCGCTACCTTTTGCCGGTTTCGTCCGTTTGTTATTATCCGGATTGACGGAGAAATACTTGACAGAACCGTTCTGCCCGGATTTTTCCATTGCCTTCCGGTTGTTATCAACCTTCGTATTCAACGCCTTAAGTTGCGCCACGTTTACCACATCGGTGTCTTCACTTCCGGCAGCAACTCCTGTAATTTGTCTTGTCATGCCGGTTTTCTTGTTACCTACCGAAACTACTCCACTGCTTCCTTTCCATGTTCCTTCAAAATTTTTACGTTCATTTAAATTTTTTAAAAATTCTTCATGAGTTTTTTCCCAATTTTTCAAATCTTTCAAAGCTTGTTTTTCATCATCGGGCTTCACCGCTTCTTTATAACGTTTCTTCAATTCGTTATAAGTAGGCAAATCAGAATCGGTTTTTTCTTTCAGATCATCATATTTATCCTTCAATCCAACCGACGTAATTGCTTCATCTAAAGTGGAATTGACTTCACCCAATACATAGCCGACAGGGTTTCCGCTTCTTTCCGCCAATGAGTCGGCTCCTAATGCTACCGCCTTTTCGCTATTTACTTGTGATCCATATCCCAAAGCGGTACCGAAACTGACTCCCACTATAGATTGATTTCCTATAGCAGTAGAAAATTTCACTTCTTTATTCAAATCGGACATAATCAAAGCTATTAATTTCTCTTTAGCATCCGCTTCGCTTAAATCTTTCAATTCTTCTTTAAATTTCTTTTTGTAATTTTCCCATTTTTCGGTATCTTTAGCAATGACTTCATTAATATAGTAATATGGCACATTGCTGCGCTTTTTATAAGTTTCTCTAAAGGAACTGTCTCCCACGTAACTTCCTTCTCCCAGTGCAACAGATGCTATACCTAAAGCCTGACCGTTAGGTCCTACTGCTGTACTTGATCTGCCGGCAACGGCATAGTATCCTACTGCCGTTCCTCGAATATTAAGTGCCGTAGACTCATGCCCTATAGCAAGTGCCGATCGGTTAAAAGCTGTAGCCCCACGACCTATAGAAAGCGAAGCTTCATCCCAAGCTTTTGATTGAAAACCCAATGCCATAGAAGATTGTCCTGCCGCTTTAGCCGAGCGTCCGATAGCAATAGAATTCGCACCATAAGCACCGTCATTTTTCGAATTATCACTGTCATCTGCCGGTTTTTTCTCTTTATTTCCCGAATTAATGGAAATATATTTTACCGGATTCGTTTTATTCTGTTCTATCTTATTGTTCAACGCTTTAAGCTGCGCCACATTCACGGCATCTGTGTCTTCACTTCCGGCGGCCACTCCTGTAATTTGTCTTGTCATGCCGGTTTCTTCATTACCTACCGCTACTGCACCTTGAACGGAAACCCAAGCATTATATAAATCATTTACTTTTTTGCTTGCTTTTTTTGATTCTTTATTTTTTTCATACGCTTGTTCGGAAATTTCACGATATTTTTCTCCACTTAGAGATTTACGTTGTTTTTCCAAATCGGAAACTTCTTTTTCCAAAGTTTCTTGCTCTTGCAATGCTTTTACATAAGCTTCTTTTTTATTATTTCTTACCAAAAAGTCTGCTACGTTTTGATATTGTTCACCATTCGGATTGTATCCGATAACTTCGCCTTTCCTCGTAGCATTGGAAAATGCACCGAGAGCAACACCGCCGGTAACTTTCACTCCGCTTTGAAATCCTACAGCAGTGACTTTCTGAATTTTTTTCGTGGTTTTTTCCCACAGGATTGTTTCTATCAATTTTTGTTTATACAATTCATCATGATATGTCGGATCTAATCCATCTTGATCAAGGGTGCCAAGAAATCTTGCATATCTTTTCTTAAAATCTTGAATTTCGGGAGTATTCTTTATAATTTGTTCTCGCCAATACCAAGACGGAACATCTACCGCACCTTTATTATCCGGATTTGTATAATTGTATTTCTTATATAATTCCAAAACTTCCGGATCTACAATTGTGATTTGTGTCCCCAATGCAACGGACTGATTGGCATACAGTTGAGTTCCGCTACCTAACGCCGCACTCAATCCTGCGACATGCGTCTGATTTCCTACCGCAACATCTCCGTTCCACAATGTACTTGCACGTGCCCCTATTGAAACCGCTTTTGTAGAAAAAGCATCTGCCTGATACCCCAAAGATATTCCATCAGATCCGTTTGCAAACGCTCCATTTCCGAATGCCATAGGTGTATCACTGGGACTATTTTGCTTTCCTATTACGCCACCGGCAAAGATCAATTTATTCTTATACTTAAATACTTCATCTTGTATTTTTTTAGACAAATTTTCATTATTATTCAACTTTTCCAATACTTTATCGACAATTTCATTCTTCTGTTCATCAGTCAATACCGGTGAATTATTTTCAGCTTGAACAGTGTTTGCTGCAAATCCCGTCCCAAACAAATAAAGTGCAACTAAAAAAATTACTGCCGATTTTCTCCCACCTCTCAAAGTTTCTTTTCGGTGACTTTTGGCAATTTCCGATACCGCAATGTACATATTTCTTGCACGATTCCATACTAACTTGTATACTCTGTTCATTTTTTCCCCTCCTATTTGTAATTATTTACTTTAACTATTTCAAGTATTTAATGTTAATCAATCATACTATTACTAATTATATTTTCCCTCAAAAGTCCATTATACTAACAATATGTATATTAATTATTCTACTGTAAATTATACACTGTATATAAATTATCAGTCAAGATATCATTAGTTTTACTCATATTTTGAAAAATCTTGTCATACAAATAATTATTTATTTTCAAGAAATTATCGTACCACTATTTCTATCATTTCCCTTCTATTTTCTTTATTTAAAAATAAAGTTAATTATACCATAATTCAACGGGCTCAAGAGTTTCATAGTTAATTTTCTGTAAAAGTCTCAAAATATACATCATATCTTCATTTTCACTTTTTCGCCTACTTTAATCGTTTTCACAGTAATAGTATCTTTCAATGCTATTTTCGCGGTGTTGTCTTTTTCAATTGATGTCTTGATATTACTATCTCCGGCAAATGTCATTTCAGGCTTTTGTATATTGATAACGAACCTTGCTTCATTTATATCTTTCCCTTTTTCACTCGCCTTCACTGTCACATCAGCAGCCACTCCATTTTTACCGTCTTGTCCGTCTTTACCTTTCAGACTGTTAAAGAAATCTTGTTCGGATTTATTTTCGTTCGGCTTTGAACCGTCCGGATTTTGCTGCTCTTTCCATAATTGGTATGCGGATTTTCCGGCTGCTCCGGTTGCACCGACTTGTCCGTTTTCTCCTTTTTCGCCTTTCAAACTTGCAATGAATTGTTCTTCTGTCTTAAACGTCATATATGAATTATTTTGCTTTCTTACATGCAACATGAAAAACCCCGGAGAGTTATTTTCCCCGGAGTTTTCTTTTCTGCTTCGGCCGTGCCGTTCTTATGAAGTTTTATTTTGCTTTTTTCTTCTCGTTAACACGGACTCTTTCTATGACCGGGTTTCCGTCTTTGTCTTTGGAAATGACATCGACACGGAAACGTTCCAATTCCGGTTCGAATTCCTGAACCAGCTTTTCGTTCACATTGAGACCTTTTTGAATGGCTCTGTAAACGATTTCTGCGAATTCATAGCGTGTCATCATACGGTCTCCGCCGAAAGTTCCGTCCGGATACCCTTCGAGCAGTCCCTGTTTCGTGAGTTCTTCTACTGCTTCATAAGCCCAGTGGTTCTTTGCAATATCCGGGAAAAGTTTCATCTTGACCGGATCGGGAGTCTTTCCCTGTCTGATACCTGTAACAGCTTGTCTCAGGACTTCCACTTCTGCACGGAGATCTTTAATTTCTTTCGCCATGGCGATTCTGGAGGTTGTTACATGGTTGCCTTGTCCGAATTTTACGGAAACACCTGCATTCACCATATTTTCTCCGCCACCGAAAGATCCGCCGACACTGAACATGGTGTCTTCATTCGGACGATAGTACGCACCGATAGCAGCTGCATTGGCCCCTTTATAGTTGCCATAGCCTGCAGCAAAGTCCCATTTATCATCGGGGTCGAAATCGAGTGGGTGAAGTGCAGCAAGTGCAGCAGTGCCTGCACTGACTCTGTCCACCCGAGCATTCAATTCGTTCACTTTACCGCCGAGAATGGAAATATTCTGATTATTGATATTAGCCTTTTGTTCTACTCCAAAGAGCTGTCCGCCGTTTACGGCCTCTGTGCTCTTTTCGGACACAGCTCCGGCAGCAACTCCCGTAATCTTGTTCTTGCCTGCGTCAATACCTGCAGCGGTGACGGACGGGCCATTTGTGATAGTAAGTCCTTTGTCATTGAGCGTTACGTTATCGCCTGCTTTGAATGTGGTACTGCTTACGCTGGTAAGACCTTTGAGCTCTTTGTTCAGTTTGAGTTCATAGCCTACTTTTTTGTTACCGTCCATGATGTCACCGACAACAAGGTTTTCCTCTCCATCAACTACGGTGAGTTTCGGGCCGGTTACGGTGTATTCTTTACCGCCATTGGCAT
>KQ960877.1:0-1799 GCA_001553355.1 Veillonellaceae bacterium DNF00626
CACCTGTTGCGCCGGCTTCTTCTGCTGCTGCTTTCACAGCTTCTTCATCCATTTCGCCGGCTTGTTTATCAGGGATAAAATGACGACCAACGAAAAGGGTATAAATCAAAATGATAATCGAAAGCGGAATACCGATATATGCAAATTCAAAGAATCCGAATGTCGGAAGACCTGCTGCCGATAAAGCACCGGTAACAATAACGTTTGGCGGAGTACCAATCATCGTGATTGTACCACCTACGTTAGCGGCAATAGCCAAAGGCATCAATTCCTTCGATGGAGAAATTTTTGCTGCCTGACAAATACCGATAATAACCGGCATCAAACATGCTACCGTACCGGTGTTAGAAGAAACGGAGGACAAAATAATCGTTACGAGCATAATAGCGCCCATGAGCGGTATTTCATTTGTTCCTGCTCTTTTTACAACGGCAATACCGATAGCTTCAGCGAGACCTGTCTTAAACATAGCCGCGCCGATAACGAACATGCCACCAAACAAAACAACGGTGGAATTTGAGAGTCCGGCATATACTGCTTTTGAGGGTAATATGCCGAGGATACCTAATGCTGTACATGCTGCCATAGCAGTTACTGCCAGCGGGATGATTTCTGTAACAAACAAAAATGCTGCCACTGCCAGTACACATAATGTGATAATAGCGGGATCCATAAAGTTCACCTTCCTCTTAAACCTTTTGCCAAGAAACTTTGATAGGTGTTTTCAAAGCCACTTAGCAGCTATGTTCGGAAGATTCATTCACCTATTTGTAAGAAAATAAAAATGCTGAAATCTTTATGAAGAATCTACCGAGTAATACTATCCCTTTCCCGATATGTTTCCTCCCTCCTTTCCCGGACTCCGAGATTGAGTTTTGTCTGCTTTTGTATTTTTGCATCAGCAGGTTCACCTGTATGTATTGTATATGTTTAATTATAAAATTTCAATAACATTTCAAATAAAATTCAATTGCATTATTTATTTTTATAAATTGAATTGTTTATGATATTTATTATTTATTTATTTTTTAACCCATTGTCGTAATGAAAATTTTATAGATAGTTATCTATGTTTTTGGCAAAAAATATCATCGTCCTTTCTATTTATATTTTTGATGAAATACATAAATTGATGCATTTTGCCTATAAAAATAGAATTTTTTTGATTTGTCTTATACTTTTTAACTTCTCTATTTCTGAATGATATTATCGAAAAATCATTTCTATTTTCTATCAAAAAACGCCTCTTTCTCTTCCCGAAAGAAAGGTGCGTTTTGTTTATATTCTTTAGTTTTATTTATAGGTATATTATGTATTTTTACATAAAAAAACTGCAACATTTCTGCTGCAGTGAAAAATTTCTTTTTACTTATAAGTATTAACCTCCAAATTGTGCAAGCATCGTTCCGGCTGCTACTGCTGTGCCGATAACGCCTGCTACGTTCGGTCCCATAGCTTGCATCAACAGATAGTTGGAAGGATTGTCTTTCAATCCTACTACTTGTGATACACGAGCTGCCATCGGTACGGCGGACACGCCGGCAGATCCTACTAAGGGGTTAATCTTATTGCCTGATGCAATTCTCATAATCTGACCAAAGAGTACGCCGCCTGCTGTACCTGCTGCGAATGCGATAAGTCCTAAAACGATAATTTCAATGGTCTGAATACGAAGGAATTTATCTCCGGACATCGTAAGTCCTGTTCCTGTTGCCAAGAAAATCGTTACGATGTTAATGAGTGCATTAGATGCTGTATCGGAAAGACGTGCTGTTACGCCGGATACTTCGAAGAGGTTT
>KQ960877.1:1899-2708 GCA_001553355.1 Veillonellaceae bacterium DNF00626
CGGCGATAGCGCCTAAGAGATCCGGTGCCAATTTCGTTGCTAAGTAAATAGCTGTCGGGCCGTCAGCACCACCAATGATACCAATGGATGCTGCTTCTTGTACATTGAAGCCCAGAATCATAGCGCCTGCTAATGCTACGAACACGCCAATCTGTGCTGCTGCACCTAAAAGCATCATCTTCGGATTAGCAATGAGCGGACCAAAATCCGTCATCGCCCCGACGCCAAGAAAGATAAGCGGCGGAAATATTTCATACTTAATACCATAACCAATAGCCATCATGACGCCCATTTCGTCATTAAATCCCGTGTTCGGGAAGTTTGCCATGATACAACCAAAAGCGATGGGTAATAACAACAAAGGTTCATACTCTTTAGCGATAGCCAAGTAGAGCAAAATAAGCCCCACCAAAATCATCACTCCGTTTTCCCATGTAAGATTGGAAAATCCTGAATCTGTCCACACGGAAGTGAGTGCTCTTAAAAATCCGTCCATTATATAACCTCCTCCATAATTTCACTTATTCTTATTATTTCTTCTTTGTCGGATCAATCACGTGAATCAATTGAATGACACAAGCCAAGAAAATCAAAACACCAAATACGATAACCATATTCGTCAAGCAAATGGAAATCGGTCCCGGAGTATCCATAACAAATCCACCTTTCTGTCAAAAATTTATATTTCTTTCATTAGAACGGCCAGAAAATCGGAATGATTGCAACGCAAGCTACCCATGAAACAATACACATAGGTGCGCCCACTTTGGCGTAATCATTAAAGGAGAATCCGCCCGGTCCTAAAACCA
>KQ960878.1:0-46292 GCA_001553355.1 Veillonellaceae bacterium DNF00626
GGAAGCTGCTGATAAAGGAAAAGACACTCAGTAACGGGTGTCTTTTTTATATACAAAAGGGATGCTTAATTTCATCTTATCATTCACAAATTTATAATATTACATGTTTACATTTTTCACATTTTATATTAGTATTATAAATAAATGAAATATAAAATAAATTAAAGGAGATGAATTATGGCAGCGGAATGGAATGAAAAACTCTTAGAACCTTTGAAATATTATGAGAGTGAATTGAAAGAACATTTTCGCCAGGTGACTATTAATTATTTTGAAAATTTAGCGCAAAAATCGGGAGTGAGCCGGGAAGACAGCGCACAATTTATGAAAGAGTATAACGAGCTGGCACGAAGTACCCAAGATTTAGAAGGTAGCTTGTCTACCTATAAATTTTTTAGGGGTGTTTGCAAGATCCTTTTATGGGGATCTGCTATTTGGGCTTTGTGGGAATATTTTTTAGCATCTTATCCTGATCCAGAAAATATTTTTTGGTGTGTTGTGGTCTTTATTTTGTCGGGAGCAATTTACCTATTAAAAATAGCACCTTCCATAGCAGAATTAAAAGACAAAATAGGAAATTTGGAAAGCCATATGGCAGAGATGAGACGTAAAGGATATGAGATGATGGCTCCACTCAATGCCTTGTTTCATGGGGAGATGACTCATGAATTAATAAAAAAGGCCATTCCTTTTATTCATTTAGATCCTAATTTCGATATGAAACGCTTTTCACAATTGGTAGAATCGTATGGATTGAATGGTACAAGTCATGAAAATATATCTACTTTGGATATTTCTTCCGGTACGATTTTAGGGAATCCTTTTATTTTCGTAAAACGATTGATTCATGAAATGGGGGATTATACCTATACCGGGGAAAGAGTTGTTCAATATGTAGAGAGTTATAGGGATTCCAATGGGAACCTTCGTCATCGTACAGTGACGGAAACTTTGCATGCTTCTGTTACAAAGCCGGGGCCCTACTATTCAAACATTGTTTCTTTGGTTTATGGAAATGACGCAGCACCAAATCTTTCCTTTTCAAGAGAAGCCTCAGGGAAGAAAGGAGAAGTAAGTGGACTTTGGGATAAGTTTAAATTAAATCGAGAAATCAGCGAAATACGGGACAAAACCAGAGATGCCATTAAAACGGGAGGCACCTTTCAAGGCATGGCTAATGAAAAATTTGATGCCCGTTTTCATGCATTAGATAGAGATAATGAACAAGAATTTAGGCTCTTGTTTACTCCTTTGGCACAAGAAAATATCGAGTACATTTTTGACCATTCGCCGTATGGAGATGACTTTGATTTTGAAAAAAATAAGAAAATAAATGTTATTTGTGCTAAAAATACGGCTAATTGGAAGTTTGATGCCGGGCCATTCAATTATATAGATTTCAATTTTGAATCGATAAAAGACAAGTTTATCAACTTCAATTGTGACTATTTTGATCATATGTTTTTCTCTTTTTTGCCTTTGTTATCCATTCCGCTTTATCAGCAAATGATGGCGCAAGATTATATCTATCACAAGAATTGTGATTATAACTATAATTTTTATGTCACAGAAATGTTGGCTAACGAAATGAATGTTGATTATTTCTATCCATCTGATGCAGATGTACGGGATAATGTGAGGGCAGTATTAAAAACACGTCCGGTGCGTTCATCAGGAGATGTAGACACCGTAGAAGTGGAAGCTCATTCCTATCGGACAGAATGGCATCGAGATTATGTGCCGGTGAGAGCCGGAAACGGAGAATATTATGATGTACCGGTGGATTGGGAGGAATATATACCCGTTAGCCGAAAAGAATATATGGAAGTATCCAAGATGGACGATGAGGGGGAAGATTTTGCTACCGTCAAAAACATGGAAAAATATTTTTATTCACAAGATTATAGTCAAAAAACTTTCGCTTATAAAAATCATATGGTAGGGAAAGTTTATGATGAAAATATGTCGATTACCGATTTGGTTAATCAAATAGTTCACCCGTAGGAGGTATATTATGGCAAATCAATTAGATGAATTAAATGCACCGGTGATGGAACAAGGCAGAGATGTAAATGTCATTGCTAAAGTAATTCCTGTAGAAGCGACCGGTACGGAAAAGGCATTACCTTATCTTATTATGTTGGTAGGGATAATTGTCACAATTTATGGACTTGTAAATGATAAGTATATAGTGGATGCAGTAGGAATAATCATTTTTATATTTCCATGGTGGCAAATGCAACAGATCAGCTCAGAATTTAACATGATGGAACAACGAATACAGACCGCAGCATCAGAAATAGATAACTATATGGAACAACGCGTGGTTATTTTGGAAACATTGGAAAATCAGGTAAAAAAATCGATTGAGACGGATAAAAACACTTTTGTGGATATTGCTAAGTATAGAAGCGGAAACTTTTCAGATGAATCCAGAGGAGAAGTTCATGAAATGCTTAATAAAGCATCTAAGAGCATTGATGTCGTATTGGAAAATTATCCGGAATTACGTAGTCAAGATGCTATTCGTGATGCGATTCAGCAAAATGCTTATTTGCAGAGAGAAATTACAGCAGCCCGTACTGTATATAATGATGCAGTAAATACGTGGAACAGGGAAATATTTGAATTCCCGTTCAAGAAAGTGCAGGCGGCCAAAGAAGGACGTACTACGAGGATTCCGTTTATCGCTTCTACTGAAATAAAACAACGATCAAGAGAAGCATTTTTTAACTCATAAGAATAGGTAAGTCTTTTGTAACAGATAGGAAGAGAAAAATTTTTATAGAATAATAAGTGGATATATTCAATCCTCTTTTTATAGTTGATTTAGCGATTTGACTGTAAGAGATTTGGATGAATATGTCCATTTTTTGCGAAGTTGGGATAAGAAGTAACAGGAAGGAAACATATTACATTTATCCCAATATTTGTTATGGAATCTTTCTTGTTATAGAGTGAAATCCTGATGCTACTGATTTTTATTACTATGCTAACTACTTATCAAGACGTTTTTTAGTTAACTTTATGTAAAGAATTTTTAGAATAGAGAGAATAAAAGAAGAATTATAATGTAAAACTTATTTTTGTGATTCTTGTTGTGCTATAATGGTTGGTGTTAAAAGAAATATTTTATAAAGGAGCGATTTATGAAAATTTCAACGGAAGAAGTGAAGAAGATTGCATTTTTGTCTCGCTTGGCTTTTGGTGAGGGCGATGTGGAAAAGATGCGAAGTTCAATGGATAGTATTTTGTCTTATATGGAAGAGTTGAATCGGTATGATACTACGGATGTGGAGCCTACGGTTCATGCGATTGAGCAGTATAATGTGCTTCGTGATGATGTGGCACATGAATCTTTGTCGAATGAGGAAGCATTGAAAAATGCGCCGGAACGGGAAGACGGGTATTTTAAAGTACCTCGTATTATATAGGGGGTGGCATTGTGAGTTATACGATTCATGAGCTTCATAAAAAGTTAGTGGAAAAGGAAATTTCGTCGGTTGAGTTGACGAAAAAGTTGATTGCTCATCGTGATGAGGTGGATGGTCAGTTGCATGCTTATTTGTCTACTTCTGATGAAATAGCGTTACAGACTGCTCAAAGGGTAGATGAAAAGATAGCTGCCGGTGAGGTTATTGCTGATATGGCAGGTATTCCCGGAGCGGTAAAGGATAATATTTGTATTAAGGGGCAACCTTGTACGGCTGCATCTAAAATGTTGGAGAATTTTGTTGCTCCTTATCAGGCAACGGTTATTGAAAAGTTGGAGGAAGCGGATTATATTTCTTTGGGTAAGGTAAATATGGATGAGTTTGCGATGGGAAGTAGTACGGAGCATTCTTATTTTGGGCCTACTCGTAATCCGTGGAATGTAGATTATGTGCCGGGGGGATCGTCCGGTGGTAGTGCGACGGCTGTGGCGTCGAATACGGCTGTGTGGGCTTTGGGTTCGGATACGGGAGGTTCTATCCGTCAGCCGGCATCGTTTACCGGTGTGGTAGGGTTGAAGCCTACTTACGGGTTGGTTTCGCGGTATGGTCTTTTGGCGTTTGCGTCTTCTTTGGATCAAATCGGGCCAATCGTGAAGGATGTAACTGATGCAGCTATTGTATTGAATGCTATTGCCGGTCATGATAGTCGTGATTCTACGTCTCTTCCTCAGGTGGAAAAGGATTATAAAAAGGCATTGGTTCGTGATGTAAAGGGTCTACGTATCGGCGTGGCTAAGGAGTTTTTTGGTAAGGGTATTAAAGCGGAAACGAAGAAGGCTATTCAAGATGCTTTGGCTTATTATGAAAAGGCCGGCGCGGAAATCGTTGATATTTCTTTACCGCATATTGATAGTGGGGTGTCGGTTTATTATATTATTGCACCGGCAGAAGCAAGTTCAAATTTATCTCGTTATGATGGTGTGGAGTATGGTTATCGCATACCGGGGAAGAATTTGATTGATATGTATATTCAAACGCGTAGTGAGGGGTTTGGTGAAGAGGTAAAGCGTCGTATCATGCTTGGTACGTATGTTTTGTCTGCCGGATATTATGATGCGTTTTATTTGAAGGCTCTTAAGGTTCGTACGTTGATTAAGAAGGAGTTTGATGAGGCGTTCCGGCATTGTGATGTGATGGTGGCACCTTCGGCGTCCGGTACGGCTTTTAAGTTTGGTGCTTTTTCTGATCCTTTGGCGTTATATATGGAAGATATTTGTACGGTCCCGGTGAATTTGGTAGGTGCACCGGCTATTAGTATTCCTGTAGGGTTCCATGAGGGGCTTCCTTTGGGTATGCAAATTATTGGGCCTGCACTGGGTGAGGAAAAGATATTACAGGCGGCGTATACGTTTGAGCAAGATCATCCGGAATTGACAAAAATTGCGCCGAAAGGAGAATTGAAATGAAATATGAAGCAGTTATCGGCCTTGAGGTACATACTGAATTAAAAACGACGACAAAGATTTTTTGTGGTTGTAAGACTTCTTTTGGTGAAGCACCTAATACGAATGTGTGTCCGGTTTGTTTGGGGCTTCCGGGTGTACTTCCTGTATTAAATAAAAAGGTATTAGAGTTTGGTGTTCGTGCCGGTTTGGCTCTCAATTGTGAGATTGCTCGTTTTACGAAATTTGATAGAAAGAATTATTTTTATCCTGATTTGCCGAAGGATTTTCAGACGTCTCAGTTTGATTTGCCTATTTGCGGGCCCGGGTATTTGGATGTAGAGGTAGATGGGAAGAAGAGTCATATTCGTATCACTCGTGCACATATGGAAGAGGATGCGGGCAAGTTGGTTCATCATGGTACGTCGATTACGGATTCTGATTATTCTTTGGTTGATTATAATCGTACGGGTACGCCGTTGCTTGAAATCGTGTCTGAGCCGGATATGCGTTCGGCAAAAGAGGCTGTGGCATATATGGAGAAATTGCGTGCGATATTGCAGTATATCGGCATTTCTGATTGTCGTATGGAAGAGGGAAGTCTTCGTTGTGATGCGAATGTTTCTGTGCGTCCTGTCGGGCAAAAGGAATTGGGTACAAAAGCAGAGGTAAAAAATATTAATTCTTTTAGGGGCGTTGAGAGAGCTATCGAATATGAAGCGATGCGACAGGCTCAGCTTTTGGAAGAAGGGGGTAAGGTGATTCAAGAGACTCGTACTTGGGATGAGAAGGAGGGCGTAACGAAAAGTATGCGCTCCAAGGAAGAGGCGAATGATTATCGTTATTTCCCGGAGCCTGATTTGGTTCCTTTTACGGTGAGTGAAGAGTATATAGAGAATATCAGAAAAACGTTGCCGGAGTTGCCGGATGCGAGAAAAGAACGGTATATGACGGAGTATCAATTATCTTCTGATGATGCTACGGCGATGACGAATGATAAGGATCGGGCAGATTATTTTGAGGCTATGGTGGCAGCCGGTGCGGATCCTAAGGCTTCTGTGAATTGGCTTATGGGTGAAGTGGCAAGTAAGTTGTCTGAAGGAAATATAGAGATTGGTCAGATTTCTGTTTCTGCTGATGATTTGGCAGCACTCTTGATATTGATTCAGAAGGGAACGATTTCGGGAAAAATCGCAAAGAAGGTTTTTGTCCACATGTGGGAAAAAGGTGGGCATCCTGAAGATATTGTTAAGAGTCAAGGATTGGTACAAATTAGTGATACCGGTGCGTTAGAGGGTTTGGTGGCACAAGTCATTTCGGAAAATCCTCAAGCGGTAGCTGATTTTAAAGCCGGTAAGAAGAAGGCTGTAGGTGCTTTGGTGGGTCAGGTTATGAAGGCTACGAAGGGACAGGCTAATCCTCAAGTGGTGAATGGTCTTTTGTCGAAAAAATTGGCTGAATTATGAGTGATGATAGTAGGCAGCATTCAGTGGAAGAGCTTCATGTCATGACGAAAGAGGATGTACATGATTATGGCGGTGTGACATTGAATGAAAATGGGACAGAAGAGGAAAGACAGGATACATCAGATCAACATACTTATATCAAGTTTCATACCATAGGGATAAAAGCGATTCCGTGGTGGAAGAAGATTTTATTTTCGGTGGTGGCAGTGGTTTTTGTAGCGCTGGTAGTGATGGCGTTTTGGTTTTTCTTTTTGGGTGTCGGTTTATTTTTCATAGTGGCCGCTATCGTGTATATGATAATTCGATTGTTGAAACGAGTTTTTTGATGAATATAGGTACTTCGTGGAAGTGCCTATTTCTTTTTGTGTACAATATCGAAAGGAAACGATATAATAGTAGTTAAAGGGTTATTTCATTAGAGAAAAGGAGTGTATCATGCGAGAAAAAAGGATTCAGAGGCAGTATCCGGGCAAGATGACGCCTTTTCGTTTGGTGGCACCGTTTAAGCCTACGGGAGATCAGCCAAAGGCGATTCATGATTTGACGGAAGGGATTCGTGATGGTCATTGGGCGCAGGTATTATTGGGCGCTACCGGTACGGGAAAAACTTTTACGATGGCAAGTGTTATTGAGAACGTTCAGAAGCCTACATTGATTATTTCACCGAATAAAACGTTGGCGGCACAAACTGCCAGTGAGTTTCAGGATTTTTTCCCGGATAATGCAGTATATTATTTTGTTAGTTATTATGACTATTATCAGCCGGAGTCTTATATACCGCAGACGGATACGTATATTGAAAAAGATTCTTCTATGAATGAGGAAATAGATCGTCTTCGCCATTCGGCAACGATGGCACTTTTTGAGCGTCGTGATGTGATTATTGTGGCATCGGTTTCGTGTATTTATGGTTTAGGGGATCCGGAAGATTATAGTACGATGGGTTTGTCGCTTCGTCCGGGGGAGGAAATTTCTCGTGATGAAATTGTGATGCGTCTGGTAGATATGCAGTATATGAGGAATGATCTTAATTTTACGCGCGATACTTTTCGTGTACATGGAGATATTATTGATGTGTTTCCGGCAGCTTCCAATAATACGGCGGTGCGGATTGAAATGTTTGGTGATGAAATAGATCAGTTGTCTGAATTTGATGTACTTACCGGGGAGCGTGTGGCGATGCGTGATCATATAGGTATATTTCCGGCGTCGCATTATGTAACGAGTTCGGGAAAATTGAAAAGAGCTATGGTAAGTATTGAAGAAGAGTTGCAGGAACGGTTGAAGGTTTTGCGGGCGGAAAATCGTTTATTGGAAGCACAACGGTTGGAGCAAAGAACACGGTATGATTTGGAAATGATGCAGGAAGTGGGGTATTGTTCCGGTATAGAAAATTATTCTCGTCATATGTCTGCTCGGCAGCCCGGGGATCCACCTTTTACTTTGTTGGATTATTTTCCTGATGATTTTCTTATTATGATAGATGAATCTCATATTACCGTGCCGCAGCTTCATGCTATGTATAATGGTGATAAATCGCGAAAACAGAATTTGGTGGAGTATGGATTTCGTTTGCCCAGTGCGTTAGATAATCGTCCGTTGACTTTTGAGGAGTTCACGGATCGAATTAATCAGATTATTTATGTATCCGCCACACCGGGTAATTATGAAATGAGTGTCAAGACGAATATGGCAGAGCAAATTATTCGGCCTACCGGTTTATTGGATCCCGATGTGGAGGTGCGTCCTATTGAAGGGCAAATGGATGATTTATTGGGAGAAATTCATAAACGCGAAGATGTAGGTGAGCGAGTTTTAATTACTACATTGACGAAAAAAATGGCAGAAGATTTGACGGATTTTTTAAATGAAGCGGGAGTAAAAGTTCGATATTTACATTCTGATATTGCAACGATAGAACGGGCGGAAATTATTCGTGATTTGCGTGCCGGCGTTTTTGATGTATTGGTGGGAATTAATCTTCTTCGGGAAGGTTTGGATATGCCGGAAGTGTCGTTGGTGGCTATATTAGATGCAGATAAAGAGGGGTTTCTTAGAAATGAAACATCTATGATACAGGTTATTGGACGAGCGGCGAGAAACGCACATGGACATGTGATTATGTATGCGGATCGTATGACGAAATCTATGGATTATGCTATTAAAGAAACAAATAGGCGTCGTTCTATACAAAAAGCTTATAATGAAAAGCATCATATAACGCCGAAAACGGTTGAGAAGAAAATTAAGAATTTGATCGAATTGACAAAAATTAATGAAGAATCGGAAGTTTATGACGCAGGACATGATTTGGTGTTATCTGATGATGAGTTGTATAAGGAAATAAAGCAAGTGGAGAAGAATATGAAGAAGGCGTCGCAGGTTTTGGAATATGAAGAGGCGGCTAAGTGGCGTGATCAATTATCCATGTTGAAGCAGCAGTGGAATGAGCGTTATGGGTCACGAGCAGAGGCCGCATGGAAAATGGCGGAATCGAAAAAGAAGAGGCTCCAAAGACCGATGAAAAAAAGAGTATAAGAAATAAGGGGAGATTATGGAAAAAGGAATTATCATTCAAGGAGCAAGACAAAATAATCTAAAGAATATCAATTTAACGTTGCCTCGAAATCGTTTTATCGTGTTTACCGGATTATCGGGGTCAGGGAAGTCTTCTTTGGCTTTTGATACGATTTATGCAGAGGGACAAAGGAAATATGTAGAGTCGTTGTCTGCTTATGCTCGTCAATTTTTGGGACAAATGAATAAGCCGGATATAGATAAAATAGAAGGTTTGTCACCGGCGATTTCTATTGATCAAAAATCGACCGGTCATAATCCACGGTCTACGGTAGGAACGGTTACAGAAATTCATGATTATCTTCGTATGCTCTATGCTCATGCCGGACGGGCGTTTTGTCCGAAATGCGGTAAACCGATTCAGAAGCAAACCGTAGATCAAATTGTAGATATATTGACAGCTTTACCGCAGGGAACGAAATTAATGGTGTTAGGGCCTGTGGTAGTGGCACAAAAGGGAACACAGAAACGTATTATGTCTCAATTGAAAAAGGAGGGATATGTTCGTGTTCGTGTGGATAAAGAAGTATATCAATTGGATGATGTTATTGAATTGGAGAAAAATAAAAAGCATACCGTAGAAGTAGTAGTGGATCGTATTATTGTGAAAGACGGAGTGGAGAAGCGTTTGTCTGATTCGGTGGAAACGGCGCTGAATTTAGGGGAAGGCATTATGGTAGCTTCAGTGATAGGCGGAGAAGATTTTCTTTTCAGTTCGCATTTTGCGTGTCCGGATTGTCATATTTCTTTACCTAAAGCAGAGCCACGTATATTTTCTTTTAATAATCCTTTTGGTGCTTGTCCGGCTTGTATGGGGTT
Source organism: Veillonellaceae bacterium DNF00626 (assembly GCA_001553355.1). Lineage (GTDB taxonomy): Bacteria > Bacillota > Negativicutes > Veillonellales > Dialisteraceae > Dialister. The sequence continues at coordinate 9,739 of KQ960878.1, forward strand.
AGGGGCATCAGAGGAAGCTGATTTTAATCGTATTATTCCTGATCATACGGTATCTTTTCGATTGGGATCTATTAAGCCGTTTCCTTATAATAAAGATAATTGGCTTTATCGCCAATTAGACGCATTTCTGAAAAGTAAAGGATTGAGCATGGATTGCTCATTTGATGATTTAGATAAGGAAAGTAGAAAAGAATTTATTTATGGCGGCGGAAAAGAAATTAGTTTTACGTACACTAATTTGGAGGGAGAAACAAAATCATATACGCGCGTATTTGAGGGGATTGTTCCTATGACACAAAGACGGTACAAAGAAGCGTGGACGGAAAAGATGAAAGAAGGATTGTCGCGTTTTATGATGGAAAAATCTTGTTCCGTTTGTCATGGAGCAAGGCTGCGTCCGGAGTCTTTGGCTTTTCGTGTGGGGAATAAAAATATTTCTGAATTGTCAAATATGGCAGTATCAGATTTGTTGCATTTTTTGGATGAGATACAATTAACAGAAAAAGAAAAAATCATCGCGGAGCAGATACTGAAAGAAATACATAATCGCCTTTCTTTTTTAGTGAATGTGGGACTGGATTATTTGACTCTTTCACGTACTGCCACTACGTTGTCCGGAGGAGAAGCACAAAGAATACGTCTGGCGACTCAAATTGGGTCCGGCTTAGTAGGCGTGCTGTATATTTTAGATGAACCCTCTATTGGTCTTCATCAAAGAGATAATGATAAACTTTTGGCGACGCTGAAGGGCATGCGTGATTTAGGAAATACATTGATTGTTGTGGAGCATGACGAAGATACGATACGTCATGCAGATTGGATTGTCGATATAGGGCCCGGAGCCGGTGAACATGGCGGACAAGTCGTAGCAGAAGGGACACAGGAAGATGTTGAAAAGGTAGAGGCGTCGCTTACAGGTCAATATCTGAGCGGGAAGAAATATATTCCGCTTCCGGCGAAGCGAAGGAAAGGAAATGGATATCGGTTGATTATTAAAGGGGCATCGGAACATAATCTGAAGTCGATTGACGTGTCATTTCCTTTAGGCGCATTTACTGTGGTGACAGGCGAATCAGGCTCAGGAAAAAGTACACTGGTAAATGATATATTGTATCAGGGTCTTTCGAATATAAAAAATCATACGTCTTTTAATAACGGGACTTTTGAACGTATGGAGGGGGTAGACTATGTAGATAAAATTATTGATATCAATCAACAACCTATCGGTCGTACGCCTCGTTCCAATCCGGCTACTTACACCGGGATATTTAATGATATTCGTGAATTGTTTAGTCAAACGGCAGAAGCAAAGATGAGAGGATATAAACCCGGAAGGTTTAGCTTTAATGTGAAAGGTGGTCGGTGTGAAGCTTGTCATGGTGACGGTATTATAAAAATAGAGATGCAATTTCTTTCGGATGTCTATGTTCCTTGTGAAGTTTGTCATGGAAAACGTTATAATCGTGAGACGTTGGAAGTAAAATATAAGGGGAAGAATATTTCTCATGTGCTTAATATGACGGTAGATGAAGCACTGACTTTTTTTGCGAATCATGATAAAATTCTTCGAAAAATAGTAACACTTCAAGAAGTAGGATTAGGATATATGCGTTTAGGACAAGCTGCGACGACATTATCCGGCGGCGAAGCACAGCGAGTGAAATTAGCCACGGAATTATTAAAGAGAGATACAGGAAATACTTTATATATATTGGATGAACCGACGACAGGACTTCATAGTGAGGATATTCGTAAACTCTTAGTGGTTCTCCAAAAATTGGTAGATCAAGGAAATACTGTCATTGTCATTGAGCATAATTTGGATGTAGTTAAAGTGGCAGATTACATCATAGATTTAGGCCCTGAAGGGGGAGACCGTGGCGGGGAAGTCGTGGCGACCGGGACACCGGAAGACATTTGTAAGGTAAAAGAATCTTATACCGGTCAATATTTAAAACCGGTGATAAAGCGAACGAAAGCATTAATGAAAGAGCATGGTTGTGATGGAAATTAATGATAAAATACGGGCGAAGGTGGAATCTTTGCCTACGACTCCCGGTGTTTATCGCTGGAAAGATAAAAATGGCCGAGTCATTTATGTAGGGAAAGCCGTTAATCTAAAAAATAGGGTACGTTCGTATGTTCGTGATGATAAAAATCGTTCACCCAAAGTGGCTGCTATGATGCGTCATGCGGAAGATTTAGATATCACTATGACGGGGACAGAGATGGAGGCCCTTATTTTGGAGTGTAATCTTATCAAAGAATTGCATCCGAAATATAATATTTCTTTGCGTGACGATAAATCGTATCCGTATGTGAAAATCACCACCGGAGAGGAGTGGCCTCGGATTTTCATCACCAGAAATATAAAAAGAGACGGTCGTTCTAAATACTATGGTCCTTTTACGGATGTAGGCGCTTTACGGGAAACCTTGCGTTTGTTACGGCGTGTCTATCCTATCAGGACCTGTAGAAATATGAATGTGTCACGGCCTTGTTTGCAATATCATCTGAAACTTTGTGCAGCTCCGTGCGGAAATTATGTAAGTCATGAAGATTACGGGAAATATGTGCAAAGCATCTGTGATTTATTTGAAGGAAAAAGTACAGAATTAGTTAAAATGATACAAGCTAATATGGAAACAGCCGCAGCGAATATGGAGTTTGAAAAAGCTGCTATGTATAGAGATCAATGGCGAGCTGTGAAAAGTGTACAGGAAAGGCAAAATATCATTGCTAAAGAAGGCGATTTCGATGTTATTGGGATGGCAAGAAATAAAAATCATACCGGTTTTGAAATTTTTTATATTCGCTATGGACGTATGATTGGGAAAGAAAATTTCCATATTTCCGATACAGAACATGAAAGTGATGATAGCCTCATGACGGCATTTATTAAAGATTTTTATGGAAGTAAAACATCATCCATACCCAAAGAGATTATTTTGCCGTTAACTATAAAAGAAGCAAATTTATTAGCGGTATGGCTTACAGGAGTAAGGAAAAGTGAAGTAAAAATATATGTGCCTGAAAGAGGTTTTAAGCGACGGATTAAAGATATGGCGCAAGAGAATGCTGAAAAATATTTAAAAGATAAAAAATTGCAGTGGGAATATCAAAGTGCGAGAGAAGAAGGGGCAGTTATCAAATTACAAGAAATATTGCATCTTCCAAGGCGACCGGAACGAATGGAGTGTTTTGATATTTCTCATAATCAAGGGGCAGAGACTACCGGGTCTATGGTAGTATTTGAGAATGGAAGACCAAATAAAAAAGAATATCGTAAATTTAAATTGCAAACGACGCAAGGAATGCCTGACGATTTTAAATCAATGGCAGAGGTGATGAGTCGACGTTATGGTAATGAAAAAGACTGGGCAATTCCTGATTTAATTGTGCTTGATGGTGGCTTAGGTCAACTTCATGCGGCATTACCGGTGATTCGTGCTTGTGGGGTGACTGCACCCGTTATCGGATTGGCAAAGAGAATGGAAGAAATTTATGTAGAAGGTAGCTCTGAACCCATCATTATTGATCATCGTGAGCCGGCGTTACAATTGTTGCAATATATTCGAGATGAATCTCATCGTTTTGTTATTTCTTATCATAGAAAATGGATAGCTAAAAGAAATGCGCAATCTATTTTGGATCATATAGAAGGAATTGGCCCGAAGAGAAGAAATGCGTTGTGGCATGCATTCAGAACATTGGATGATATGAAGAAAGCCACCATAGAAGAATTAAATCAGGTGGCGGGCATGAATAAAAAAAGTGCAGAAAATGTGTATCGTTTTTTCCGGATGAGCAAGGAAGATAAAGGGGCAGTTACTCATTTTATTGTCAACAAGCAGTAGTAAAAAGTAAATTATTAATTATTGTTTATCAGATTAATATCGACTGTACATAAAAAAGGAAAATATTTGTAAAAATTGTATTTAAGTATTGCAATTATAAAATGTTTATTTTATAATTTTACTTAGAAAAAGTAAACAATACGAAGATGGGATTGTTTATTTTCGTTTCGTATTGCAAAGTGGCAATAAGTGATTTATGATTAGTACTAATATGTGATTATATGTCACATGTCATACATTTTAGCCAATGTAAATAAATTTATTAGGGGGGATTTGTATGGAAAGCGAAGGAAAAGAAAGCGCGATTGGAGTAGAAGAATATAAGCTGGAATTGGATGAAATAGTAAGAAAGAAACAGTGGAAACGTTTGTTGACTGCTGCGTTTGTCTTAGATATTTTATCTCGAGAAAGCAGCTATGGTAATAAAATTGAACGAGAGATTTATAAACGAACGAATAATGTGTACCGGCCTAATCCGAATGAATTGTATCCGGTTCTTCGATATATGGAAAATAAAGGATATGTAGAAAGTCATTGGGATGCGCCGGATAAAAGAAGTAAGCGTATTTATAGCATTACAGATAAAGGCGTAGAAGCATCTGAATATGCAAGAGTCAAAGTATTGGAGTGGTGTGTGAGACTACGTGCTTTTGCAGGAGCTATGGAAGCAGAATTTGATAAATAATTGAATGAATTGGTACTTCTTTTATTGACAAATAAAACGATGCCACGTATAATAGGGAAGTTGAATATTATATGAGGCGATGAATATATCAAAGCGGAGCGTTTTATCAGTAAGGAGGTGCTAATTATGCCAAGTCCAAAGAGAAAACATTCTAAAGCTCGTCGTGATAAAAGACGTGCTAATTGGAAATTAACCATTCCGGGTCTTGTAGAATGTCCACAATGTCATGCAGAGAAGGTACCTCATCATGTATGCCCCGTATGTGGATTCTATAAAGGAAAATCAATAGTTCAGGCAAAAACAGAAGACTAATTTCAAAAAAAGATACACTCCGTTTGGGGTGTATTTTTTTTGAAGTTTTAAGTAACGATTATGGAGGGATCCTCATAGGATAAAAGTCTTTTTGCGTGAGCGTACGGAAATGGAAGAATGGGAGTAAAGATATAAGATGGCATTTATAAAAAAATATAGTATTGTTTTTATTTTGCTTGCTGCCGGCGTATTGTGCCTATTATTGAAAATGGTAGATGACACAAAAACCGCCACTGTTAAGAATAATATTCAATCAATTCCACAAAAAGCGGTGTATCATATCGGCATTTTGAAAGAGGGGAATAATTTATCACAAAATCGAATGGAAGAGGGCGTTCGTGCTATATTAGAAGCGAAAGGGTATAAAGATAAAGAAAATGTTCGTTATGAAGTGATAAGTAGTGACGGTGATAGTAAAAATTTAGGGAATCTGGCACAACAGTTAGTGAAGCGAAAAAAGGATATGATTATTGCTTTGGGTACGGATGCATCTAAAGCGGCGGCAAGAGCAACGAAAACGATTCCGATAGTAGCCATTGGTGTTTATCAATTTAAGACAGATGAAGAGTGGAAAGATTGTTTTAATGTCACCGGCATATCTGATAGTCCTGCTATTTTGAATCAATTACGTATAGCATCTCGCATATTTCCTATAAAAACATTGGGAATTATCTATAATAATCAAGATGAGGAATCATTGATGCAGCTAAAACTTTTGCGTAATGAGGTGTCAAAGAAAGGGATTCATTTATATGAAATAGCATGGAATGATGGGCAAGATGTAGAACAGCAGGCCATAAAATTCAAAGGACATGCGGATGCTGTCTATATTCCTTATGATGAAAAAGTGATTCATTCTTTTCAGCCGTTGATAGAAACGCTTAGTCAAAATAAAATACCGGTTATCAGTGAGAGTGTTGATTTAGTGAGGGAAGGTGCCGTGTTTTCTGTTTCATCGGAATATTATCGTATGGGTTATGATGGTGGAGTAATAGCGTATGAGTTACTCGGCACAGGGAAAAAACCTTATGAAATTTCTATTAATCAAGAGTCTGATCCGGATATCGTGGTAAATATGCGTGTACTTAAGTTGTTAAATAAACAACTTCCTACGGATATATGGCAACGGGCAAGGAAGTTGTATCTCTATGAGGGGTTACCGCCACGACCGTAATGATAAATGAAAACACATGAATAGCTTTATGATGATATAAAGTGTTCATGTGTTTTTTATAGATATAGGAGAAAGGTAAAGAAATTCATTTTCGTCGGTGCCTATGGTACAATACATTTATAAAAAAGCAGGAGGTACTATTTTGAAATATATAAGCACGAGAAGTGATGAGGCGGTAAGCGCAGAAGAAGCTCTTTTGTTAGGACTTGCCAAGGATGGCGGTTTGTACTTACCCGATCAATTACCGAAGCCGTTTATTGATTTTGATCAGATAAAAGATTTTTCTTATGCGGAATTGGCGACTTTTATATTGGCTCCTTTCTTACCGGATATTCCCGTAGAGGATTTACGAAGTTTGGTGCAAAAAGCGTATGAAGATACATTTGATACGGATGAAATTGTGCCGGTAAAGAGAATCACGGAAGCTTTTTCTGTGGCGGAAATGTTTCATGGACGAACTTGTGCATTTAAGGATTTGGCATTATCGTTATTTCCTTATCTTTTAGTGTGGGCAAAGGGAAAGAATAAAAAAATAAAGAAAGTTCTCATTTTAACAGCGACTTCCGGGGATACGGGGAAGGCAGCATTAGAGGGATTTCGTGATGTACCCGGTGTGGATATTATGGTATTTTATCCATCCGAGGGCGTGAGTCCGTTACAGAAAGATCAGATGCAAAAGCAAGTGGGACATAATGTGTCAGTCGTAGGGATTGATGGTCATTTTGATGATGCCCAAAGTGCGTTAAAGGAGATATTTAACAGTTCATTGCGATCAGAAATGGAAGAGAAGGGTATTTATTTTTCGAGTGCTAATTCTATTAATATTGGACGTCTGTTACCGCAAATTGTGTATTATGCATGGATTTGGCTTAAAGCGGTAAAAAATCATTCTATCGAGAAAAATGAGCCTTTCAATGTAGTTGTACCAACGGGGAATTTTGGAAATATTTTATCTGCTTGGTTGGCAAAACAGATAGGTGTTCCTGTGGGAAAATTGATTTGCGCATCGAATGAAAATAAAATTTTGGCAGATTTTTTTGCCACGGGTGTATATGATATGCATCGACCATTTCATGTCACCGAGTCTCCCTCTATGGATATTTTGATTTCCTCTAATTTTGAACGTTTCTTGTCATATGTCGTTTGTGATAAAAAGCAGATAGTCAAAGATATGAAAGATTTGAAAGAAACGGGAGTATATTCTATTTCTCCGGAAGCTTTGAAACGAGCCATAGGAGAAATAACAGGGGAATGGGTATCGCCAAATGAAATGGAAGAAGCTATACGGCGGATGTATGATGATTATGATTATTTAATTGATCCGCATACTGCGGTGGCTTATGCAGTGTATCATAAATTGCGGCGTAGGGGAGAAATTCCACGGCATACGCATACAGTCATTATAGCTACCGCGCATCCTTATAAATTCCCTTTTGCTATGGCAGAGGCTTTAGGAATGAAATCGGAAGGTACGCCTTATGATGTCCTTCGGGAATTGGAAAAGGAAACGAATGTGACTATTCCATCGGCATTAGGAGCCTTGGAAGAAAAAGAAAAACGATTTACGAAAACGATTTCCAAAGATGAGGTAGAAAGCGTCGTGGAGTTTTATGCAAAACAATTATTGGAAAGATGATAAACAAATGAATAAGGCGGAGAAAGAGGAACGGCAAGAACGATACTTTCGATATGCTTTGTTGGGAGTTTTGATTTTATTTTTAGGGCTGATTCATTTCATGGATCCTTCGTTTTATGAAACGGTGTATCGTTTATCGAAAGACGGAGATTTGGACGGAACCATTACTTATTTGAAAGGTTTTGGTATTTATGCCGTATTTGTCAGTTTCTTCATTGATGTGGTTATAAATATCGTGGGATTTTTGCCGTCCATATTTATTTCCACTGCAAATGGATTAATATTTGGACTTTTTTGGGGTACGATTATTTCTTGGCTGGCTGAAACTACCGGGGTATTAATTTCCTTTTGGGTTATGCGTGTTTTATTTAGGGAGTTAGCAAAGAAAATAATTGCCAAAAGTCGCGTCTTGACGAAGTTGGATTCTTATAAATCATGGACTGCCGTGGCAGTAGCGCGAGCCATTCCTTATATGCCAAATGGCTTAGTGACGGCTATTTGTGCTTTGTCGGGAATGAGTTTTGCTTATCATGGTTTTGGCAGTCTTATAGGGAAATTACCGTCAGTGGCTTTAGAAGTAATTATTGGACATGATTTAGTTAATTTTGAAGAACATTCTATGAGATTGACCATAGTGATATTGGTCGTATCTGTCGTTTATGGAGTTATCTGGTGGTACACAAAAAGAAAAAAGAAAAATTAGCCAAATATAAAACACCTCAAGTGATTGTAGGAAATATCACATTTGAGGTGTTTTGTTTTATCCGATGATATAAGGGACAGCATCAATATCATTGACCGGCATAATATGAGCGCCGTCGGAATGAATGTCACGGAGTGAATTAACTAAGTCTTTAGCAATAGCGAGACCGGTATCTCGATTTCCTTTTTCCATAATATCTAATATGGATTGAGGGACATGAACGCCCGGCACATTATTATTGAAATATAGAGCCATTTTGATGCTTTTGAGAGGTACGATACCAAATAGCACAGGAAGTCCGATTTCTTTTGCGCCGGATAAAAATTCTTCGGCTTTTTTTATTTCATAAATTGGTTGTGTCTGTACGAATTGAGCACCTTTGAGTTTTTTTGATTCTAATCGCTTTAACTCTTTATCTAAATCATCGGCGCCCGGGTTGGCGGTGGTACCGATATAGAAATCAGTGGATGAATCTAATTCGTGGCCATTCATATCATAACCGTGGTTTAACGTGTGGGCTATTTCGATAAGACCATTGGAATCTATTTCAAAAACGCCTTGTGCATGAGGGTGATCTCCTATGTCCGTCGGATCTCCGGTGAGGGTAAGGATATTATGTACTCCTAAGGCAGCAGCGCCTAAGAGTTCAGCTTGGAGACCGATGATATTTCTATCTCGGCAAGTGAGATGAAATATAGATTCTACACAATATCGTTGTTGAATGATAGAGGCGAGAGCAATAGGACTCATGCGTAATTTTGCCATAGGACAGTCGGCAATATTGACAGCATCTACAACGGATGCAATTTTTTGGATATCTTTTTCGGTTTTACTAGAAGATGCACTTTTAGGTGGATCCAATTCTACGGTGATGGCGAATTGGTGATGTGCGTTTTTATTTTTCAGTGTGGACATAAGAGAGTTCCTTTCTTGTAACAATAAAATTTTCGTTATGAGCGATTTTTCATGATTTCATCAGCTTTGTGAATAGCATCTATACCATCTTTGCTATATGAATCAGCGCCTATCGTTTCGGCGTATTCCGGAGTAACAACGGCACCGCCAACCATAATGGATGTGCCGGGCATTTTTTCTTTAAAGACTTTTACTGTGGCTTCTAATTCGGGAAGCGTGGTGGTCATGAGGGAACAGAGTCCGGTGATGTCCGCATTATATTTCTTCGAAGATTCAATAAATGTATCAATGCTTACATCTTTACCTAAATCAATGACTTTATAACCGCTGTTTTCCATTAGTGCTGCAACGATATTCTTTCCCAAATCATGAATATCTCCTTGTACCGTGCCGATGATGAAAGTACCTTTAGAATATTTCTTAATATTGGGGAAAAGTTCTTTTAGTGTGCTAAAGGCTGATTGCATGGCTTCTGCTGCCATCATTACTTGCGGCAGATAGACCTTTCCGGCACCGTAACCGTCACCAATTTCTGTCATAGCAGGTGTGAGCGCATCTTGAATAAGTGATTCAGATGAAATATGTTCTTGAATGCATTTTTTGATACATTCTACGGCTATTTCTTTTTCTCCGTTTTTTATAGCGTCTTTGAGCGCTTCTAACGGTGATTGATTGGTATCTATTTTCGGGGGTTCTTTTTGAGAGGTAGATTCAGTTGTAACAGATTGAATAAAATGATTCGCCCCCGGATCAAAGCCTAAGAGCAGGTTTGCATTGATAAAGGCTTTTTGTATTTCTTTATCTAAAGGATTTATGATGGGTGCATTGATACCGATTGCAAAAGCCATAGTAAGAAAGGCTGCATTGATTTGCGGTCGTGCAGGTAAACCGAAAGAAATATTACTTGTACCCATGACGCAGGGGAAACCGAATTCTTCTTTGTAAAGCGCAATAGTGCGAAGTGTTTCTTTCGCACCGTCTTTTCCGGCTCCTACCGTAAGAACAAGTGGGTCTAATAGTAAATCTTCTTTTCGAAGTCCTATTTCTTTGGCCTCTTTGATGATTTGGCGAATAATAGATACTCGTTTTTCTGCGGTTTCCGGTAATTCACCTTTGGCAAGGGGAAGGCAAAGCACGGCAGCACCATAAGTTTTGGCTAATTGTAAAACTTGGCGCATGGTATCTTTATTTTCCGCATTCACTGAATTAATGAGTGGTCTACCGGGATAAATCTTTAAGGCGGCTTCAATGACTTTGGGGTCTGTGCTGTCAATGGAAAGCGGTGTGGGACAAAGAACAGAAAGTTGTAAGATGGCATTTTTCATGGCGTCTATTTGATTGATACCCGGGACACCCATATTGACATCAAGGACATGTGCACCGGCATGAATTTGTTCTAAAGCCTCTTTTTTTACCGATACAAAACTTCCGGCTTGGATATCTTCACGTAATTTTTTTCGACCGGTAGGATTGATGCGCTCACCGATTTTTACCGGAGCATAAGCATCTCCGATGAAAACAGAATTAGTTCGTGATGTAAGGGCAGTGAAAGGAGAAATTTCCGTTCTTGCACTTGCAGGTAAGGATGGCAATATTTTCTTAACGGCTTTGATATGCTCCGGTGTTGTACCACAGCAGCCACCAAAGTAGGAAACACCTAATTCGGCAAAGCGTGAGACTGACGAGGCAAAATCTTCCGGTTGAAGAGGAAATATTGTTTCACCGTGTTCAAAAATAGGCAGACCGGCATTGGGTTGAATAATAACCGGCTTATTAGTTACTGATAAAATGTCCGAAGTGACAGATAATAATTGTTCCGGTCCTAATGAACAGTTGGCACCTATGATATCAGCACCTAAAGCATCTAAGAGAATGGTGGCACTTTTGGGGTCCGTGCCTGTGATAGTGCGACCGTCCTCCAAATAAGACATTTGTGTAATGATCGGCAAAGAACAAGCCGCTTTGGCAGCGATGACAGCCGCTTTCATTTCTTGGATATCAATCATCGTTTCTATGATTAAATAATCTGAACCGGCACGAGAAAGCGCCTTGGCGGAACGGTAGAAATTTTCACACGCTTCGTCAAAAGACAATTCACCGATGGGATGAATAAATTTTCCTGATGGACCGATATCACCGGCGATATGAACTTTATTACCGCAAGCGATACGAATATTTTGCACAGCTGCTTCGGCAATAGCTTCTACTTTATCAGATAAATCATAATCAGATAGTTTAATAGGGGATGTACCAAATGTATTGGTGGTAATCCATTCACTTCCTGCATCTTTATAAGCTTTATGAATGCTTTGAACGATATCAGGATGGGAAATATTATAATAATCGGGGCAATGTCCGACGCTTAATCCGTGGCGTTGGAGCATCGTGCCCATGCCCCCGTCAAATAATTTCATAATGACACTTCCTTTCGTTGTTATGTTTCCCTAAAAGGGCAAGTAAGTAAACGACAATGACGACATGCAATTCCCTGCTTAGGCTGTGGACAAGAAGAAATACCGATGATGGCACTAACAGATTTTCGGGGATAAAGCATAGAAAAATCTGTTACTTGAATTCCGATTTGATCAGCACCGATGATACGGCATAATTCTCGTTGCTGCGTTACCGCCCAATCTCCATAGCCCGGACTAAAACGCCATGTGGTTTTTTGTCCTGAAGGAGCTAATTTTTTCTTGATATAATCATTGACTTGATCGGCGATATGTTCAGTTGCTGCAGTAGCAGCTGCGTCTAATAAAAGACCTTGTACATAATGACCTTCTTTAAAATGGCGATCAGAGGCCTTTTCTATTTCATCTCCTAAAGTAACAGCTATGACAGCAACAGAAACAGATGTTTTTAAGTGATTAAGAATAGAGTTTCCTTGGAGAGTCAATGGAGAGGGAGAGTTAATCAGCCCTTTCCGGGGAATGTAAGGCCATATTTGCCATATTCCTTTAGGTGTAGACAAAGCCAATGCTTCTGTGACAGCATCCTCAATGGCGTTTTTAGGGAATTCTTTTGCACGAGGATTCATACCGGCATAGCGCATCATCTCTGTGCGATCAATTTGAAATAAAGTACCGTTATAAAAAGGCATCTTATACCTCCTTTCTCAATAAAAAAACCTTCGTCCGTTAAGGGACGAAAGTATCGTGTTACCACCCAATTTTATAAATACATCACTGTATTTACCTTTGTAGGTACGCCGGTCTAAGCCATAAATACCGCAGCGCTGTAACGGGCACACCCGGCAGACTTAATTATTCGGCCTGTCCGACTCAGAAACCATCTTCAGTAAATCTCATTTTGCTTCTTTTCACCGATTGAAGCTCTCTGTAAAAACTACTTTTTACTTACTCTTTTCATCATAGTCAATTTTTAATTAATGATATGATAGCATGTGAGTATGTATACGTCAAACAAAAAAATGAAAAAGTAATATATTTTTGCTATGGTTTCTCTATTGATATGCATGAAGAAGTTTTTCTCATTACTCTCCGCTGTAAGAAAAATATGTTAAAGAGGCGGATAAAATTTCAAAAAAATAATCAGAGGTCGAAATATATAATAAGTAGAGAAGGGTATTCTGTTTAATAGATATAGTGTGGGTTAGGTGTTTCTGGATATAAAAAAATAAAAAAGATAGCGTGTTTTACAAAAAAGTATACACTTATTATTCTCTTTTTCGTAAAAAGTATTTGTGATATGATATATAAAATACAAAACATGTGGCTACAATAATAGTGAGCTATTGAATGTAGGAGGATGCATGAAGTATATTTCCGTTATTGGCAGTTGTAATATGGATATGATCGTAGAGTCGGATATCAGACCTAAAGCAGGTGAAACGGTCATGGGAAAACGACTTATATTATCACCTGGCGGAAAAGGAGCAAATCAGGCAGTGGCGGCGGCGAAAGTCGGCGGTGATGTCTATATGATTGGTTGTGTCGGGGATGATGCCAATGGTGAAATGATGTGTCATACATTGCAAAATAATGGTGTGCATACGAAATATGTAAATGTGTTATCGAATGAAATCACAGGAACGGCACATATTATTTTAGCTGAAGGCGATAATAGTATTATTGTTCTGTCCGGTGCTAATGGAAAAGTGAATCAAGCGGTAGTAGATAAAGCATGGGATATTATTTCTCAATCGGCTATTATTTTATTGCAACATGAAATACCGTTGGATACAGTAGGATATATCATTCAACGGGCGTATGACGAAAAGATACCTGTTTTGCTGAATCCGGCGCCTTATGCGGATATTCCGAAAGATTGGATTGATAAAGTGTCGTATTTGACACCTAATGAACATGAGGCAGCTTTAATATTTCCTCACATGACACGGGAAGAAATATTACATGCCTATCCGCGAAAAGTGGTAATGACCATAGGAAAAGAGGGAGTCATTTACGGAGATAATGACAGTATTGTTCATGTACCGGGGTTTGATGTATCTGTGGTAGATACGACCGGTGCAGGCGACACATTTAATGGGGCTTTTGCTGTGGCATGCACGGAAGGTAAATCTATGGAAGAAGCTGTGCGATTCGCTAATGCGGCGGCGGCTTTATCCGTGGGGAAAATCGGTGCGCAAGCGGGGATGCCCGTACGAGAAGAAGTGGAGGAATTATTGTCATGCAAAAGATAGGAATTCTGAATAGTCATATAGCTAAAGTTTTATGTGACTTAGGACATACGGATCAAATTTGTGTAGGTGATTGCGGGTTACCGGTGCCGGAAGGTGTAGCTAAAATTGATTTAGCACTTAAATTAGGGCAGCCGACATTCATTGATGTAGTTCGAGAAATAGCTACTTATATGGAAATACAAAAAGTTTATGTCGCCAAAGAAACAGAAACGAAAAATCCGAAACAATGGCAAGATTTGCATGAAGTATTTCCGGAAGATAAAGTAGAATGGGTTGTCTTGGATAACCATGAAATATTTAAGCAACAGACGAAAAAATCTAAAGCGATTATTCGCACAGGAGAAATAACACCTTTTTCCAATATTATTTTAGAATCAGGCGTAATTTTTTAAGGGGTAATTATGGAAATAAAATTGGAAGGGATTTGTAAATCTTTTGGGGCTAATCGCGTATTAACCGGTGTTGATTTACATGTCAAATCAGGCGAAATTCATGCTCTTATGGGAGAAAATGGAGCCGGGAAGTCTACTTTAATGAATATATTGACCGGGATTCATAAAGCTGATTCGGGGAAAATATTTATTGACGGTAAAGAAGTAATCTTTAAAAATAATAGAGATGCAGAATTGCATGGGATTGCGTTTATTCATCAAGAATTAAATGTATGGCCCAATCTGTCGATATTAGAAAATCTTTTTATGATGCGTACACCCAAAAATAAATGGGGCTTTATTGATTATCAAAAAATGACTCAACTGGCAGAGGAAAAGTGTAAAGAAATAGGGATAACTTTGCCGTTAAAAAAATTAGCCGGTGAATGTTCAGTAGGGCAGCAGCAGATGACGGAAATCACTAAAAGTTTAATGCTTGATGCAAAAGTGGTTATTATGGATGAACCGACAGCTGCTTTGACCGAACGAGAAGCCAATCGTCTTTTTGCGGTGATGAAGAAATTAAAAGCACGTGGTGTATCAGTGATTTATATTTCTCATCGTATGGAAGAAGTATTTACCAACTGTGATCGAATTACGGTCATGCGAGATGGACGAGCTATTGCCACTTCACTGACGAAAGATACGGACATGGAAACAGTGGTAAAAAATATGGTGGGACGTGTTTTATCAGAGTATTATCCTGAGAGAACAAATACGCCGGGAGAGGAATTTTTCAAAGTGGAAAACTTTTCTGAACCGGGGGTATTTCAAAATATTTCCTTTTCCCTTCGTCGGGGAGAAATATTAGGTGTTGCCGGGCTTATGGGTGCCGGTAGAACAGAAATTATGAGGGCGATATTTGGTATTGATCACTGTAAAACAGGGAAGATTATTTATGAAGGAAAAGAAATATCCATAAAAAAGCCGTTGGATGCCATTAAACAAGGGTTTGGCTTTATTACAGAAAATAGAAAATCGGAAGGTTTGATTTTAGATTTTTCTATTGTGCAAAATATCGCGCTACCGAATGGAGAACGTTTGTCGAAACATTATTGCATTAATAAGAAATCAGAATTTACTTTTTGCCAAAAAATGTCGGAAAAATTAGGCGTTAAAGCAGAAGATATTCGCTTGCCTGCCGGTACACTATCCGGCGGAAATCAGCAGAAAGTGGTTATTGCCAAGTGGGTTGGAATGAATCCGAAATTATTGATTTTAGATGAACCGACACGAGGCATTGATATCGGGGCAAAGCGTGATATTTACGATTTGATGAATACATTAACGGCGCAAGGCGTTTCTATTATTATGGTGTCTTCTGAACTGTCAGAAGTTCTTGGTATGAGTGATCGAATTATGGTTATTCACGAAGGAAAATTAGCAGGCATTTTGGAACATAAGGAAGCGACCCAAGAAAAAATTATGACACTGGCAACCGGAGGCATGTAATGATGAATATGGAAAAAATAAAGAATTTAGCAAAAGATATGGGACCGCTTATCGGTTTGATCATTCTTTTTATTGTTATTTCTACGTTGAACGATAGTTTTATAGAAATTTCCAATTTAAAAAATTTAGCACGGCAAGTGTCGATAAATGCTTTAATTGCTTTTGGTATGACGTTTGTTATTTTGACCGGCGGTATTGATTTATCTGTCGGTTCAATTTTGGCGCTGTCCAGTGCCCTTATGGCAAGTTTAATTGTGAAAGGGATGAATCCTGAGACAGCTATTTTTGTGGCGGCTTTGATAGGTGTTGGCCTTGGCATCGTGAACGGCGTTATTGTTTCCTATGGCAATGTGGCTCCTTTTATAGCGACTTTGGCAACGATGACAATTTATCGTGGAGCAACCTTGGTATTTACTAATGGAAATCCTATTAGCGGATTATCGGATGATCCGACATTTATTGCTTTCGGGCAGGGTTTCCTTTGCGAAATTCCGGTGCCTGCTATTGTGATGTTTATATCATTTATTATTTTACTGTTTGTTTTATCAAAGACACCGTTAGGCAGACAGACTTATGCCGTAGGCGGTAATGAAAAAGTATCTTATATTTCAGGCATTAAAATTGACAGAGTCAAGATTTTTGCCTATGCATTGACAGGCGGACTTTGTGCCATGGCCGGGGCGATACTAACGTCTCGATTAAATTCAGCACAACCGACAGCAGGGATGGGTTATGAATTAGACGCTATAGCAGCTGTTGTATTGGGAGGAACAAGTCTTGCCGGTGGTAAAGGTCGTATATCAGGCACATTGATCGGTGCACTTATTATCGGTACATTGAACAATGGCTTGAATATATTAAATGTTTCCAGTTTTTATCAGCAAGTGGTCAAAGGGGCGGTTATATTGTTAGCCGTTATTATGGACCGCAAAAAATCCTAAGGAGGTAAGTAGAATGTTGAAAAAAATTGCGTTAGCTTGTATGGTAGGTGCAGCTTTGCTGTCCGTATCGGGTTGTGGCTCATCTGATAAGAAAGATGCAGCCAAAAGTGACAAAAAAGTAACTATCGGATTTTCTGTATCCACACAAAACAATCCATTTTTCGTTACAATGGCTAATGGAATCAAAGAACAAGCTAAAAAAGCAGGTGTAGATGTAAAAATTGTGGATGCTCAGAATGACCCGGCAAAACAAGCTAATGACATTGCCGATTTAATTCAAGGAAATATTAATGTATTGATTGTCAATCCTGTTGACTCTGCCGCTATTTCCAATTCAGTGGTAGCTGCCAATAAGGCAAAAATCCCGGTTATCACGGTGGATCGTTCTTCCGATAAAGGTGAAGTGACATCTCATATCGCATCCAATAATGTTAAAGGCGGCGAAATGGCAGCTGATTATATCATAAGTAAAGTGGGAGAAGGCGCACCGGTACTTGAATTAGAAGGTATTCCGGGAGCTTCGGCTACTCGTGAAAGAGGACAAGGATTCCATAATATTGCTGATAAGAAATTAAAAGTATTAGCTAAACAGTCAGCAGACTTTGATCGGAGCAAAGGCCTTACAGTGGCAGAAAATATGCTTCAAGCCAATGGTGATGTAAAAGCTATTTTTGCGCAGAATGATGAAATGGCATTAGGCGCTATCGGCGCTGCTAAATCAGCAGGGAAGAAACTTCTTATTATTGGTTTTGATGGGACTGATGACGGATTAAAGGCTATTAAAGATGGAGACATGGCAGCTACTATTGCACAGCAACCTGATAAAATGGGTGAAATTGCGATAGAAGTAGCTATGAAGATTATCAAAGGTGAAACAGTAGAGAAAAATATTGCCGTTGATTTGAAATTGGTAGAAAAATAATGTAGGGAAATAATAAAGTACAAAAAAGTCGTAAGGATGGAAATGCCTTACGACTTTTTTGTACTTTAACAGTTACGAAAGAGGGATATTCAAAGAACTTGAAAAAGGTAGAGTATAAATATATTGACGATAGCGGATACCCTCTTTATAATGAGTAGAGATTTAATTGCTCAGAGAAAAGGGTATTTTATGACGAATTATAGAAAATTGTTTACATACTTTCTTCGTGATGATCAGATACATGAAGATGAATTGATGAGTCAGCATACGACTTTTGGCATTGGCGGGCCGGCGGATTATTTTATTACGCCGGAGACAGAAAAAGAATTACAACAGGTGGTTTCGATAACATATCAAGAAGGATTGCCTTTATTCGTTTTAGGTGGTGGGGCAAATCTTTTGGTGCGTGATAAAGGTGTTCGTGGCGTTGTTATTTATACCGGTGGTATACGGGGCATTGAAAAAGAGGGAAATCTTCTTCACGTAGCGTCAGGGATGTCTACTTGCAGTGTGGCACAGGCGGCATGTCGGTATGGCCTTTCAGGAATGGAATTTGCTGCAGGTATACCGGGAAGTATCGGTGGTGCTGTATATATGAATGCTGGTGCTTATGACGGAGAAATATCGCAGATTGTAGAGTCTGTTATTTCCTGTAACCAAAAAGGCGAATTGGTAAAAAGAAATAATGAAAATATTTGTTACAGATATAGACATAGTATTTTTATGGAAAATCAAGAAGTTATTTTAAGTATAGTTTTGAAGTTAGTACCCGGCGTGGCAAAAGATATTAAAGCACAAATGGATGAATTTAATCATCGTCGCAGGACAAAGCAGCCTTTAGAAAAGAAAAGCGCCGGGAGTACGTTTAAGCGGCCGGAAGGACATTTTGTCGGGCAGATGATAGAAGAACTTGAACTTAAGGGCTTCTCAGTGGGTGATGCGCAAGTTAGTGAAAAACATGCCGGCTTCTTAATTAATAATGGTAAAGCCAGTTGTGCGGATATGTTACAACTTATTAGTGAAATACAAAGGCGCGTACGAGAAAAATATCATGTAGAGCTGAATCCGGAGATACAAATTATCGGGGAAGAATAAAATGAAAGTTGTCCGTTGGGGCAACTTTTTTCGGAATGAAATTTTTGCGTGAATGGTATAATGAAAGAAATATAGCACGAGGGGAAAATGATGGAAATTATTGCATTTACAGGGCCACCCGGTTCGGGAAAGAGCGATCGAGCATTGATAGTAGCGCAGAATCATCAAGCAGAATGTATTATTGATGATGGTATATTGATATATCAAAATCGTATCGTAGCAGGAAAATCAGCGAAGCGAGAACCAAGCCGTTTAGGCGCGGTACGGCGTGCTTTATTTTTTGATGTGCAACAAGCAAAAGATGTACAGAAACAAATTGCCGTTATAAAGCCGCAGCATATTTTAATATTAGGCACTTCAGATCGAATGGTAGATAAAATTACGGAAGCATTAAATTTGCCGCGACCAAGTACTTACATTCATATCGAAGATGTAGCAAAGCCGGAAGAGATTAAACAGGCACGAGAATCAAGGAATAAAGAAGGAAAACATGTTATTCCGGTACCTACTATGGAATTGCAACCTTATTTTCGTGGATATTTGATTGATTCATTGCGTTTTTTGCGCACATTAACGAAAGGTACAAGTAAAAGAAGAGGGGAAGAAAGATCCGTTGTGCGTCCTGTTTTTAGTTATTATGGTAAATTGACTTTTTCAAATCGAGTCATTTCTTCTTTGGTGCATTATGCGACACAAGGTATCCATGATGGCAAAATCAGTCACATTTATAGTGAAAAAAGTACACAGCAGATGAACGGAATTATTTTGTTTATGGATTTTACCGTGAAGGGAAAAACGCCGATTCAAATTAAAGATTTGGTGAATCGTATGAGAGATAATATACAACGTGAAATTGAATATACAACCGGTATGTCATTAGAAATGATTAAAATAAATGTGATCACTGATGTAGCCAGGTAATGAATCTGTCTTCGGGCAGATTTTTTTATTTCTTTTGTAGGAGTGAAAAACGAAATCAAACGTTTTGGTGTGATATAATAAAGTATCAGTATAAATAAGGAGGATTGTCGTGAACGTAGAGCGGCGAGGACAGAAATATTTCATTGAAACGTATGGTTGTCAAATGAATGAAAGTGATACGGAACGAATTGGCGGGCAGTTGGAAGAATTAGGATATGCACCTGCCGATGATTTACAGGATGCAGATATTGTCATTTTGAATACTTGTAGTATTCGACAAAATGCAGAAGAAAAAGTATATGGGAAAATTGGTGAAGTAAAGAAATTAAAAGAACGAAATCCAAAAGTCTTATTAGGTATTGCCGGTTGCATGGCACAAGAAAATAAAAATAAATTAATTCAGCGTATGCCGGTGATTGATTTCGTCATCGGGCCTTATCATATTCATGACTTAAAAGATATTATTTCTCGGCATGATGCGGTCGGATCTCATGTGGTCATGGCGGAATTGAATTCTCAACGTGTACAGGATTACAGTGAATTAAGGGCAGTGCGGAAAAGTAAAATTTTTGCTTGGGTTCCTATCATGCAAGGATGCAATAAATATTGTACTTATTGTATTGTGCCTTATGTGCGGGGGAAAGAAACAAGTCGAACGATTCCTGATGTTTATGGTGAAGTGAAACGGTTGGCAGAGGAAGGCTATAAAGAAATTACTTTACTTGGGCAAAATGTAAATTCTTATGGTTTGGATTTTAGAGATGGCACGAATTTTGGCGAGTTAATACGAAGTTTAGATGACATCGAAGGGATAGAGCGTATCCGCTACATGTCATCGCATCCGCGCGATATGACTTTTGACATGGTAGATGCTATGGCAGAATCATCCAAAGTGGTACGACATATGCATTTGCCGGTACAGCATGGATCGAATGCTATGCTGCGTCGTATGAATCGCGGATATACCATTGAGCATTTTAAGGAATTGTTGGCATATGTAAGAGAAAAGATGCCTGATACGGTAATTACTACCGATTTAATTACCGGATTTCCCGGAGAAACAGAAGAAATGCATAAAGAAACACTTCAGTTATTAGAAGATTTACGTTTTGATTCAGCATATACTTTTATTTATTCTCCTCGTCGCGGTACACCGGCAGCACGTATGGAAGATCAAATAGATGATGCGACGAAACATAGACGTTTGCAGGAAATTATGGATGTGGAGAATGATATCAGCTTAGCATGCAATCAGCAGATGGTAGGGAAAACATATATGGTAATTGTAGAAGGCCCGACGAAACAAACAGAAGATAATTGGTTCGGACGTACATCAGGCAATAAAATGATCATATTTCCCAAAGAAAAAAATATAGCTATCGGAGATACCATTTGCGTCAAAGTGGATACAGCACAAACATGGATTTTAAAAGGACAAATGGTGGAGTAATATTATGGCAGCAAAATCACCGCTAATGGAGCAGTATAAGTCAATTAAAAATGAATATAAAGATGCCTTTCTATTTTTCCGCTTAGGGGATTTTTACGAACTCTTTTATGAAGATGCTGTGACTGTTTCTCATGAGTTGGAACTTACACTCACCGGGAAAAATGCCGGGGCAGAAGGGCGAGTACCCATGTGCGGAGTGCCTTATCATGCGGCGGAAATTTATATTTACCGCCTCATTCAAAAAGGTTATAAAGTGGCGATTTGTGAGCAGATGGAAGATCCCAAACAAGCGAAAGGCTTAGTGAAACGAGATGTTATTCGTGTAATTACGCCGGGGACGATATTATTTGAAAATTCTATTTCCGATAAATCAAATAATTACCTTGTTTACATGAGCGAGACCGCAAAGGAAATAGTAGCTGTATTGGCGGATATTTCTACCGGAGAATGTTTTTGGGGGATATGGGATAAAAAGAAAGAAATAGATGCATTTTTTGACATGCTTTCTATTTATTCGCCCTCAGAAGCTGTGTGTAAAGTGAGTGATGAATTTTATTCGAAATTAGAATCATATTGCGCAGCCCGATTAGGGGCTTGTCTATTAACTCGGGAAGACGATGATGAACCTGTTTCTTTAGCAGATACACCTTTTGACATAGATAATGAAGAAGTGCGACAGGTATTTTCTCGGCTTTTGACTTACCTAAAAAATATGATGAAAAATAATGCGGTCAAATTTCATTCGTTGATGCCCATTCGCGAAAATAATTCAATGATATTGGGAGAAAGTTGCCTTCGAAATTTAGAAATTACTAAAAATATGCATGATGGCGGACGTCGTGGGACGTTACTCAGTATATTGGACTATACACATACGGCTATGGGAGCACGGTTACTTAGACGGTGGCTGGAACACCCTTTGATTGATGTGAATGAAATTATTTTGCGTCAGAATGGTATAGAAGAACTAACAAATCATGCAACGGAATTAGGTGTTTTGGAGAATATTTTATCGCAGATTTTTGATTTTGAACGTATTTTATCAAGGATCGAAGGAAATACGACATCACCTAAGGATTTATTGGCATTAAAAGCGTCATTAGGACAAATACCAAAACTAAAAGATTTATTATCTAAAGCATCTTCTGTTATCTTGAAGAAATTAAATTCTCAAATTGCGGTCCATGCGCCGGTGTATGAATTACTTGATCGAGCCATGAATGAAAATGGCACAGGAAATATTAGAGATGGAAAATACATCAAAGAAGGATATTCGGCTGAATTGGATGAATGGCGTTCTATGGCGGATAATAGTTGCCGATGGATTTCCGAGTTGGAAGAACGAGAAAAAGAAAAAACAGGAATTAAGCTGAAAATCGGATTTAATAATGTCTTTGGCTACTATTTTGAAATTACTAATGCCAATAAAGTTCCGATTCCCTCGTATTATATGCGGAAACAAACTCTGGTGAATGCAGAGAGATACATTACACCGGAACTCAAAGAGTTTGAAGCGAAAGCTTTATCTGCTAAAGAAAAAATGGAAGAATTGGAATTAAAATTATATCAAGGAATCAAATTAGATATACGTAAGAACATTTCCGATATGCAAAAAACAGCACGTGCTTTGGCAACCGTAGATTGTTTAGCCGGATTGGCACGTGTGGCATTAAAGGAACGGTATAATAAACCGCAAATAGGGTCTGTGAAAGCAGGACGAATTTTTATTCGTGATGGTCGTCATCCCATGGTAGAACATTCACTTATCAAGGAAATGTTTGTACCAAATGACACGGAACTTAATCATCGTAACCAAGAAATACTAATTATTACCGGGCCTAATATGGCAGGGAAGTCTACCTATATGAGACAGGTGGCTATTTTGACGATTATGGCTCAAGTTGGGTCTTTTATACCGGCGAAAGAGGCATTCTTTACACCAGTAGATCGCATTTTTACCCGTGTGGGAGCAGCTGATGATATTTCCACCGGTGAAAGTACATTCATGGTAGAAATGAAGGAAGTATCTTATATATTGAAAAATGCTACGGCAAATAGCTTGATTTTACTTGATGAAATAGGTAGAGGCACGAGTACTTATGATGGAATGAGTATAGCTCGCGCGGTAGTTGAATATATTGATAAAAAAATTCATGCATATACATTATTTGCCACCCATTATCATGAATTATCTGATATGGCGGATAAGAGTGAAAAAATTAAAAACTATACGGTGACTGTAAAAGAAAGAGGAAAGGAAATCACATTTCTCCGAAGAATTGTACCGGGGAGTGCCGATCGCAGTTATGGTATTCATGTGGCACGGTTAGCAGGACTTCCTGATAATTTGCTTAAACGAGCTGATGAGGTATTGAAAGGCTTAGAGACGGAAGATACAGGAGCGACAAAGGAGATAAATGCTTCATTGACGTCAGAACCGGCTATATCTAATCTTTTTGAATCGCCCATTATTTCGGAGTTGGCAGAATTAGACGTCATGAGCAAGACGCCCATAGAAGCTATGGAAATTTTATTTAGATTGAGTAAAGAGGCTAAGGAGGGGCATTCATGAGTGTCATACATATACTCGATGAAGTAACAGCCAATCAAATTGCCGCCGGTGAAGTAGTAGAAAGACCGGTAAATGCAGTGAAGGAATTGATAGAAAATTCCGTAGATGCCGGTGCTAATGAAATAGAAGTAGAAATAGCCGATGGAGGCATGAGTTATATTCGAGTCACAGATAATGGAATGGGAATGGCACCGGAAGACGTGAAATTGTCAGTTATTCGCCATGCGACCAGTAAAATTTCTACGGTGGAAAATATTTATCACATCGCATCATTAGGCTTTCGTGGAGAAGCGCTTCCCAGTATTATGTCTGTTTCGCGGGCTACGATTACCACGCGACGACCGGAAGATGCAGAAGGGACAGCTGTGCATGTGATTGGCGGAGAAGTGGGAGATCCCATGAGTACCGGTGCTCCGGCAGGAACAACAGTAGAAGTGCGTGAATTATTTTACAATGTACCGGCACGGAAAAAATTTCTCAAATCAGAACGGGCAGAAAGTAGTCGCATTAATTCCATGGTAGGGAAATTAGCCTTAGCCAATGCATCCATAGCATTTCGGTTGATTAATAATGGACGAATAGTTATTGAAACGCCGGGGAACGGTCGCTTATTAGATGCTATTTCTGCCTTATATGGTATTGATACAGCAGGAGAGATGCTTTATGTAGAATCCAATGACGAGGGTTATTTCTTAGAAGGATTTATTTCCAAACCATCTGTATTGAAAAGTAGTCGGCGTCATCAGACGATCATCATTAATCGACGAGTGGTAGAAAGCGCTGCCATCACTAAAGCAGTGGATAATGCCTACCATTCGCTTTTACCGAAGAACGGGTATCCTTTAATGACGCTCGTTTTGACCGTACCGCCGGATGTGATTGATGTAAATGTGCATCCGCAGAAAAGAGAAATCAAATTTGACGATGAAAAAAGAATATTCCGATTCATTTATCACGCCGTTTTAAATACATTGACAACGCAGTCTACTCCTGACACCATTGCTAAAGAAATAATCAAAACGCCGGGGCATCACGTGATGAACGACGGCGATTTAGATATAGAACAAGTGACTGTAACGGATAAAGCAGGGGAAAGGAATACGACAAGACTGTATGATGAAGAATCTTTGCCCCGGGAAACAATAAATAAAGAACGTCAAGAAGATTCAGCTTATATAGCTCATCATGAGAAAAATAATAAAATAAGAGAAAATTTTACACCTACTACAAGGAAAGCGGCGATACTCTCCAATGAATCCGTATTTGTAAAATCTGAAGAAAAAGAATCGGCACAAACGCATGCGCTTTTTGAGTCATCAAAAGAAAATATACCCATAGTTCCGTTGGGACAAGTGGCGAATTGTTTTATTTTATGTCAGCATGGAGACGATTTATTCATCATTGATCAACACGCGGCACACGAAAGAGTTCGCTACGATCGATTAGCGGAAAGGACAGATCGCATTTCCGTACAAACAATGCTTATTCCCCAATTAATGCATGTATCGCCGGAAGATTTAGATTTACTTTTAGAAAAAGAAGAAGAAATAAAGCTGTTGGGAATTACGTTTGAACAAGCGGGGGCGGATGTCATTCGCATTATCGGCGCACCGGAAGATTTTTCTGAAGGAGATATGCAACGAGTCATAAAAGATTTACTGATAGCTTTTCAATCAGCCGATTTACCGTCGCCGGCAACAATGCGGCACAGGATGCTCGCCTATGCTGCTTGTAGAGGTGCTATAAAGCGAGGAGATTCATTAAATATTCGACAAATGAAAGAACTAATTGCTGATTTATTTCATACCACGCGGCCTTTTGTTTGTCCGCACGGACGACCGACCATTGTAAAATTTACAGCTGTTGAATTAGGAAGATTATTTAAAAGATGATAAATATCGGTATTACAACGATCCTAAAAGCGGAAAACACGATTATCCAACAAGCCAAGAAACAGGCACAAGTGATGGGTTATCCTTATGTAGAACGCGAAGGGAAATTGGTGGAACTGGCGAAAAAAACAAAGATGACAGGATTTCTCATTTATGGGAAAACATTGCCTTTATTTTGGACGCCACAAGGAGTATATCAATTTCATTTAGGGACGGCGGTACTTCGCATAGGGCAAATAAAAAAAGGAAAAGGCGATAGATTGTGCCATTTACTGCCGGAAGAATGTCATTCTGTCTTGGACTGTACATTTGGACATGGAGGAGATTCAGTGGTATTCTCTTACGCTTTAGGAGAAAAAGGAAAAATTACAGCCTTAGAAAAAAGTCCGATTATGTATGAAATAGGGAAAGTTGGGATTACCTCATTTTGTGATAAAAGGAAAGAAATAACAGAAGCACTAAGACGTATTGATTTACACTATGCAGATTTTCAAGATTTTTTGAAAAAACTTTCGGCGGACAGTTTCGATGTCGTTTATTTTGACACTATGTTTGTTCATCCGGTAAAAAGAAAAGAAAATAAAATGGAAGCATTTCGGATGGGAGCTATATATGACACCTTGTCGGAAGAAATACTAAAAGAAGCTTGTCGCGTAGCGAAATATAAAGTGATTGTAAAAGAGCGACCATTTTCAAAAATATTTCAGTCTCCTTTGTTCTTACAACAAACGGAAAAACATAGTCATTCTACCGTGTATGGAGTGATAGACCTATGACAAAAGAAAAATTAATAACAGTAGTAGGCCCTACGGCAGCAGGTAAAACGAAATTAGCTATATACTTAGCGAAGAAATTACATAGTGTGATTATTTCAGGAGATGCTTTTCAAGTATATCGAGGTCTGGACATCGGGACAGCAAAAGTGACAGTTGAAGAAGCAGATGGCGTTCCGCACTATCTAATTAATTGCCTTGAACCTACAGAACCTTATTCGGCTGCCGTATTTCAAGAAAAGGCAAAAAAATATATTTCAGAAGAAAATAAAAAAGGTCTCATCCCCATTGTGGCAGGCGGGACCGGATTATATATACAGGGATTATTGGAAGGTTATGACTATGCGCCTAAATTAAAAAAGAAAAAAGAAATACGTCAACTTTACGAAACAGAAGGAACGATTGGCTTGCGAAAGGCATTAAAAGAAATGATTCCTGAAGAAGAAATACCGGCAGATCCTCACCGCATGATGCGCCTATTAGAGCTAAAAAAAGAAGGATTGACTATTTCATCCATAAAATCAAACGAACAAATATATGATGGTCCGGTGATTGGAATTACTATGGACAGAACATCTTTATATGATAGAATAAATAAGCGGGTTCATGTCATGATAGAACAGGGACTGAAAACGGAAGTCGAAAGAATATTGGCATCCGGAGTACCCGAAACGGCACAAGCACTTAAAGGGATTGGATATAAAGAAATGATACCGGTGATTCACGGCATATGTTCTTTAGAAGAAGCAGAAATGCTTATTGCAAAAAATACCCGACATTTTGCTAAGCGGCAATTGACATGGTACAAAAGAATGCCATATATACATTGGATATCCGGAGATACAAAGACATGGCTTGAAGAGGCAGAAAGTTATGTCAATTCATGGTATAGAGGAGAAGAAACATGGATGGGAAAATGAACTTACAGGATACATTTTTAAATGAAGCAAGAAAAGAAAATATGCAAGTAAGTATATTTCTTTTGAGTGGCGTACAATTAAAAGGGAAAGTAAAATCTTTTGACAGTTTTACTGTTCTTTTAGTCAGCGAAAACCGCTCCCAATTAATTTATAAACACGCCATATCAACAATACAAAGGATTTGATGTAGAATGCATAAAGAATTACAACGGGTGCAAGAGAATGCTATGTCTCTTTGTGCACCTGTTTTTCATGAAATGGAAAATATTTCTCTTTACAACATGGAAAAAGTGCTGACGGCATTTCGCAAGGCACATTTATCCGCTTACCATTTTGCCCCTACTAACGGCTATGGTTATGGAGATCCGGGGAGAGAAAAATTAGAAGAAATATGGTGTCACATATTTCATACAGAAGCTGCATTAGTGAGGCCTCAATTTGTGTCCGGCACGCATGCATTAGCTACCGTGTTATTGGGCTTATTAAAACCGGGAGACACAATGCTATCAGCGGTCGGCGCACCCTATGATACGATGCAAAGCGTCATTGGACTGACAGGAAATGCACCGGGAAACCTAAAAGAACGAGGGATACACTACAAAGAAGTGCCCCTTCGCGAAGGAACTTATGACTTGAAAGCCATAGCCGATGCCGTGGATGAACATACCACACTTGTGGAAATACAAAGATCATGCGGATATATGCTTCGACATTCTCTTTATCCCGAAGACATTCAAAAAATTATTCAAGTGGTCAAAGAAAAAAATCCCAAAACTATTTGTTTTGTAGATAATTGTTATGGAGAATTTACCTGCAAAGAAGAACCTACAGATGTAGGCGCAGATATTATCGCCGGGTCATTAATAAAAAATGCCGGTGGTGGATTAGCGCCGACCGGAGCATATATTTGCGGTAAAGCAGACTTAGTTGAACTATGTGCACACGTATTGACAGCTCCCGGATTAGGGAATGAAATGGGATCTTATGCCGGTGGATACCAATCCTTTTTCCAAGGATTATTTTTGGCACCTCATATAACGCGGCAAGCGATGATGAGTGCCGAATTTTGTGCTGCGGTTTTTAAAGAATTAGGATTTACCGTTACTCCTGAACCGGGACACCTACGAACCGATTTAATTACTGCTGTTACCTTAAAAACAGAAAACAACATGTGTCATTTTGCCAAAGCCATTCAAAATTGGTCACCGGTAGACTCAGATGTGACACCCTTGCCTGATGCGATGCCGGGGTACGTCGATAAGATTATTATGGCAGCCGGTACATTCGTTCAAGGCTCAACTATAGAAATGTCTGCTGACGGGCCGGTGCGAGATCCCTATGTCATGTATTTCCAAGGCGGGCTTGTTTTCGAACATGCACAATTAGCCATTATGGGAGCGGCAGAAAAGATTTTAGAAGAAATGAAGAAATAAAAACAGTAAATTGAAATAATCAAACTTATGAACAAACTAAAAAAGCACTGTCAATGTAAAACAGACAGTGCTTTTAAAAATACCAATTAATAATGTCTATACAAACCGATGACCTTACCACGGATACGTACATTTCTTGTTAGAATCGGTTCATAATTATCATTCTCCGGTTGCAGGCGGATATGATCAGCCTCGCGATAGAAACGCTTTACCGTAGCCTCATCCTCAAGAAGTGCCACTACGATATCACCATTTTGTGCCGTTTCCTGCTCAGCTACAATCAGATAATCACCCTCTTCAATACCGGCATTAATCATACTGTCACCGCGAACCTCCAAGATGAAACAATCAGCATCTCGACCAACCAAGGCAGACGGTAAAGGAAATACATCTTCGCAATACTCATCGGCGTACATCGGATCACCTGCATGCACAGCACCGATAAGAGGCATCGGAACCATTTTCTTTTTGTGCCAAGAATTTTCATCTACAATTTCAATAGCACGAGAACTGGATGGATCCTTTTTAATGAATCCCAATTCTTCCAACCTTGATAAATATCCATGAACAGTAGAAGTCGAACGTAGACCAACAGCCATACCAATTTCACGTACCGTAGGGGGGAACCCATCCTCCCAAATCTTTTTTCGTATAAATTCCAAAATATGACTTTCTCGTGAAGTCAGGCTTCTATGATCATTTAATTTTTTCGTCATCGAGAATGCCTCCTTCAAAACCTTAAAATAACTATATATTTTTATTATAAACGTTAACAAAATATAAAGCAAACAAAAGTTCACCGAACATTTGATACAAAAAATAAAAAATTCTATTGCCGGGAATTTTAGCATTGGATAAAAAGACCTGAAATGCGATGACTTTAAGCGGTTAACAGAGAAATGAGTAATTTCCCATCGAGTATTATATAGGAATATTTGAAATAAAAAGAAAAACACCTATTGACCGAACAGATATTCTGTGCTATTCTCTATATAGAACAAACATTCGACAAAAATTTGTTCGATGGAGAAGGCGGTGTCAGGAAATGAAAAAAATTTTAGTACTGTTTATAATAAGTGTATTTTGCTACGGTTGGATTGCCAATGCATCGATATTTTCATCAGAAGTAGTTTATAAAGAAGTAGAAGTAAATAGCAATGATACATTATGGGATATTGCAGCTAAAGAAGTAGATAATACAACCGATATCAGGAAATATATTTATGATATACAAAAAATAAATCATATAGAACACGATACACCACTTGTGCCCGGACAAATTATTAAAGTGCCGGTATCTTACAAATAAAAAATAAAATGCCGTAAACGGAATGCGCTCTTCGTTTACGGCATTTTATTTTTCCTTATCAAAAATCATTGAAATAGGATTATTCGTAAATACGCTTGCTTCATTAATATAATGACGCACCATTTCCACCGACTTATGTCGTGTTTGCTTCATGATTAAACGTTCTTCGATACCGTTTAATGCCGCATAGGTAGCAAAACCATGTCTTAAACTATGAGCACCATATAAATCAACCGGAAGACCGATGGCTGATACATATTTCTTTACAATTAAATTGATGGTCTTGTCATTGATGCGTCTGGTAGCGACCTTTTGACTCTTTAATATACCTCGAAAAAGAGGACCTGAAGTAATTTTTGATACATTCATCCAATGCTTGACAGCTCGTACAGCGCACATATTTTCTTCTTTTATATAGGGAATACCCACAGATTGACCGGCTTTTTCCTGATCTGTTTTGGAATGAAATAAAGTGACAATCATTCCTTGAGGGAAGAAAGATAAATTTTCTACATCTAATCCTGCCAATTCACTTCGGCGAAAAGCACCCAAAAAGCCAAGCAAAAGAATGGCCTTGTCCCGTGCTCCCACGAGAGAAGTGTCATCTATGAGAGAAATCATCTTCTCTAATTCCTCCCAGTAAATAGGAGTTTTTCCTTTTTGCATGATTCCTTTCATGCGATGTAAACCGATGAGCGCTTCCCGAACAAGCCAAGCATGGCAAGGATTGTCTTCAGTATATCCGGCAGCATTAAAGTTTTCAGAAATAGCACTGATACGCCGACGAATAGTAGACACCTTAGCATAATCTGCCAAATCGTTAATATAATTAATAATAGTTTCAGACGTAGCGGGGAACGACGACTGATGGTGATAACGACACCAATCACAAAAATCATTCCAATCAGATTCATAAGCATCGATGGTATTCTCCGATTTCGTTTCAGCTAATGTCGCCAAACTTTTATCAGATAATCCCGTATTCTCTTGAATCCTTACAAAATCTCTGATATAAAAATGATTTTTCATTGTAAAGCCACCTCATATTTTGGATACATACTTAAATTATACTATAAACAAAAGATTTCTGTATATCTATATGCTCGATTGAGAATAGATGACACGTATTAACTCGTTTAGCATGTATCAATTTCATAACATTACATTTACCGATTTCAGTCACGGTAAGAATGCTGACAGATAGAGAATATTGTTACAATGTGCGTGATAAAAAGCTCATTATATGAAAGGCCACATTTATCGTCAATTTCTTCATGATTATGACCTTTTCCATACATGGAGAAGATTTTTGCTTTTAGTGATATTTCCATAAAATAGCGACAAAAAATATGCTATGAATTGACAGAGGAAATAAGTTGTAAAATTCCTAATAACTAATTGGAAAACTTTTGATGTTCATGTATAATCATTACATGTGAAGAATTTATTGAATAAAAGTTGGTACTTACGATTCACCGAGTAAAAGTTGAAACTCATCTTATCAAAATATAACTTGAAAAAAGAAAAAATATATTGTATGATAATTTATATTAGATATGGTTATAAATTAAATGAATAAAATAGATTAAATGAGAATACTCATGGGAAATATCGGTGTGATTCCGAAACTAGCCCGTAGCTGTAAAGTGAACATTGTCATGGAAAATCTGGCACACAGACATGGCAATGTGATGAACGAAGTCAGAATGCCATGGATTCTTATCTGTTGGTGACTTGCGTGGCATGAGTACAGATGTGGTTAAAAAACTTCATTTGTGTTAATGTTGCGCTTTTTTATAGTAGAATATGTAATAAAGCCACTATTCCAAAAAGGGGGAGGACATATGAAAAGAATTATTTATCGAAGTCATAGACCGCCATAAAGTTTTTGTTATATGTTTTGTAAAAGTAAAAGGGGAAATATTTTTGCAGTTGAATAATAAGAATAAAAAACTATTTTTATCAAAAGGAGATAATGATTATGTGGAAAAAAGAAAATCAAATCAATATGAAAAAATTGGCTGCCGGCGTAGCTATATTACTGATGGCAGGATGTTATCAAGCAATGGCAGATAATAGTGATATAACAAAAGTGGAACCGGTGGAGAAGATTGAAGTAGATTTAAATAAGCCGGTGAATATGCAAATCGCTGAAACTATACATTATGCCGATGAAACAAAAGCTTGGTGGAGTAAAACAGGACTTTATGACGGAAAAGGAAATTATAATTTTAACCACGATGTGACCTTAGATGTAAAAGCAGAAAAAGATATGGCAGGGTTGGAGTTTGATCCTCACTTTGGTACTGTATTTTGGCATGGAGATACCAAGGGAAAAATTAATATGAACGGTCATAAATTGGTAGTTAAAGCATCAGGAGCGGCAGGAGTTGAAAGAAGAACTCCGTATGGCATTTTACAATATAGCGGTGATTTAACGATAGAGAATACAAAAGGAATTGATATAGAAGTAGACAGTACACATAGTACATATGGTCGTGGAATATGGGTAGGTGGTATACGTAGCGTAACCAAATTTTATAAAGTGCCGGGATATTCCAATTTGCATATTAAAAACGGAGACAGTTGGGATGAGGCTGTTAAAATTCGTGTTATTGGTAAAGGAGAAGACTTTGGTGCGGTTGAAGCCAATGCTGAAGATGGAAGAGCAGACATTACCATTGACGGTTTGGTAGACATCGTTTCAAAAGACTGGAGAGCTATAGAAGTGCACGGAGGACCCGCAAATAAAATAAACAAAGGGAAGGCACATATTTTTATTGGCGGTGGAAAAATTGTAGGTACTGATGTGGCATCTATTGCTGCTTATACTGCCGGAGAAATTGAAATTAATGCAAAGTATGAAATAAATAGAAACACAAATAAAATGGAAATAAAAGCCTTATCGGAAACACGCCCGGTACAAATTGTAGGAGATGTAAGTTCAGAAAGTGATGGAATTATCACATTGGGATTGAATAACAAAGATTCTTATCTCCAAGGCCTTGTAACTACGACCGGTATTTATGGCATCAGCAGATTTACACAAAAACCGGCTTTAATTCCGGGGAACGTTTATATGCGATTAGCAAATGGGGCGACATGGATACATGAACAAGTAGGGGTTGGATATATCAACGAAAAAGGGCATGATGCAGATGTGCATAGACGTGTTATCGGTGCATCTCCGGATAGTGAAGTTCAGATATTACAAGCATCCAACGGAATCATACGCCAAAATGCGAAACATAAACTGACTATTGATGATTATAGTGGAGATATGAAAGTTATTTACAAACATGATGGAGACGGCAGTCGGGGAGAAAACTATAAAGCCGGTGATGTAGTAATTAAAACAGCACGAGAAGGCTCTATTATAACGATGATAACCGACAATAGTGGAATTAATATGCAAGATGCCGATGCTGTGGATCATGCGCTTAATGCATTAGCAGGGAAACTGATTTATGAAGGTTATAAAAATAAAGAAAATAACTTGAGTGGTCGTGTGACTATAGCAGAAGGTGTACTTGATTCTTCTGTCACTATGAAATTAGGCGATTTGAAAGAAATGGCGTTTAATGCAACAACCGGACAAGGAAGTTTGAAAAAAGAAATTAATCAAGCAGACAAAAAAGAGCATACCATCATTGTAGAAAAAACAGCGAATGACAAAGAGATTCAGAATGTGACACCGAAAAAAGTAGAAAAAGAAGTAGGGAAATATGAAACACAGACGATGATGGGATTACGAATGGGATTTACCGCTGTTAATACTGCATGGAGTATTTATGGAAATGATTTAGAAAGACGTATGGGAGATGTAAGACTTCTAAATAAAGAAAGTGGCGTGTGGACAACATACGAAAGCGGTAAAAACGATTTTAATGGAACTGATGCAGATAAACAAGAAATCTACTATATGCAGAAATATAAAAAAATCCAAATCGGTTATGATAAAAAAGTTGGTGATTTGATTATCGGTGGTGCTGCAGAATATGCAGTAATAGATAATACTTTAGCCGACTTGGGGACAAGCAAAATTACCGGAATTAGTGGAGCTATTTATGGAACAAAACAAGGAGAAAATGGTAATTACGTTGATGTTATTGCTAAATTTGGAACATTGAACAACAAATTTGATATCAAGGCGATGAATTTAAATGCTGATATTAAAGGGGAATACAGAGTACCGGCTTATTCAATTAGTACAGAATTTGGGACACGGAAAATATTAAAAGACGGAATTTATGTAGAACCATCTATTGAATGGACACTGAGTCGTGTAGAAGGAGATACAAAAGAAGTAGCAGTCGAAAATCAGCAAAAAATGACAATTAAACAAGGCGGTATGAATAGCTACGTTGGTAGATTAGCGTTAGCATTAGGAAAAGAAACCGAAAAAAGTCAAGTATTTGCTAAATTGGCAGTTGCACGGGAATTCAATGGAGAAATGAAAACAGAATTGACAATGAATAATACGACTAAACAATCCAAGATTAATTTACGTGACACATGGCTTGACTTTGAAATCGGAGGCAGCTATAAGATGAGCGAAACAAGCTACATCTATGGTACATTTACAAAGAATATCAAATCTAAATTTAATAATAAATGGAGATTGGATGCCGGTATACGATTTGCATTCTAAAAGCATAGATAAAAAAATATAATTATTTCAGGCAATCATTCTATTCAGTGGTTGCCTGTTTTTGGTAAGAATATAAAAAAGTTGAGTCCGGTAGAAATTACATATAATAAATGAATTTAAAATGATAGAACATAAAATCTATAAAGTAAAAAGTATTTCAAAAAAGAAAGAGGAAATGGTATAATAAATCCGATAAAAGATTACTTCATTATAATTCAATAAATGCATTATGGAACAATCTGGGAAATTTCGGTGAGAAGCCGATGCTGGCCCGCAACTGTAAGGGGAGTTCTTTTAGGAGATAGCCGTCATGGGACATAAAAGAACAAAGAACTAAGTCAGAGTGCCATCTGTTTTTTATATCTGCGCGGCATGAGTGAATATGCATAAAGAATCGGTGGCAATTTGTTTTTACGTTGATTCTTTAAGTATTATTTCATGTTCGCGCTTTTTATTATTAATCATAAGATTTGATAATAAAATATATATCGATAATAGAAGGCGAAAGTAAGAAAGTGGATTGTTATGAAAGAAATATGGATAAGCGATGATAGAGAAAATAAAGTATTTAGCAAAACGAATATTGTAAAGGAGATATTGGTAAAATTGATAGCGAGAGAAATATAAATGGGCAGGATAAATGATGAAAAACAAAAACATAGTAAAGAAATATATCCTTATAGAATTTTATGCAGGAAGGAGAAACTTGATGAAATACACCTATAAAAAGAAGAGATATTCCTAAGGAAAATAGATAAATATAGTAAAAAAGTTAGGAGGTGTTTTACCGCATGTAAGTGAAACGGATATTTTCAATACTAAGGGAAAAGTAAAATTTATTTTATAGTTAATCGAGGAGGAAGTATGAGTTATTACATGAGTCACAAACAAATGAAAAAATTAGCCGTAGGTATAGTTACTCTTTTAATGGCAGGCGGATGTCAAGCATCAGTATCAGCTGATACATCAAAGGCGATTGTAGGAGGAGAAACAACACTGACCGAAGATCGAGTTGTTGATGTATTAGAACCTGCAGCACCAAGAAGAGCTTATGCCGGGATATTTAATGAATCAGCAGAAAACCCTACTGTTTTAGATATGGCAGGACATAACCTGACAATCCAATCATTTGTTAAGGATGGTGGAAAAGAAGAGGGTGTTGCAGGACCTATTGGTATTTTAGGTATGCAGGGGTCAAA
Organism: Veillonellaceae bacterium DNF00626; assembly: GCA_001553355.1. Taxonomy (GTDB): domain Bacteria; phylum Bacillota; class Negativicutes; order Veillonellales; family Dialisteraceae; genus Dialister. The sequence continues at coordinate 45,645 of KQ960878.1, forward strand.
AATAGAAATTTATAGCAATAAAAATCAGTCAAATGCACCTAAGAGTACGATTACTATCCATGAAGTGGCAAAGTATAGCGATGCTGCAGCGCAAGGTGGAGGTCAATTTGGTGCTATTGGTATCAAAATGGGAGATATGTACGCTAAGAAATCAAGTACGGCAAATATTGACACAGATGTGGTTATCGAAAAATTATTAGGGGGCACATGGTATACCAGAGGTATTGAGGCATATGGACTTGCTACTTTAAACATTAAAGGGACATTTAAAATAAATCCGGGAGCCATAGGAATTTTAAAACCGAAAAGTGGAAATATATTTACAAGTGCTATTTTCTTTAGTGAAGATGGGGGAAAAATAAATATTCATACAGTGGATATAGATGATTCTCAAAAAAATACGTTACGACGTGGGATTTATGCAGCTAACGGAGGTAAAACTAATTCGGTAGCATCAATGCTTCACATTGGTGGGGGAATTTTTAAAGTAAAAGAAGATGCGAAGGGTGACTATTATCTTATGGATTTAGGAAAAGGCGCCCAGGTTTATTTCAATACTAATGAAAATGGAACTGCCGTAGGTACACAGACAGCTGATTTACAGGGAACTATTCGTATGAATGGGGCTTCAGCGTATATTGGACTGAC
>KQ960878.1:46392-47705 GCA_001553355.1 Veillonellaceae bacterium DNF00626
GAAATGCATACCTTTACTATGCCCATGAAGGAAATGGAGAAGAAACAGCAAATTATAAAGCGGGAGATACATATGTCGAAGCAGCAGAAGCAAATTCGACCATTAAGATTTTTACGGATGCCACAAATATAGGTGATGCGACGAAAGCCCTTAATGCTGTTGTCGGTAAACTGTATTACACACCTAAAGATAAAAATCTTACGGCTCAAGCCTATATTGCTGAAGGGCTTATGACAGCGCCGGCTAAGACGTTAGAACAAAGAGTGGACTGGAAAGACAACGGACAAGGGGTGATTAACGCAACTACACCATCTCCGGTGCCGGGAGGAGAAGGACATCCATCGGCAGAAGATACTTTTACGACACAAACTCCTATCCTTGAACCGAATTATGGTGTAGATGTTAATGCTAATGAATGGTTTAAAAATAAATATGTCAATGTAGATAGTGAGGGTGATTCACTTTCTGAATATACGATTAATAAAAATACAGAAATTGACATAAGTAAAATAGATAAACCGGAGGTTGAGAAGTATTTAAACAATGTGGCAACTATTTATTGGACGAATGATCACGGGTTTGTTGATATGACCGGTCATTCCTTGACTTTAAACGCTGCAGGTGGTTCGAATGCGGATAAACGCTATCATATTTATAGCGAGTATAAGCTTGTAATGAAAAATGTTAAAGAGCTTATACTCAAAGGGAAAAATGGTTCACCAAAGAAGTATATTTTGATTAAAGGGAAAAATACGGGAAGCGTTGATATTTCCAATGGAGATCAAGATGCACTACTGAAGGTTGAGAATAAGGATGAACAAGCAAAAACATTGATAACCATTGATGCCAACCAGGCAGATAACGGAAATGCTACAGATAAAACTTTCTTCAAGTTGAAGGGAATGTTGGAATCAGAGGCGAAGAATGCGACATTGGCAGATATTAAAAATGGCAGTGTATCTTTGGATGGTGTGAAATTTACCACAGAAGGGGATGGGATTCTATCCGTACATGTTAATGATGGAGGTATATTTAATGCCAATAGTTCTTTTGCCGGTAATGCACTTAAAGCCAATGGAAAGAAACATGATGTAATTATTGAAGGGAATATACTTGCTGAAGGAACAGCGAGAGGTAAGAGCGGAAAAATCGGTCTTGCCTTGAATACATCTAACTCTCATTTTTCCGGTTTGATTGGTGTCAATAAGGGTGAAGCTCACATGATTTTAAAGGATGGAGCTGAATGGAATCATGAGAGTAAAGGTGCATTGAAAGGTGCATATGGCAGTATTGGAAATAGTAGTTTGAATACT
>KQ960878.1:47805-48049 GCA_001553355.1 Veillonellaceae bacterium DNF00626
ATAGTAGTTTGAATACTTTTGATGGAGATAAAGGTTTTATTCATCAGAAATCCGATAAAAAGATTAGTATAGGTTTTTATAAGGGAGATACCACTGTATTTTATGAGCATAAAAATCAAGGGACAGAAGCCGGGGATTATACCGGAGGAAATATTGAAATAAAGAAAGCTGACGGGGCTTCATTGATTACCGTACTGACGGACAATAAAAACATAGATACAACTAATGCAGAAACATTAAACAA